>NZ_JACOPK010000003.1:0-303320 GCF_014288055.1 Agathobaculum hominis
GCAGTAATGTATGGAGCGGACTGATACTAATAGGCCGAGGGCTTGACCTAAAGAATTAGGTGTAACCTCGATGAAGAATAGCGATTGCGAGTAAGATTGTTCAGTTTTGAAGGTGTAAAGATGAAAATCTGACACTTTCAGTTGTGAATATAGAAGGTATAGCGCGGTAGCGCTCAGTAAAGTTTTCTTTGCATACTTTCTTGTTCACAAGAAAGTATGCACCATTAGCTCAGTTGGTAGAGCAACTGACTCTTAATCAGTGGGTCCACGGTTCGAGCCCGTGATGGTGTACCAGGAAAGACGCTTGTGAGGTCAGAGATGACCTCACAGGTGAGACTTTCAAAGAGCACAAACCGAAGGTCTTGCTGTTATGGCCCGTTGGTCAAGCGGCTAAGACGGCGGCCTCTCACGCCGCAAACGGGAGTTCGATTCTCCCACGGGTCACCAAAATAACAGTTGACAAGACGTGAGGAATGTGTTAAAATCGAATAGCTTTCAGGATAAGAAGGTAAAGTGCGGAGCACTCATTGAAGTTTTCTTTGCTTACTTTCTTGTTCACAAGAAAGTAAGTGCGTGTTAATGGTGATGAGGGTACACCTGTTCCCATTCCGAACACAGTAGTTAAGCTCATTTACGGTGACAATACTTGGCTGGCGACGGCCCGGGAAGATAACTCAACGCGCACACAATTAAGACTCAGGACTTTGGTTCTGAGTCTTTTTTGCTTTTTTCACATAAAAATAGATGAACGGCATCGCATCATGATGCCGTTCGGAAAAGAAATGAAGAATGAAAATTGAAATCCGCAAATAAAGCATTTCACGGATTCCCCTTTATTATATCCTGTGCTATGGACAAAATATGTCCATTTCGCGCAAAATATGCACAGCCTGTGGAAAAATCAGCGTTCATCCAGATATTGCGCGGTACGCGCCATGACGCGGTGGAGGGTCTCAAGATCATGCAGTGTATCGGCGGTTTCGAGCGAATGATCTGCGTTTTCTACAAGAAAAAGCGGTAGTTCGAGCCGCCTGCATTCGTTTTTTACGACCTCGGTGCGCGCCCAGGGGTCTGCGGTACCGTGGAAAACCAGACCTTCGCGTCTGAAATACGCAAATGAGTTCTCGACCGGCGTGTAGTAGACCTGCTGCGGAGAGAGAGAAAACCGGGCGGCGCAGACCGCCGCAACTGCCGTTCCGAGACTTTTAGAGATAAACAGGAGCTGTCTGTGCTGATCGGGCGCAATTCCGGACAGCTGTTCGGCCGCGGCGCGGCTGCAAAGCTCAATCGCTTGCTGGATCCTCTCCGGCTTACCGCGCAGACCGGTCGGCAGCGGCGGATAGCTGACTGTGCAGACCTCGTATCCGCGCTCACGCGCCAGCTTCGCGCTGTGGTACAGCAGCGGTCTGTCGATCTGGTAGCCAACGCCCGGGAACAGGACGGCAAGTTTCTCTGACATGCAAATTCCTTCTTTCTGCTGAAAAGTATAGCACAATGCATAAGATTTTGACAGGATTTTTTACAGTTACATTTCTGAACACCGCTTGCACACAGGTGCAGTTTCGCCTATGATAAAGAAAAGGATGGCGGACACGGGGATCGTCCGCCGATAGCTGTCGAAAGGCGAAGGAGGAGAACAGCATGAAAAACATCTGTAAACGGACGCTTTGCGCAGTGCTCGCGCTTGGTATGGCGCTGCTCCCGGCAGGAGCGACCAACTGGGGTCTCTGGTACGGAAACGGCCTTCATCAGCCCCCGAACGGCGAGGATACCGTGCAGACGCTCGCAAAGTACGGCGCCTATTATATGGGGAGCGCGGACGAGAAAACGCTGTATCTTACGTTTGACTGCGGCTACGAGAACGGAAATACTGCCAAAATACTGGATACCCTCAAAAAGCAGCACGTTCCCGGCGCGTTCTTCGTCGTGGGCGATTACCTCAAGACCGCTCCGGCACTTGTCAGGCGCATGGGCGACGAGGGCCATCTCGTCGGCAACCATACGAACAATCATCCTAACATGAGCAAGGTGGGGAAGGAGCGCTTCACCTCCGAGCTGACGGCGGTCAGCTCGCAGTACAGGCAGCTGACCGGACGCCGCATCGCGCCGTTCTATCGTCCGCCGGAGGGTTCGTATACCTATGATAATCTCAGCTGGGCACAGTCGCTCGGCTACCACACGACGCTGTGGAGCGTCGCGTATGCAGACTGGGACCCGGCGTCGCAGCCGTCCTATGCTTCCGCGAAGCAGACCATCCGTGCGCGCGCGCACAACGGAGCCATCATCCTGCTGCACGCGGTCTCCTCGACTAATGCGGCAATCCTGAACGACCTCATTTCCGGCTGGAAAGCCGAGGGCTACACCTTCAAGGCGCTGAGCGCTCTGCCCGGCATCAAAAACCCGACCGTCAACGCCCTGCCGAACGATGCGGCGTTCGCTGTCGGGGAAAAAAGGGCGGCATTTACTGCGTTTCTGATCGACGATGCAAACTATATCAAGCTGCGCGATGCCGCAGCGGCCCTCTCGGGCACGGAGAAGGCGTTTGCGGTCGCGTATGACGCGGCGTCGGACAGCGTACAGCTGTCGCGCGGCGGCGCATACGAGGCGCTGGGGACCGAGCTTTCGGGTATGCGCGATGCGGCGGTCGTGCAGGCCGGCGCAGGCTCTCAGAGCATTACCCTTGACGGGGAGGCGCTGACGCTGAAAAGCTATCTGATCGACGACGCGAACTATGTCAAGCTGCGTGATCTGGCGCAGGCGCTCGACTGCGGCGTAGCCTACGATAACGCGACGCGCGCGGTCGTGCTCGACCCGGCAGCAAAATACGATACGGAATAAATCCGATAAATATTACAGAACGAAATACAAAAATACAGCCTCGGCAGAAATGTCGAGGCTGAAATTTTATCTATTTTTATTCGGCCGCTGCGGCATCGGGAGAGACCGGCGCGGTCTCGTCCGTCTGCGTACTGTCTGCGGTCTGCTGCTCTTCGGTCGGCTCTACGACCGTGATGTCGCAGTACTGGTAGGCCGTCGAGCCGTCCGTGCGCGTCACGCGGCAGGTCAGACAGGTCTGGCCGGGCTGGTATGTGCGGAAGGTGCAGTAGAAGGTCTTTCCGTTCGGGGAGACCTGCGGCACGGCTTCCGCGATGGACGGGTCGTCTACGATCCATTCCACGCTCTCGATCTCGTCGGTATAGCTCTGGTCGGTCATGACCGTGCTCTGGGTCGCCTTGTCGAAATAAAACTCGCTGCCGGAAAAAATCTGGCGCAGGACGATAACGCCGTCCTGCGTGATGTCGATCTTCGTCGGCACGGCGGTCGTTTCGGTGTTCGCGGGGAGCGTGATGTTGGTGCGGTCGAGAATCGCGTTTTCGTGCTGCTCCACCAGATCAAACACCGCGGTATCGGTATATTTGCCCCATTTGACGGTCAGCTCGACCGTGCCGGTGGAGACCTGTTCGCCGAGGGGGTCGCCCGGGATGGAGACGCTGCCGTCATCCGGGTTAAAGCGCAGCAGGGAGCGGCGACTGACCGACCATTCAAGCTCGTTTTCCGGGATGGCATCGCCGGTCGCGCGGTCGTAGGCGGACACATAGGTAACGAGCGGACAGCTGCGTGCGGCGAGCACGCGGTGGTGCACGGTCAGGACAACGCCCGCCTCGGCGTCCTCCGTGTCGGTATCGGTGTCCGCCCACGGATTGGAAAAGCTGTCCTCCCCGGTCTGCGCCTCGATCTCGGCAGAGGCTGTCTCGTCGGGGACGTTTTCGATCTTCGGCTGCGTGCCCCATGCGATGAGCGCCGCAGAGCACAGCACGAGAGCAAAAGCGGCCGCAAACGTTTCATGGCGGTGCTTCGCGAGGAGGAGCAGCAGCGGAGACTTGCCTGCTTTTTTCGCGGCGTCCCGGGCAGCGGAGCGTGCCGCCGCCTTTTCGCAGGCTGCGGCCTTCTTTTCGACGCTCGCGAGCGCGGCCTGCACGAGCCTTGCGGCGGTCTGTGCGTCGAGCTCGGTCAGTTCCGCATCGAGGCACAGAAAATGCCGCAGAAAAGGCAGAAGGGATACGCCCCGCAGCGACGGGTCGGCGGTCTCTCTCCCGCGAACGCCGCGCTCTATGGCGCTCTGCGCGCCGCCGAGGCGCGTTTTTACCGCGCTTTCGGAAATGGCAAGAGCGGCTGCGATCTCGCTGATGCTCATTTCGAGATAATAGTACATCAGCACGCATTCGCGCTGTACATCGGGCAGGGCGGCAGTGAGCGCGGCGGCGAGACAGCGGTTCTCCTCGCTGTCGAGCGCCTTGTCCGGCAGGACCTGCATCGGGCCGTCGATAAACGGCGCGGAGTCGGCCTGCTCGGGCGCGGCGTTCCTTGCCGCGGCGCGGCACAGCCTTGCGGCGGTGCTCACCGTCCGGAGCGGGAAATCCTCGTCGTTTTTCAGTTCAGAAAGGCCGTTCAGCACCTCGCAGAAGATTTTCCGTTCGGTATCCTGTGCGCGGCGCTCGTCCTTCAGCATTTTCAGGCAGTAGAAATAGAGACGCGGCTGTATCGCGCGGAGCAGTTCGCTCTGCGCCTCGGCATCTCCCCTGCGACAGCGCGCGAGCAGCAGGCGCGTGTCCTCGTTCAGCATAGTAAATCTCCCCTTGGGTTAAGGGCGGCACCGCAAAATGATATGGTGCTGCCTCAGCATTCTTTTTCATTTTACAGTATAGTTTACGCGCAAACCGTTGTCAATTTACAGGATGGAAAGTTCACAAAAAAATTATAAACTCTCGCCTGCCGGTGACGGTGAGCGAGAGTTTATAGATAACGCGCGGTTTTTATGCGTTTTCCGCGAGGGTGATGAGGCTCGGCGTGCAGACCGTGCTCTGCTCAGGCTTGCGCTCGTAGACGAGGTGCTCGAACAGCAGCCGCATGGCGAGCCGTCCCTGCTCGGCCGCGTCGCAGCTGACCGCACAGGCGACCGCGCCGCTGCGGAGGAGCGCGGCGATCTCCGGGCTGTTCTCGAAGCACAGCAGCGCGGGACGAGCGGCCGGATTTGCATCATGAATCGCGCGGCAGACCTCGGGCACGCAGCCGCAGAGGATGACGAGCGCATCGAGTCCGGGACAGCGGCTGAGCAGGGCACGGGTGTTCATGTAGGCGAGCTTGGGGGAGGGCTTGGTCTCGGCGGCCACTGCGAGCGGCAGATTTTCATCGAGCGCGTCCGCGAGCGACTGCTCCTGCGGCGTGACGCCGCCCGGGGTGCGCAGTACGCCGACCCTGCCGCTGCCGCCGAGCAGAAGCCTGAGCATTCGCGCCGCCGTGCGGCCTGCCTGCTGCACATCCTGCTCGATGCGGCACAGGCACGGCACGTTTTCCGGCGCGCTGTGGACAAGAATGAGCGGAATATCCGCATCGTGCAGGGCGCAGAGCGCGGTTTTCACCGCCTCATCATCCGCCGTGCAGGCGATGACGCCGGCCGCTCCGCTCTCGCGGAATTCCCGCAGACAGGCGGCCTGCTGCTCTGTGTCAGCGGCCTCGGTCTCGCGCAGGTCGAGCGCGATGTTGAAGCTCGCGAAATCCTGCCGCACGCGCTCGATGCCGTGCCGCAGCGCGGCGGAAGCTGCTGTGTGCGCCAGCAGAATGCCGACGGTCAGCTTCTTTTTCTGGTAATTGAGCGCCTTTGCGAGCGGGTTGGACTCGTAGCCATATTGTTCGAGCAGGGCGCGGATCTGCTCACGCTTCGCCTCGCTCACGCCCGGACGGTCGTGAATGACCTTGTCGACCGTGGATTTATGTACGCCCGCCATATCGGCGATCTGTTTGAGTGTCACTGACATAATCGTTCCTCCGTTGCTGAGAGACCGGTTTTCTTTCTCTATTATCGCGCTTTTTCGCGGTCTGCGCAAGAGAAAATTCGAAAAACGCCAGAAAAGCACCGCCCGCAGGCGGGCTGTCTGCGGGCGGTGCGGAAATTATGAGCGGGGATAGCGGAGCGTTTCCGCAATGTTTTCCTGATGCACCTTCGCCGGGCGGAAATGCAGCAGGCTGAAATTCAGATTGATGAGCGAGCCGAGACCGAGCGCGGAGATGACCGTGCCGATGCCGAACTGGCCGCCGAGCAGAAAGCCGGAGACCGTTACCAGAATATCCGCACAGATACGGCAGACACCGGCGGAGCGGCCGGTCTTTCTCGCGAGCGCGACCATCAGCGCATCGCGCGGCCCTGCGCCGAGCGCACTGCGCATATACATCCATGTGCCGAGCGCGAGCAGCTCCAGTCCTGCGAGCAGCATCGCGATGCCGCCGGGGAGCGAATGCAGCTGCGGCACCCAGTCGAGTGCGAGCATCGCGTCGATGCACACGCCGCAGCCGATGATGTTGACGATCGTGCCGACGCCGAAGCTCTCGCCGAGCAGGACAGCCAGACCGATCGCGGCGGCGCCCGCGATGACCGTGGCGAGGCCGTAGGAGATCGGCAGGACGAGCGTCAAGCCCTGCTGGAGCACGCTCCACGGCTCTAGACCGACGTTTGCCTGAAGCATGAGCACGATGCCGAGCGAGCTGACGGCGATCCCGGCTGCGAGCTGGAGCAGGCGGCGCACGTAATCACGCAGCATGGCGTCACCTCCTCATTCTTCCGGGACTTCGCTCTTGAGCTGCGCGAGATGACGGTAAATGCTCGCCTGCGAGCAGGAAAGCGCCGCGGCGACGTCCTTTACCGCGCCCTTGAGCAGGAAGATGCCGCCTTCCTTGAGAGAGGCGACGATCTTGAGGCGCTCCTCGGGCGTCAGACGGTCGGCGCTCACGCCGAGACGGGACAGCTCGTTTGCAACGGCGTCCTCAGCCACATCGCCGATGGAGTTATGAAAGCTCTCGGGCGAGACTGCGGGGGGACACGCCGGCTTGTCCGAAAACTGCGACTCGTCGATCTGCACATGCGCCTCGACGAAGCGGTCGGGGTGGCACAGCTTGAGGATAGCGTCGCTCGCTTCGCGGTATTTGGAATCGTCGAAATTGATGCACAGCATGCCGATGAGCTTACCGTTCTGCTTGATGAACATGGTCGAGGAGCGGAGGACCTTGCCCTTTGCGGACATGCCGCAGTAGTGCAGGCGGTAGTCCTGCGTCTCGTAGCTCCTGTCCATCAGAATCTTGAGCGCGACGTTGGTCAGCGGCGCACCGACATCGCGCCCGCTGATGTGGTTGTTGGCGATGGCGATGATGGAACGGTTTTTGTCGGTCATGTCGTGCAGCGCGACCTCATAGTCCGGTCCGAGGGTCAGACCGAGGAACTCGGTTACCTTGATATACTGCTGCAGCAGTGGATTTGCCATGTGATCTCACCTCATTTTTGAAATGGAAAACGACGTGTGTGTGTTTTTCTTCCGGTAGAAGTGTTACTTATATTATATAATACCGCTCAGAGCTTGTCAAAAGAAGGTGAAAAGGAATTTATCACAATTAAAAAAATACTCAGTTGTGAGAATGCACAAAACATATGGAAATAGGACACAAAAACGGGGATTTGTTTGTGGTCATTCATACAAAGTGCACAATAATGCGTTGACAAAAGGTTTTAAGTGTGATAAAGTTTATGACATGAAAAGGAGGCTGATGGAAATGAAGCAGATCATCAGTACGGAAAAGGCACCGGCAGCGATCGGCCCCTATGCACAGGGTGTTGCAGCAGGTAAGCTGATTATCACGTCCGGCCAGCTTCCGCTTGATCCCGCCACGGGCGCTTTCCCGGAGGGTATTAAAGAGCAGACCCGCCAGTCGCTGACCAACGTCAAGGCCATCCTCGAAGAGGGCGGCGCAGACATGAAGGACGTCATCAAGACGACCGTGTTCCTCAGCGACATGAACAACTTCGGCGCGATGAACGAGGTATATGCTGAGTTCTTCGGCGAGGGCGGCTATCCGTCCCGTTCGGCTGTTGAAGTTGCGCGCCTGCCCAAGGATGCTCTGGTAGAGATCGAGGTCATTGCGGTAGCACCGTAATGACGCAGCGCGAAACCCCGTTATAACCCTTTTTTACAGACAAGGTGCTGTCCGCCAGGCGGAGAGGAAACAATAAAAAGCCTCTTCGACGACCGGGGTGCCTCCAAAACACAAACGGCAACAACGCCAAAAAAATGGAGGTAATTTATTATGAGCAAGCAGTATCCGCTGAACGTACCCGCACCCCATCATTTTACTTACGCAGTCCGTGATCTTCCGGAAGTAACCGTTGAGCAGCGTGAGCGCGCTCTTCAGGCTACTCATTACAACGAGTTCGCATTCCCGTCCGGCATGCTGACCGTTGATATGCTGTCCGACTCCGGTACCACTGCAATGACCAATCATCAGTGGGCAAGCCTGTTCCTCGGCGACGAGGCTTACGGCCGCAACACCGGTTATTACGTTCTGCTCGACACCTTCCGCGACATCTTCGAGCGCGGCGGCGAGAAGAACTGGAAGAAGATCATCGACCTCGTTCGCACCGATTGCCGCGACGTTGAGAAGATGATGGACGAAGTTTATCTCTGCGAGTACGAAGGCGGCCTGTTCAATGGCGGCGCAGCTCAGATGGAGCGCCCGAACGCATTTATCATCCAGCAGGGCCGTGCAGCTGAGTCCGTTTTGATGGAAATCGTTCGCAACATCCTTGCTAAGCGTCACCCGGGCAAGAAGTTCACCATTCCGTCGAATGGTCACTTCGACACCACCGAAGGCAACATCAAGCAGATGGGTTCCATTCCGCGTAACCTGTACAACAAGACCCTGCTGTGGGAAGTACCGGAAGGCGGCCGTTACGAGAAGAACCCGTTCAAGGGCAACATGGATATCGAGAAGCTGGAGCAGCTGATTCAGGGCGTAGGTCCGGAGAACGTTCCGCTGATCTTCACCTGCATCACCAACAACCCGGTTTGCGGCCAGGCCGTTTCCATGGGCAACCTGAAGGAAATCAACCGCGTTGCGCATAAGTACAACATCCCGCTGGTATTCGATACCGCTCGCTGGGCTGAGAACGCTTACTTCATCAAGATGAATGAGGAAGGCTATGCCGACAAGTCCATCGCTGAGATCGCTACCGAGATGTTCTCCTACTGCGACGCATTCACCATGTCCGCTAAGAAGGACGGCCACGCTAACATGGGCGGCATGCTCGCATTCCGCGATAAGGGCCTGTTCTGGAAGAACTTCTCCGACTTCAACGAAGACGGCACCGTTAAGACCGACGTTGGCGTTCTGCTGAAGGTTAAGCAGATCTCCTGCTACGGCAACGATTCCTACGGCGGCATGTCCGGCCGTGACATCATGGCTCTGGCAGTTGGCCTGTACGAGTCCTGCGACTTTAACTACATGAACGAGCGTGTTGCTCAGTGTAACTACCTGGCAGAAGGCTTCTACGACGCTGGCGTTAAGGGCGTTGTACTGCCGGCAGGCGGCCACGCTGTATACATCAACATGGATGAGTTCTTCGACGGCAAGCGCGGCCACGACACCTTCGCTGGTGAGGGCTTCAGCCTTGAGCTGATCCGCCGCTACGGCATCCGTGTATCCGAGCTGGGCGACTACTCCATGGAGTATGACCTGAAGACTCCGGAGCAGCAGGCTGAAGTATGTAACGTAGTTCGCTTCGCAATCGACCGCAGCCGTCTGACCAAGGAGCACCTCGACTACGTTATCGCAGCTGTTAAGGCTCTGTACGAGGATCGTGAGAACATCCCGAACATGCGTATTGTCTGGGGCCACAATCTGCCGATGCGTCACTTCCACGCATTCCTGGAGCCGTACCCGAACGAGGAGAAGTAATTTCATCCGTTCTCACGGCATAGCATAAAAAGAGAGAGGCACCGTGACCTTCGCGGCGCGGTGCCTTTTCCGTAACAATACGGACGTAACCTGCGTCGCGCGGAAAGAGCGCAGGACTCATGCACAAGTAGATACTGACTCGCAGAGGGTTCTGTGAGAAAGGCAAGACCGGCAGCGTCCGCGGAAAACTAAACAGTTTCTGCGGACGCTGCTTTTTTCTTTC
This sequence comes from Agathobaculum hominis, assembly GCF_014288055.1. Taxonomy (NCBI): domain Bacteria; kingdom Bacillati; phylum Bacillota; class Clostridia; order Eubacteriales; family Butyricicoccaceae; genus Agathobaculum; species Agathobaculum hominis. The sequence continues at coordinate 10,001 of NZ_JACOPK010000003.1, forward strand.
AGCATCAGCAAAACATTTTACGCAATGACCCGGTATGTTCGAGATTTAGAGAACAGTTACACAAAAGAGGGGTGTAAAATATGAGTAAAGATACGAACACGGTAGAAAAACGAGATGGCTTCCAAAGTAAGTGGGGATTTATTTTAGCTTGTATCGGTTCTGCCGTCGGCATGGGCAATATCTGGCGTTTCCCGATCATGGTTCAGCAGTACGGAGGCATGACCTTCCTGCTGCCGTATTTCCTTTTCGTTATCCTGATCGGCTCTTCCGGTGTTATTGAAGAGTTCGCGCTCGGCCGCCGCGCAAAGGCAGGCCCGGTAGGCGCGTTCGGCATGTGCACCAAGGAGCGGACCGGCAGCGACAAGGCTGGCAAGGCCATCGGCGCTATCCCGATCATCGGCGCGCTGATGCTCGCGATCGGCTACACGGTCGTTCTCGGCTGGATCTTTAAGTACGCATTCCTGTCGATCACCGGCGGCCTGTACAGCCTCGGCACCGACATGGGCGCGATCGGCGGTACGTTCGGCGTGACCGCACCGGAGGCTGAGACCCTCGGCGAAGCCCTCAAGGCAATGGCGTCGGCCGGCTTCTTCGGCATCGGCAACGGCGTATGGCAGATCATCGCTCTGGTCGTTTCTCTCGCAATCATGGTAATGGGCATCGCAGGCGGCATTGAGAAGGCAAACAAGATCATGATGCCGGTTCTGTTCGGCCTGTTCCTCGTACTGGCAGTCTACATCGCGACCCTCCCGGGCGCACAGGAAGGCTACAAGTACATCCTGACGATCAATCCGGCTGGTCTTGCAGACCCGAAGGTATGGGTATTTGCATTCGGCCAGGCGTTCTTCTCCCTGTCTGTTGCAGGCAACGGCTCGGTTATTTACGGTTCCTATCTGCCGGAAGGCGAGGATATCCCGGGCTCCGCTCGCAACGTAGCAGTCTTCGACACCATCGCAGCGCTGCTCGCAGCACTCGTTATCGTTCCGTCGATGGCAGCGGTTCTCGGCGCTGGCATCAGCGAAGTTCATGGCGGCCCTGGCCTGATGTTCGTTTACCTCGTAAACGTATTCAACGCAATGCCCGGCGGCCGTATCATCGGCGTGGTATTCTTCATCTGCGTTCTGTTCGCAGGCGTTTCCTCGATCGTCAACCTGTATGAGGCTCCGATCGCGTTCCTGCAGGAGCAGTTCAAGTTTAATCGCGCAGCAGCCGTTGGCACCATCGGCGTCATCGGCCTGATCGTTTCGATCTCCATTCAGCCGTGGACCTCTCAGTGGATGGACGTTGTATCCATTTACATCTGCCCGCTGGGCGCAGCTCTCGCAGGCGTCATGTTCTTCTGGGTACTCAGCAAGAAGTCCGCTCTCGAGGAAGTCAACAACGGCGCAAAGAAGCCGATCGGTTCCTGGTTCTACCCGCTTGGCAAGTACGTCTACATTCCGCTTTCCCTCGCGGCTCTTGTACTTGGCATCATCTACGGCGGTATCGGCTGATACACAACAACACGACACCTCCTACCTGCCCCTTTCAGTAAGCGGAATATCCTGCCCGGATCCTTCCGCAAGTCTCCGGCAAGGCCCCCTTTCTATCGTGGAAGGGGGGTTTTGCTTTCTGGAGGAGGGGAGGAAGCATGAAAAAGCCTTAAACCTGTTGACGAAAAGGGATATAAAAGGTATCATATAATGGATGTCACGGGGGAACCCTGTGAAAGAGCATAAAAAAGAGGAGTAGTAATCACTATGGGGAAAATCGTTAAAAGTCTGCCGTTCAAGCTGCTGCTTGGCGTGATCGTCGGCATTCTGCTCGGTCTCGTGGCGAACGAGGCGGTCATGAATGTCGTCGTTACCATCAAGCAGGTGCTCGGCCAGATCATCACCTTCTGCGTGCCGCTGATCGTCATCGGCTTCATCGCGCCGTCCATCACCAAGCTCGGCCACAACGCTTCGCGCATGCTGGTCGTGGCGCTCGTTCTGGCGTACTGTTCGTCGGTCGGCGCGGCGCTCGTTTCTGCTGCGGCAGGCTATGCCATCATTCCGCACCTGTCCATCGTTTCGCAGGTCGAGGGTCTGAAGGAGCTGCCCGAGGTGCTGTTCCAGCTCGAGATCCCGGCGATCATGAACGTCATGAGCGCGCTCGCGCTGTCGCTGATGGTCGGTCTTGCGATCACCTGGACCAAATCCAAGCGCCTGGAGGCGCTGCTCGACGAAATCCAGAACGTCGTTCTGGCCATCGTCTCCAAGATCATCATCCCGCTGCTGCCGTTCTTCATCGCCTCCACCTTCTGCGGTCTGGCATATGAGGGAACGATCACCAAGCAGTTCCCGGTGTTCCTCAAGGTCATCGTGATCGTCATGATCGGTCACTATCTGTGGATGCTGCTGCTGTACGCGCTCGCCGGCGCATACTCGGGCAAAAACCCGATCGAGGTCGTGCGGCACTACGGCCCGGCATACATCACCGCGGTCGGCACGATGTCCTCTGCGGCGACGCTTGCCGTCGCGCTGCGCTGCGCGAAGAAGTCCACTGTCCTGCGCAGGGACATGGTCGACTTCGGCATCCCGCTGTTCGCGAACATCCATCTGTGCGGCTCGGTCCTGACCGAGGTGTTCTTCGTCATGACGGTCTCGCAGATCCTTTACGGCAAGATTCCGTCGGTCGGCACGATGGTCCTGTTCTGCATGCTGCTCGGCATTTTCGCCATCGGCGCGCCCGGCGTTCCGGGCGGCACGGTCATGGCGTCGCTCGGCCTCATCACCGGCATCCTGCTGTTTGACGGCACGGGCACCGCGCTCATGCTGACCATCTTCGCGCTTCAGGACAGCTTCGGCACCGCCTGCAACGTCACCGGCGACGGCGCGCTGACGCTCATCCTCACCGGCTACGCGGATCGCCACAAGATCGCCGTGGCCGAAAGCACGGCCGAGGAATAAGGCTGTTTCAAATTTTAAATGTCCGCCTGCTGTGCAGGCGGACATTTTTGTTATGTTCCCGTTAAGATTTCTTGTGGGAAGTCACAAAAAAATTGAAACTATTTTATTACAAATGACGCTTGTAATTTGCTTCATATGAATTTGTAGTATAGTTAAGCAAAGGGTAGAAAAACCAGGCGCTTTTTATTTTTCAGTGTTTCGTGCACGTGCACGGAACGAAAAATGTTAAAATTGAGGCGACTTTGCACAATGAATTTTGTTTGCCTCGGGAACGTGTGTGGGTTTATAATAAAATTATGTCAAACCCTACACTAAAAATGCTCGAAAGGCTGATAAGACGACAAAAATGACAAACTTGGAATTGATCGCAAAGCTCGCAGGCGTGTCACGCGGCACAGTAGACCGCGTGCTCCACAATCGTGGTCAGGTCAGACCGGAGACCGAAGAAAAGGTTCGGGCGGTCATGCAGGAGCTGGATTTCCAGCCAAATGCGCTCGGACGGGCCTTCTACCTGTCACGAAAGAAAAACAAGATCGGCATTCTGGTCGCGTTCCGCGAACCGGATTTCCAGAAGCAGGTCATGCAGGGTGTGAACGAAGGCGTCGTTTACGCACAGCAGCATGGCGTGGAGGTGCTGATCGAATACGCGCATCCCGATGATACGGAGGGCTACCTCGCCTCGCTCCGGCGGCTGCTGGACGGAGGCGTTCGCGGACTCGCCATTCGAGGCGTCCTCTCCGACGAGATCGACCGGTGCCTCCGGGAGATTTCGCGGGAGCAGATGCAGATCGTTGTCTACAACGAGGATATCCGCGACAAAGGTCTGCGCGACTGCTTCGTCGGGCAGGACTCCTGCCGGGCAGGCGCCTGCGCCGCCTGTCTGATGGAACAGATCGCGGGGCCGGGCGGCGAGATGCTGCTCGTGGGCGTCGACGCTCGGCACGTTTCGAGCGAGGAACGCTTGAATGGATTTGCGGAGTACTTCCGTAAGCGAGGTACCGACGTATCTCATGTGATCTACGGCAAGGGCAGCCACGAGCTGACTTACCGGCAGACGCGCGACATGATCGCCGCGAGAGAGCACATCTCGGGCATCTTCGTCAGCGGCGCCGGTCTCAGCGGCGCCGCGCACGCCGTCGATGACGCCGGACTGACCGGCAGGATCAAAGTAGTAGGTTTTGACATAACCGAGTCCAATATGAGTTTTCTGAAAAAGGGCACCGTGCAGTTCCTCATCGATCAGGGACCGTACATGCAGGGCTACCGCTCTGTGCAGCTGCTCACGGAAGCAATCTTCCGCGACACGCCCGTAGAGACCTCGTTCGTGGACACCGGCATTCAAATCAAAAATCCGTACAACTGCTGAGCAATCGCCCGGCAGAAGTCAAAACCGCACTGTTCTATAAGGCGAAGAAACCGGAAAACGGTTCGCGCCGCGCGCCGAGATGATACCCCTCGGCTGCGCGGCCGGCTCTCCGGCCCTTCGCAGCATGGAACGGTGCGGTTTTTTCATACGGATTATTGAGATAACGTCCGTTCCGTATCTGCGGTGAACGGTGCGGGCAAAAAATTCTCACTTCACCTGAGGGGTGTGGTTGAAAGGAGAAAAGTCTATGAAAAAAATTATCCGCAGCACGAATGACCTCCTGCTGGCAGTGCTGATGGGCGGCCTGTCCATCTTCCTGCTGCTGAGCAAGAAGATCATCACCGGCGTGGAGAACGGTCTGGCGGCGGCTATCGGCCTCGGCAAGCGCACCAACAACATCCTTCAGGGCGCATTCTTCGCGCTGACCAAGGTCATCCCGATGGACCTCGCGATCGAGGATATGAAGAAGAACAACTATAACTCCTACTTCAAGAAGGCCGGTCAGAAGATCGTCGACATGAACAACCAGGCGGTCGATCTCGGCGTTCAGGCGTCCGTCAAGGTCGAGATCCCGGCTGCATGGGCGGACGCGACCGACGAGCCGGTTGCAGAGCCGAAGAACATGACCCCGTTCGTCCGCGACATCGTCATGCCGCTCGACAAGCAGCAGGGCGACAAGCTCCCGGTCTCCGTATTCCAGAAGTACGGCGTGCTCGACGGCACGTGGGAGAACGGCACCTCGGTCTACTCCAAGCGCGGCGTTGCGACCAAGGTTCCGAAGTGGAACCCCGACGCCTGCATCCAGTGCAACCGCTGCTCGATGTGCTGCCCGCACGCGGCAATCCGTCCGGTCCTGCTGACCGACGAGGAGAAGGCCGGTGTTCCGGATTCCTTCGTTACCGCTCCGGCAAAGGGCCTCGGCAAGGACGCGCCGAAGTACAATTTCCGCATGCAGCTTTCGCCGTATGACTGCCTCGGCTGCGGCGTGTGCCTGACCGCGTGCCCGGCAAAGGACGCGCTGACGTGGGCGCCGTTCGAGGAGATGAAGTCCGAGCAGCCGCTGTTCGACGACGTTGCCATGAACGAAAGCTACCTCAAGAAGGACGTCATCAGCGACAAGAGCGTCAAGAATGTTCAGTTCGCAAAGCCCTACTTCCAGTTCTCCGCTGCCTGCGCAGGCTGCGCCGAGACGACCTATATCAAGCTGCTCAGCCAGCTGTTCGGCGACCGCATGTACGTCGGCAACGCAGCAGGCTGCTCGTCCGCGATCAGCGGCGGCGCACCGATCCTGCCGTACTGCCGCGACTGCAAGGGTCACGGCCCGGCGTGGGAGCACTCGCTGTTCGAGGACAACGCAGAGTTCGCGTTCGGCTTCTATCACGCACAGGACGCCATCCGCAAGGAGCTGCTCATCCGCATCGAGGCGCTGAAGAACGCAGGCGTTGCGGCTGAGGAAGCAGCAGCATACCTCGCAGACTGGAACGACCGCGAGAAGTCCCGCGAAGTCTCCGACGCGCTCATCGCAGCGCTCGAGAAGGCTGAGCAGACCGACGAGGTCAAGTACATCCTCGACAACCGCGAATTCCTCGCGAAGAAGTCGGTCTGGGCGGTCGGCGGCGACGGCTGGGCCTACGACATCGGCTTCGGCGGCATCGACCACGTCATGGCGCAGAATCAGGACGTCAACCTGCTCGTGCTCGACACCGAGGTCTACTCCAACACCGGCGGCCAGTCCTCCAAGGCAACCCCGACTTCCGCTACCGCAAAGTTCGCGGCATCCGGTAAAAAGGTCGCAAAGAAGGATCTCGGCGCGATCCTGATGCAGTACGGGTACGTTTACGTTGCACAGGTCGCGATGGGCGCAGACCAGGCGCAGACCCTCAAGGCGCTGCGCGAGGCCGAGTCCTACGACGGCCCGTCCATCGTCATCTGCTACTGCCCGTGCCTTGAGCAGCATATCAAGGCCGGCATGGGCACTTCTCAGGACGAGATGAAGAAGGCGGTCGAGTGCGGCTACTGGCATCTGTACCGCTACGACCCGCGCCGCATCGCGGAAGGCAAAAACCCGTTCCAGCTCGACTCCAAGGAGCCGGACACCGACAAGGTCATGGACTTCCTGATGGGCGAGAACCGCTTCGCTTCCCTCAAGAACAACTTCCCGGACAAGGCCGACGCCCTGTACGCGAAGGAGGTCGAGGACGTCAAGGCCCGCTACGAGCGCTACAAAAAGCTCGCGGAGGACTAATCTGTTACAAAAAGCCCGCAAGCCGTAAAATGTTCTCTCTCTGAAACATTATATCCCTGTTTATGTCTCGCGCTGTGCGTTCCTGCCGATTTTGCGCAGCGCGGGACAGAACATCAATGTATATCCCTATTCATAGCCTGATTCAATGATAATCTTCCTTTCTGTAAATAATTTTTCAATGTCTGACGGCTGCGGCTTTCTGTATAAAAGCGATGCACTCCTCTGTCATACCGGCAGAGGAGTGTTATCCTGTCTTGACATATCGCCGTGTCCGTGGTACGGTTGAGGCGGAAAACAAATCCGAACAAGGAGGAAAAACGATGGATTACAGAAGATTTGGCGACACGCTGCTCGTCCGCATCGACCGCGGCGAGGAAATCCTCGAGCAGGTCAAGACGGTCGCGCTCAAGGAAAACATTCAGCTTGCGAGTGTGCAGGCGCTCGGTGCGCTCGGCAGCTTTACTGTCGGCGTGTACAAGATCGATGAGAAGAAGTATTACGCCAATTCGTTCGAGGGCAGCTTTGAAATTGTCTCGCTGACCGGCACGATCGACACGATGAACGGCGAATTTTACACCCATCTGCATCTGAGCGCCGGAAACGACAGGGGCGAGGTGTTCGGCGGTCATCTGAACCGTGCGGAGGTCAGCGCGACCTGCGAGATGGTCATCCGTCTGATCGACGGCAGGATCGACCGTCAGTACGACGATGTGACCGGACTGAACCTGTTTAAGTTCCTGTAAGAGCCTGATATGATAAAAAACCTCCCGCTTTTTCGTGAAACGGGAGGTTTTCTGCTGCCTGAATTTTATTTTTCAGCGAGCTCTGCTTTGACTTTCTGAGCGACCTTGCGGTATTCCGGGCAGGCGAGGCCGTATTTGTCGGCCAGACGGACGACCTGATAGATGAGTCCGTCGACCTCGGAGTTTTTTCCGGCTTCAATGTCGCGCTGCATCGAGGTGGATGCGGACTCGGCGAGATCGTCGAGAATTTTCAGATGGGACTGCATGAGCGGCGCGTCCGGCTTGTCATCCAGCTCGATGCCCATCGCGCGCGCAAGCTCGAGAATTTCACCGACGAGGCGGATGAAGCACTCGCGGATTTCGCCCGGCTTCTGCATCGCGCCGGCCTTCACGTGATAATACTGACCGCAGGCCGCCATGGGGGAGACGTGCGAGAACTTGAGCAGGGTGTCCTTCTCGACAAAGGGGGAGTAAAGCGTGTCGATACCGGCGGCGGTGAGGTCGGCGGCGACCTGACAGAGCACCGGATTGTCCGTGCGGTGGTCGGGCGTGCCGAAGATCATGCGGAAGATCGAGCCGTGACGCTGGATCACGCCGGGAGCGGCGAGATTGGACGAGATGTAGATGCAGCCGTCGGTCACGAGCAGACCGGGGAGCTGCGCCTGCATCGTGCGTCCCGTGCCGTAGATGTTGAGAATGGGGATGACAACGGTTTTTTCGCCGGCCGCGCTGCGGATAAATGGGATGGTATCGTCGAGCGAATAACCCTTGACGCAGACAAAGATCACATCGGGCGAGGGAGCGCCCTGCGCCTTCGCGGCGAGGAAGCCGTCCATGTCGAAGGCCTTCACCGGAACGGTCCAGGTTTCGCCGTCGCTCTGCTCGAAGCGCAGGCCTTTTTCCTGCATGGCGGCGAGATGCGCACCGCGCGCGATGAGCGTTACATCCGCACTGTTTTTTGCCAGAAAAGCACCGAGCGGAGCGCCTGTCCCGTCCGCACCGATGACCATATAGCGAAGAGTCATATTCTTTCCTCCTTGAAGCTCTTTGTGCAATAATTGTACCATGAAATTCATGGAAATGCAACGATAGGCCGCGTATTCGTCGGAGAAAAGTTCGAAAATGATGCACGGAATGCACGGCGGAAAATTCCCGTTCCGCCCTTTTCTTTTTTGCAGCTGCGTGGTAAAATACTATCAGCCGAAAATGGCGGAGGAGGGCTTGCTTTTGAAATGGCTTCAGCATTTGCGCACGGTGCAGCATCACCGGTTTCTGGTCCTGCGGCACTGCTGGCGCGTCGGCCTGTACCGTCAGGGGCTCACGCATGACCTGAGCAAATTCAGTCCGGTCGAGTTTGCAGCGGGGGCACGGTATTATCAGGGAAACCGCAGTCCGAACGAGATCGAGCGGCGCGAAAAGGGATACAGCGCCGCATGGCTGCACCACAAGGGCCGCAACCGTCATCATCTGGAATACTGGATCGACTATGCGGCGGACGGCTCGGGCATGTGCGGCATGAAAATGCCGTTGAAATACGTGCTGGAAATGTTCTGCGACCGCGTGGCCGCGAGCAAGACCTATCGAGGCGCGGCCTACCGCGACAGCGACCCCTATGACTATTACGCGCGGTCGGTCGATCACTACATCATCCATCCCGAAACCGCGCAAACGCTCGAGTATCTGCTGCGCGTCCTGCGCGACGAGGGCGAGGACAGGGCGTTCGCGGAGGCGCGGAGAATGCTCCGGGAGCAAAAGAAAAACAGATGAAAAGAGCCGTTTTCATGAGGAAAACGGCTCGCAGCTTGCCGAAAACGCCAGCTTTTCGACAGCAAAGCCGCCCGGCAGAATCGAATGCCGGGCGGCTGTGTTTTTACTCGATCGGGATGGAAACGTCGCCGATGGTGACGGAAGCGATGTCATCCAGCGGGATAACGGTATCAAACGTGCCTTGACGGGTGCAGACGGTCTTGCCGTCATGCGGGTCCATGCTGCCGCCGAAGTCCGAGAAGTCGAGCACGGTGCCGTCGGTTTTAGTGATCAGCAGCTTCGCGGCGTAGGATTCCCATGTGCTGCACACACCGGCCGGTTCGCGGCCGTTCTCCTGCGGAATCTCTTCGCCGTTCTCGTCGTACAGCGTGTCGAACGTCGCTTCGCCGTCCACCGTGTACACCACATGGTAGCCGATGGGCGAGAGAACGATGGTATCGACAGCGGCGCTCCGTCCGTTCACATCGATATTTTGACCCGCAGGCAGCTCAACCGCGCTGTTGTCGGCTTCCAGCTTGAACTTGAGGCGCCATGCGCCCTTGGCGATAGTTGTCGGCTCGCCGTTTTCACTGTTCAGCACGCACAGGTCGCCGAGCGTGATCTTAACCGTGCCGCCAGTCTGCACCGCATCGTTGTACGACATGGTTTCGACATACTGGATGGCGTTGTCGCTCGGATTTTCGTCATAGAAGTAGCTGCTGCCGGACGCACCGTCTACGCCGCGCCCGATGGTGCTGTCCGAACGCTTCCAGTACAGGTCATACAGACCGGTATCCGGGTTTTTCGTGCAGTCGAACGCGCTGCCGTCGTCTTTTTCCAAGGTGTAGGAAATGAGGTAGTTATATCCGTCGAACAGGATCGCGTCCGCGGTGACGGTCACGCCGTTCGAGGTGTCGCTCGCGCCGATGGGACGGCCGATCTGGTCGATGATCTCGGTGTCCGCCGTCGGGCCGAACACACCGGCAAAGACCTCGCTCGCTGATTTCAGCACGCCGGACGCGCCCGCGCCGATGCTGAGCACGAGGGCCGCCGCGACGCCGACCGCCGCGATGCGCGGGAAACGGCGGACACGGCGGGGCGCAGGCTGCTCTGCGCGCTCCATCAGCCGCTCGACCATGCGGTTTTTCGCTTCTTCCGAGAAATGCAGCTCGTCCAGCGCATTTTTATACTCTCTGTTATCGTTATACTCTTTGTTCATAAAACTCGCCTCCAAGTGTTTGCCGCAGGCTTTTCCGGCCGCGGCTGAGATGGGCGGAGACCGCGGCCTCGCTCCTGCCGAGCAGGGCGGCGACCTCGCGCACGGAATAGCCTTCGTAGTAGTACAGGTACACTGCTTCGCGGTATTTTTCGGGCAGCGCCATCACGGCGTCGAGCACGGCGGAGTCGGGCGGCTCGGGAGCGGCGGCCTCCGCGACCGCCTCCAGTCCCACGCACCGCCGGTGAGCGGCGCGGAGCGCATCCTTGCAGGCGTTCGCCGCCGTGCGGAGAATCCAGGCCTTTTCGTGCTCGGGCGAGTCAAAGACCATGCCGCCGGTCAGCAGCTTGAGGAAAACGGTCTGACAGATGTCCTCCGCGTCCTGCGTGGATTTCAGATAGGTGTAGGACAGACGCAGGATCATGTCGGAATAGGTCTGCACCAGACGTTCCGCCTCCGTCCTGTCGATTGGTTTCATTTTGGGGTTTCAGCTCCTTTCAGCAACGTTGCTTTCACCTGTAATACGAATGAGGGGCGCGATTTCTGACAGTTATTTTCGTTGACTTTTGATTTTTCGGACGATATAATAACAGTGTAAACGAGTAGCACAACTGCGTAAATCCAGTTTTCGTGCGGCTCGTTTTATTTTTTTGTTTTTTGAGCGTGCAGCATTCCGCGTAAGTCCAGCTTGACAAAAGCAGCTTATTCGGGGAGCAGCACGCTCTTTTTGTGCAAGAAAAAGGAGGAATTCATAAAAATGACGGAAAACAACAGAATGAAGGAGATGCCGGTAAACCGGCTGATGATGCGGATGGGGCTGCCGATGATCCTGTCCATGGCGCTGCAGGCGGTATACAACATCGTGGACAGCGCGTTCGTCGGAAATATGCGCGAGGGAGGCGAGGCGGCGCTCAACGCGATGACGCTGGCCTTTCCGGTGCAGATGCTCATGGTGGCGCTCGCCATCGGAACTGGCGTGGGCGTGAACGCGCTGCTCGCGCGCACGCTCGGGCAGGGAAACCGCGAAAAGGCGGCAAAGGTTGCCGGGAACGGTCTGTTCCTCGGCGCGGTCATTTATCTCATCTGTCTGCTGTTCGGCCTGGCAGGGGCAGGGGCGTATATCGCGTCGCAGACAGCGGACGCGCAGGTCATCGGCATGACGCACGACTACCTGTTCATCTGCTGCACATTCTCGTTCGGCGTTGTCTTTTTCTCGCTGTTCGAGAAGCTGCTTCAGGCAACAGGGCGTTCGCTGTACTCGACCATCGGCCAGATCACGGGCGCGGTCATCAATATCGTGCTCGACCCGGTTATGATCTACGGTCTCGGTCCGGTGCCGGAGCTGGGCGTCAGGGGCGCGGCGTGGGCGACCGTTATCGGTCAGGTCGCGTCAGCGGTGCTGCTTTTCGTATTCCATCTGCGCCTCAACCGCGAGTTTGACCGCGGCATCCGACAGCTGAAGCCGAAGACCGCAGTCATCCGGGATATTTACACCATCGGCCTGCCGGCGATCATCGCGCAGGCGCTCATGTCGGTCATGGTGTATGCGATGAATCTGATTTTGAAATTCGACGCCGCCGCCCAGACCGCCTACGGCCTGTTCTACAAGGTGCAGCAGTTCGTGCTGTTCCTCGCGTTCGGCCTGCGTGACGCGATCACGCCGATCGTCGCCTACGGCTGCGGCATGGGCAGCCGGAAGCGCGTCGAGGACGGCATCAGATACGGTCTGTTCTACACGGCTGTGCTCATGGCGGCCGGATTTGCGCTGACCGAGCTGTTCCCGGGCGCGTTCGCCTCGCTGTTCAATGCGGGTCAGTCGAGGGCGTATTTTATCGGCGCGATGCGCGTGATCTCGCTCAGCTTTGTGTTCGCCGGTATCAACATAGCGCTTCAGGGCGTTTATCAGGCGCTTGGCGGCGGCATGGAGTCGCTCGTGCTCTCGCTGCTGCGTCAGTTCGTCATCGTCCTGCCGCTCGCGTATGCGTTCTCTCTGGTGGTGCGCAGCGGCTTGGCCGGTGTTTCGCTCATCTGGTGGGCGATCCCGATCGCGGAGGCGCTGTCGTGCGCGGCAGGCTGCGTGCTCCTGAGGCGTATCCGGCGGAAAAATTTCTCTTGACATTCACGGCAGGCTGCGTATAATGATTACCAAAGATAATTATCTAGGGTAATCACTGGAGGGACATACATGACCATTGCGATGATAAAATCGCTGCTCGATGCGTGCTATCAGGCCAAGCGCATCCGCGACCTGCTGCCGCCGCTGCCGAAGGGCGTCGCGCCGGCATATATTCACTATCTGGACGTTATCGACCAGCTCGAACGGCAGGGCGTGCGCGTCAGGGTCTCCGACATCGGAGACACGCTCGACATCCCGCGCCCGGGCGTGACGCGGACGGTCAAGGAGATGGAGGCAAAGGGCTATCTGCGCAAGACCGCATCCGAGGAGGACGGCCGCGTGACCTACATCACCGCAACCGAAGCGGGAAAGCTGCTCTCGCAGCGGTACAACGAGCACTATTTTTCCCTGCTCGCGCCGCAGCTCGCAGATATTTCGGACGAGGACGCGGCGTGCACCGTCCGCACCATCGAGAGGATGCACTGCGTGATGAGCGAGAGGAGGGGACGCATCGATGAGTAACACAGCAGACTTTACGCAGGGCAGCATTCTGAAAAAGCTGTGCCGGTTCATGCTGCCGGTGCTCGGCGCACTGATCTTACAGGCGGCCTACGGCGCGGTCGACCTGCTCGTTGTCGGACGCTTCGGTTCGACCTCGGGTCTGTCGGCGGTCTCGACCGGCAGTCAGGTGCTCAATCTCGTGACATTCGTCGTGACGCAGCTTGCGATGGGCGTTACCGTGCTGATCGCGCGGTATATCGGCGAAAAACGCGAAAAGGAGATCGGCGCGGTGCTCGGCGGCGCGGCCGTCGTGTTCACCATTCTCGCAGGCTGTCTGTTCGTGCTGCTCGTGCTGTTCGCACGGCCGATCTCGGTGCTCATGCAGGCACCGCAGGAGGCGCTCGCGCTCACGGCAAGCTATGTGCGCATCTGCGGCTGCGGCATCCTGTTCATCGTTGCATACAACGTGCTCTCGGCGGTGTTCCGCGGTTTGGGAGACAGCCGTTCGCCGCTGCTGTTCGTGCTCGTGGCCTGCCTGGTCAATGTCGCAGGCGATCTGGTGCTCGTGGCCGGTCTGCATCTGGATGCGGCCGGTGCGGCGCTCGCGACCGTGCTCGCGCAGGCGGTCAGCGTTGGGTGCGCGCTCGCCATCCTGCGCCGCAAAAAGCTGCCGTTTACGTTCCGAAAGAGCGATGTGCGGCTCAATGAGCAGTGCAGACGCTTTCTCGCGATCGGTCTGCCGCTCGCCCTGCAGGAATTTCTGACGCAGCTCTCCTTCCTCGCGCTCTGCGCATTCGTCAACCGTCTGGGGCTTGCGGCCTCGTCCGGCTACGGCGTCGCGAGCAAGATCGTCAGCTTTGTCATGCTCGTGCCGAGTGCACTGATGCAGTCGATGGCGTCGTTCGTTGCGCAGAATATCGGCGCCGGCAACGTGAAGCGTGCAAAAAAGTCCATGTTTACCGGCATCGCGGTGGGCGTGGCGTTCGGCATCGTGATGTTCGCGCTCGTGCTGCGGAAGGGCGACGTTCTGGCCGGTCTGTTTTCGACCGATGCGGAGGTCGTGCGCAGGGGCTTTGAATATCTGCGCGGCTTCGCGCCCGAGACCATCGTGACCGCCGTTCTGTTCAGCATGGTCGGCTATTTCAACGGCAGCAATCGGACGCTGTGGGTCATGATACAGGGTCTCATCCAGACGCTGCTCGTCCGGCTTCCCCTTGCATATTACATGAGTATCCAGCCGAATGCAAGTCTGACGAAGATCGGCATGTCGGCGCCGGTCGCAACTGTGGTCGGCATTGTGCTGAACATCGGGTGCTTTCTCTATCTGAACCGGAGGGATGCAGCAAAACGAGGCGCGGAATAAACGGCTTTTACCGTTCTGCCGGTCTCTGCCCGCTCAAAAAAACGCGAAACGCAAAAGCCACCCTCGCGGGTGGCTCAGTCTGTCGATAAAGTTTGTTTTCACGCCAAAACAGCAGTCGCGCGGCAGCGCGCATTCAAAAGCGTTTGCTGCGCAAACGCATGAAAACCGGGGGCGTGTACCTCGGTTTTCATACTTTAAGAGGGAGAAAGTTTCCGTATGGGAACTTTCGGACGTCCGTGTTTTGCGAAGTCAAAACACAGATTGTCGGAAAAACGATAGTTTTTCGACAGTCTCAGCCACCCTTGCGGGTGGCTTTTTGCTGTTTCAGATAATATAGTCGTACTCGTCCGGGTTGGTGTGGATGAGGTCGGCGATCGTGATGTTGTCGAGGTAGTCGTTGATGACCTTGTCCAGACCCTTCCAGAGCGTCAGCGTGCGGCATTCGGATGCGTGCTCGCAGGCCTTGGCGCCCGGCTCCAGACAGGCGACCGGCGCCATCGAGTCCTCGGTCAGCCGCAGGATGCTGCCGACGGTGTATTCCTCGGGCGAGCGGGTGAGACGGTAGCCGCCGCCCTTGCCGCGCAGACCGGTCAGCAGTCTGGCGCGGACGAGCAGCTTGATGATGCTTTCCAGATATTTTTCCGAGATGCCCTGCCGCTCTGCGATGAGCTTGAGGGGGATATAGCCGTCCGTTGGATGCTCCGCAAGGTCGATCATGACGCGCAGCGCATAGCGGCCCTTGGTTGAGACCAGCATACTTTCTTTTCCTCCTTCATTCAATAAACCTATTATACGACACGGAAAATAGGAAAATCAACGAAAAAATTTTTCTAAAACCTATTGACAACATAGGAATGGTAGGATATAATTCAGATAAACCTACAGGAAAGGTTGGTATAAAAATGCGATACCAGATGACCTTCCGATGTCCGCGATGTTGACCATGGCAGACACGGAACACAGTTTATCATATAAAAAATAACAACGAGATATATCGGGAGGAAATTATCATGAGCAAGATTTACACATCCGCAGACCAGCTGATCGGTCACACTCCGCTTCTGGAGCTGGTGCATATCGAGAAGGAGGAGAAGCTCGAAGCAAAGGTTCTGGCGAAGCTCGAGTACTTCAATCCGGCCGGCAGCGTCAAGGACCGCATCGCAAAGGCAATGATCGACGACGCTGAAGCAAAGGGCCTGCTCAAGCCGGGCTCGGTCATCATCGAGCCGACCTCCGGCAACACCGGCATCGGTCTGGCGAGCGTTGCAGCCGCACGCGGCTACCGCATCATCATCGTAATGCCGGAGACCATGAGCGTGGAGCGCCGACAGCTGATGAAGGCTTACGGTGCAGAGCTTGTGCTGACCGAGGGCGCAAAGGGCATGAAGGGCGCGATTGCAAAGGCGGACGAGCTTGCGAAGGAGCTGCCGAACAGCTTTATCCCGGGTCAGTTCGTAAACCCGGCAAACCCGGCCGTGCACAAGGCGACCACCGGCCCGGAGATCTGGGAGGATACTGACGGCAATGTTGACATCTTTGTTGCGGGCGTAGGCACCGGCGGCACTGTTACCGGCACCGGCGAGTATCTCAAGAGCCAGAATCCGAACGTCAAGGTCGTTGCCGTTGAGCCGGCAAGTTCTCCGGTGCTCAGCCAGGGTCACGCGGGCGCGCATAAGATCCAGGGCATCGGCGCAGGCTTTGTTCCGGACGTTCTGGACACCAAAATCTACGACGAGATCATCACCGTGGAAAATGATGATGCCTTTGCGACCGGCAGGCTGATCGGCAAGCACGAGGGCGTTCTGGTCGGCATTTCCTCCGGCGCAGCTGTCTGGGCGGCGATCGAGCTTGCAAAGCGTCCGGAGAACAAGGGCAAGACCATCGTAGCGCTGCTGCCGGATACCGGCGACCGCTACCTGTCCACGCCGCTGTTCGCTGACTGATCACAGCATACCTATTTCAAAGCTCCAAATGTATTTTACAGCCTTAGGGAGACCTGTACGGTCTCCCTTTTGCATAAACAGACGAGAAGGAGGATGTAGTTATGATACCGACCCCGGAACAGGCATGGGAGCTGCTGCGCGAATATAACAAGGGGGATTTTCACAGAAAGCACGGACGCATCGTGGGCGATGTGCTGCGCTGGTACGCGAATGAGCTCGGCTATGGAGACGAGGCGGATTTTTGGCAGGCCGTCGGCATTCTGCACGATCTGGATTTCGAGCAGTGGCCCGAGCAGCACTGCACAAAGGAGCAGGAGCTGCTGCGCGAGCGCGGCATCGACGAGCGCCTCATTCATGCGGTCGCAAGCCACGGCTACGCGCTGACCGTGGACATCGCGCCGGAACATGAGATGGAAAAGGTGCTCTATGCGGCGGACGAGCTGACCGGCCTGATCGGCGCGGTCGCGCTCATGCGCCCGTCGAAGAGCGTTAGCGACATGGAAGTGAAATCGGTCAGAAAAAAGTACAAGGACAGGAAATTCGCCGCAGGCTGCTCGCGCAAGGTCATTGAGCGCGGCGCGGCGATGCTCAGCTGGGAGCTGAACACGCTTATCGAAAAGACCATTCTGGCGATGCGTGCGAGCGATGCTGTTGATTGAAAACAGGCGAAACTGCTGATAAAACGGCGGGAGAAGCACGGATAATTGGACGATGTGACGGAATTAGCAATTCATACAATTCCGATGTTGACACTGGGGAATGAGAGTGCTATTATATAACCAACAAAAACAGTAGGTTAACGGAAAGGAGCAGAAAAGCATGTTTATTCGGAACGAACGAATGTCGGGCTGCATGTGTATGTTTATGCCGCAGTATGCTCATCTGCTGTCTGCCCGATCGGATACGGGAACGGACGGACGCGGTCTTATTTGACGCCGCGCACTGTTCCGGATCATGGATCGTCCTGAAGCGGGGAGCTGTGGGCTCTCCGCTTTTTTGTGTAACAGGGAGGAATTGTTTTGATAGAACTGACACATATCTCCAAGAATTTCGTCTCCGGCGGACGCACGGTGCACGCCGTGCAGGACGTCAGCCTTTCGATCGGCAAGGGCGAGATCTTCGGCATCATCGGCTTCTCCGGCGCCGGCAAGTCCACGCTCGTGCGATGCATCAATCTGCTCGAGCGGCCGACCTCCGGCTCGGTCACAGTGGACGGAAAGGAAATGACCGCGCTCTCCGCGAGGGAGCTGCGGCAGGCGCGTAAAAAGATCGGCATGATTTTTCAGCATTTCAATCTGATGCCGTCGCGCACCGTATTCGGAAACGTCGCGTATCCGCTGCGCGGCAGCGGTCTTTCCAGAGAGCAGATCGCGGACAAGGTGCACAGGCTGCTTGAGCTGGTCGGCATCGGAGACAAGGCAGAGGCGTATCCGAAACAGCTCTCCGGCGGCCAGAAGCAGCGCGTTGCCATCGCGCGGGCACTCGCAAACGACCCGAATGTGCTGCTGTGCGACGAGGCGACCTCGGCGCTCGACCCCCAGACCACCAAGGCGATCCTGCGGCTGCTGAAGAACCTGAACGAGAAGCTCGGCATCACGGTCGTCATCATCACGCACGAGATGGCCGTGGTCAAGGAGATCTGCGACCGCGTAGCGGTCATGGAGCACGGCAGGGTCGTCGAGCAGGGCGAGGTATTCAATGTGTTCGCAGATCCCCGGCAGGAGATCACCCGGAGCTTTATCCATACGACATCCAATCTCCGTAAGATCGAGGAGCTCATCGAGGAGGACTCTCCGGTGGTGCAGCTGAAGCCGGGCGAGCTCATCGTGCGCCTGAGCTACATTCAGCGCAACGTTTCCGAGCCGCTGATCTCGACGGTATCGCGCAAGTTCGATATTGTGCTCAACATTATCTTTTCCGATATTGCCATCGTGCAGAATGCGCCGATCGGCGGCACGGTCGCCATCATCAGCGGCGAGCGTGAACAGATCACGCAGGCAATCGCATATCTCATTGAGAAAAACGTAGGAGTGGAGGTGATCCGTGATGCAAGAATTTCTGAATAACATCATTCCGAACGTAATGGCAAAGCTGCCGGACTTCTACGCGGCGATCGGCGATACGCTGCTCATGGTGGTCTGGTCGGGTGCGATCTCGTTCGTGCTCGGTCTGGCGCTCGGCGTGCTGCTCACGGTCACAAAGCCGGGCGGCATTCTGGAAAACAAAGTCGTCTACCAGATCGTCGACAAGCTGGTCAGCCTGTTCCGCTCCATCCCGTTCATCATCCTGCTGACGTGGGTCATGCCGTTCTCCCGCGTCATCATGGGCACGGCGCTGTATGTGCGCGGCGCGATCGTTCCTCTGGTGTTCGGCGCGGTGCCGTTCTTCACCCGGCAGGTCGAGGGCGCGCTCGCGGAGCTGGACGGCGGTCTGATCGAGGCGGCGCTCTCCATGGGCTCGACGCCGCTTGAGATCATCTTCCGCGTCTACCTCAAGGAAAGCGTCGCGGCGATCGCACGCGGCACGACCATCACGGCCATCAGCCTGCTCAACCTCACTGCAATGGCGGGCGTTGTCGGCGCAGGCGGTCTGGGCGATTTCGCCATCCGCTATGGCCACGACCGCAACATGGTCGACATCACCAACGTCACGGTGCTGGTCCTGGTCATTATCGTTTGCATTATGGAGTTCATTGGCGGCCAGGTCGTCAGGAAGAACACGCATTAAGGAGAGTCTGACATGAGTATTTCCAATCGTAAAGTTGTTATCGTGGGCGCAGGCCATGTCGGCTCCCATGTCGGCTATGCGCTGATCTCGCAGAGCCTCGCAGACGAGATCGTCTACATCGACTCCGACCGCGCAAAGGCTGTTGCACAGGCGCTCGATCTGACCGACGCGACCAACTATCTGCCGGTCCGCACCAAAGTCACCGCCGGTGATTACAGCGATGCCGCCGATGCGCAGATCATGATCATCGCGGCAGGCCCGCTGCCGAGCGGCAGTCAGACCCGCATGGATACGCTGGGGCAGACCATCGAGATCCTGAAGGAAGTTACCGCATCCATCAAAAAATCCGGCTTTGACGGCATTATCGTCAATATCTCCAACCCGGCGGACGTTATCACGCATTATATTCAGCACACGCTGAACTGGGTACCGGAGCGTATCTTTTCCACGAGCACCACGCTCGATTCCGCAAGACTGCGCCGCGCGATCGCGCAGGAGACCGGCATCGACCAGAAATCCATCACTGCATACGCGCTCGGCGAGCACGGCGAGAGCCAGATGGTCGCGTGGTCGGCTGTCACCATTGCCGGCAAGCCGCTCAGCCAGTGGCGCGACGAGTACCCGGACACGTTCGGAAAGCTCGACCTCGATGCCCTCGCCGATGCGGGCCGCGAGGGCGGCTGGACCATCCTGCGCGGCAAGGGCTGTACCGAGTTCGGTATCGGCGCGTCTGCGGCGGAGGTCGTCCGCGCCATCTTCTACAACGAGAACCGCGTCCTTTCGGTCTCTGTCCTGCTGGACGGTCAGTACGGTCAGCACGATGTCTATGCGAGCGTCCCGGCGATCGTGGGTCGCGACGGCATCGCGCACATCATCGAGCTGCATCTCACCCCGGAGGAGCAGGAGAAGTTCGACGCCTCCTGCCGGACCATGAGCGACAATTATCAGCTTTCGCTCACCCTCTAACATCAGTTAATTAAAAAGTTCACATCATAAATGGAGGTAATCCCAATGAAGCTCAAAAGAATTATCGCACTTTCCCTGTCCGCCGCCAGCCTCGCGCTCGCTCTGACCGCATGCGGCTCTTCGAGCAGTGCTTCCGATGATGCCGCACAGGCATCCGGCAGCAGCGACGCACAGACCACCGTAAAGCTCGGCGTTGTCGGCGCGATCTACGAGGATATCTGGGCGCCGGCGAAGGAGAAGCTCGCAGACGAGGGCATCGACCTCGAGTTCGTACAGTTTTCCGATTATGTAACCCCGAACAATGCGCTCGCCAACGGCGAGATCGACCTCAACGCCTTCCAGCACCGCATCTATCTCCAGAGCGAGATCGACAGCTACGGCTACGAGATCGAGAACATCGGCAACACCTTCATCATCCCGCTCAACCTGTACTCCGACAAGGTGAAGTCGGTCGATGAGCTCAAGGACGGCGATACCGTCGCTATCCCGGACGACGCGACCAACGGCGGCCGCGCACTCAAGGTGCTGGAGGCTGCCGGCCTCATCAAGCTCAAGGACGGCGCGGATTTCAACCCGACCGTTGATGACATCGAGACCTATAACAAGCAGATCAAGATTGAGGAGCTGAAGGCGAACATCATCCCGTCCACGCTCGCGGATGTGACCGCAGGCGTTGTAAACGGCAACTATGCTCTCGATTTCGGCCTCAAGACCGAGGACGCGATCTACAAGGACGACAAGCTGGACATTGAGGAATACTGGAACCTTATCGCAGCGCGCACCGAGGATCTGTCCGACCCGGCGAAGGTCGAGACCTATAGGAAGGTCGTTGCGGCGTTCCAGTCGGACGAGACCGAGGCGGTATTCAACGATCAGTTCGGCGGCTACTTCATCAAGGCAGGCTGGGATCAGGACCTGCTCGCTGACAAGTAAAATGCAACCGTACAGTGCCGCCGTTTCGGCGGCACTTTCCACAGGAAGGAAATGACCATGCAAATCAACAGACAGGCTCTGCGGAGCATCATCCCGGACGAGGCGCGCCTGCTTTTTGCGGAACAGATTCCGCCGGAATACCAGAGCGACGCGCTCGGGCGCAGAACCGGCACGGCATTTCCAAGCGTCCGTATTTCCTGCGCGAGACGCCGAAGGAAAATCTCGCCGTGATGAACCGCATCAAGACGGCGCTCGACCCGAAACATATCTTGAACGATCAGAAATCTTACATTGTGGGAGGAAAATAAAATGCAGAGCTTATCCGAACGCACGGCCGGCTTCACCGACTCGGTCATCCGCCGCATGACGCGCGTTTCCATGCAGTACGGCGCGGTCAACGTGTCGCAGGGCTTCCCGGACTTTGAACCGCCGAAGGAGATCCTCGACCGCATGGCGCAGGTCGCCTATGAGGATTTTCATCAGTATTCCATCACCTGGGGCTCGCAGAACTTTCGCGAGGCGCTCGCCGCCAAGCAGTCGCGCTGTATGGGCCGGAAGATCGACCCGAACACCGAGATCGTCACGACCTGCGGCAGCACCGAGGCGATGATGGCGGCGATGATGACCGTCACCAATCCGGGCGACAAGGTCATCATTTTCTCCCCGTTCTACGAAAACTACGGCGCGGATACCATCCTGTCGGGCGCAGAGCCGATCTATGTGCCGCTCGTGCCGCCGGATTTCCATTTTGACCCGGCCGTCCTCGAGGATGCGTTCCGCCAGCACCCCAAGGCGATGATCCTGTGCAACCCCTCCAATCCCTGCGGCAAGGTGTTCACGCGCGAGGAGCTGGAATTTATCGCGACGCTCGCGGAAAAGTACGATACCTATGTCATCACTGACGAGGTCTACGAGCACATCGTCTACGCGCCGCACAAGCATACCTACTTCGCGACCCTGCCGGGCATGTGGGATCGCACGCTGTCGTGCTCGTCGCTGTCCAAGACCTACTCGATCACCGGCTGGCGTCTCGGCTACATCATCGCGCCGCCGAACATCATCGACCGCGCGAAAAAGGTGCACGATTTCCTGACGGTCGGCGCGGCGGCGCCGCTTCAGGAGGCCGTTGTCACCGGACTGAAGTTCGGGCCGGGATACTATGACGACCTGCTCGCCAAGTACACTCATAAAAAGGAGCTGTTCCTCAAGGGTCTGGACGAGCTGAACATCACGCACACCGACCCGGAGGGCGCGTATTATGTGCTGCTCGACATTTCCGAGTTCGGCTACGAGAGCGATCTCGAATTCTGCGAGGATTTGGCGCATTATGCCGGCGTGGGCGCGGTCCCGGGCTCGAGCTTTTTCCGCGAGCCGGTCAACCACCTCATCCGCCTGCATTTTGCGAAGAAGGACGAGACGCTGCTCGAGGCGCTGAACCGTCTGGAGGGTCTGCGCACGAAGATCAAGCCGAAAAAGTAAGGAGGACGTATCATGGACGTAAGGAAAGCGGCGGAGGCGGCGCACGACTATCTCGTTTCCATCCGCCGGGAATTTCATCAGCATCCCGAGCTGAGCATGCAGGAATTCCGCACCGCGCAGAGGATCGAAGAGGAGCTTGACCGGCTCGGCATCCCGCACACCCGTGTCGGGGAGACCGGCGTGCTCGGCACGCTGCGCGGCGAAAAGGAGGGCGGAGGAGCCGTCGTCCTGCGCGCGGACATCGATGCGCTCCCCATCGAGGAGACGCATGAATGCGCGTACCGCTCGCAGAATCCCGGCGTCATGCACGCCTGCGGCCATGATGCGCACGCGGCCTGCCTGCTCGGCGGTGCGAAGATCCTCGCGGAGCACCGGGACGCCTTCGGGGGCGAGGTGCGGCTGGTGTTTCAGCCGGCAGAGGAGATCGGGCAGGGCGCAAAGCCGTTCATCGCGGCGGGCGTGCTGGACGGCGCGGAGCGCGTGTTCGGCCTGCATACCGCGCACGATCTGAGATCCGGCACGGTCGGCCTCAAGCCGGGTCTGAACAACGCCGCCGTCGACCATTTCCGCATCGAGGTGCACGGTAAATCCACCCATGTCTCCACGCCGCACCTCGGCACGGACGCGCTCTATATCGCAAGCCAGATCGTCGTCGCGGTGCAGGGACTGGTCACGCGCATGACCTCGCCGACCGAGCCGGTCATCATCGGCATCGGCTGCCTGAACGCCGGCACGACCTACAACGCCGTGGCGGAGCACGCCGTCATGGAGGGCACGACGCGCACGGTGTCGCAGGAGAGCCGCGACCGCATCCGCAGACTGGTAACTGAGACGGCGGACAGCATCGCCGCCATTTACGGCGGCACGGCCGAGATCGTCTGGACGGACTTTGCCGCCGCGCTCATCAATGACGCAGAGGTGTGTCGCGAGGCGGCGGCTGTCGCGGACAGTCTGCTCGGCGAGGGGCATGTCGTTACCGACCGCGAGCTGTCGCTGAGCGGCGATAACTTCGCGGAATTCGAGCTGTACAGGCCGGGCGCCTATGCCTACCTCGGCACGGGCAACCCGGACAAGCCGCACACGGTCGTTTCCAACCACAACGGCGGCTTTGATGTGGATGAGGATGCGCTCGTGACCGGCGCGGCGCTCTACGCCGGCTACGCGCTCGCAAGACTGGGATAAAGACAAGGAGGGAACGTCATGGACAATCCACTGCGCTATCAGATGACCGAATATGACTGCGGCCCGACGAGCATGCTCAATGCAGTCAGCTACCTGTTCCGCCGCGACGAGATACCGCCCGAGCTGACCCGGAACATCATGCTGTACTGTCTGGACTGCTTCGGCGAGGACGGCAGCACGGGCAGGCGCGGCACCTCGCGGATGGCGATGATGTTCCTCAGCAACTGGCTCAACGGCTATGGCGAGACCGGCCATCTGGCGGTATCGAGCCGCTATCTGTCCGGCCGGGAGGTGAACTTCTCCCAGAACGGCCCGCTCCGGGACGCTCTGCGGCGCGGCGGCGCGGCGGTCGTGCGGCTCGACCTGGAGGGCTGGCACTATGTGCTGCTGACCCGTATCGAGGGCGGGGACGTTTATCTGTTCGACCCGTATTACCATGAGGGGCCGTTCGACAACGCTGCGCTGCGCGTCACCGACGAGCATCCCTGCTCCTATAACCGTATCGTTCCCGTTCACTATTTCGAGCGGGAGGAGATCAGCGTCTATTCGCTCGGGCCCTTCGATACCCGGGAGGCCATCCTGCTGTTCAATACGGACACCGAGCTGACCGAGGACAAGACGGTCGAGTATTTCATCTGAGATTGCCGCGAAGCTGTGTTTTTTCGTCACTCTCTTGCCAAGACCGCCCTGTGTGCGTATAATGAAAGTGCATAACGGAATTCAGACAAGGGAGTGAGTGATATGGAACGGGATTTCCTCAAGCAGAGCATTCGTAGAGAACTGGATTACTATCGGGACGGCCTGTTCAATGAGGACGGGGACGAAGAGTGGGTGCGCGCATGGTCTGCGCCGGATGATGATGACTCGATGGCGGAAAACGGCTTTCTGAATGTCGCGATGGCGCATCTCACAGGCGACGAGTGCGACGAGATCGTGCTGCTCGGCACGGAATACGGCTATCATCAGCCAGATTACGACAGCTATATCGACATCGGCGCCGCTTTTGTCAACGATATGAGCACCGGCTTTCTTCAGACCGAGGGAAGCGAGGAGGACTGGGAACAGCTGATCGACAGTATCGCGGATATTCTGGGGAAAAGCCTGTCGCGAGACTGACGCTTCGGTGACGGGCAGGACAGGAGCCGCACAGAGGGCGTGAACAGAAAAAGTAAAATTTTTTTAAAATACCTATTGACAATCTGCACCCTGCATGATATTATATATAAGCACTCTGAAGTGAAGCTTCGCTGACAGAGTGAGAAATGAATATCGCGGGGTAGAGCAGTTGGTAGCTCGTCGGGCTCATAACCCGGAGGCCGCAGGTTCAAGTCCTGTCCCCGCAACCATGTTTAACCGCTGATTTCGTAAGAAATCAGCGGTTTTTTTTATTTTTTAGAGGTTTGGAGGGATACGGACAGGCGCTCTGGCCCCAATTGTACCCCAACGGGGTGTCAAATAAGGAAGATAATTTTTGTGCAGTTTATAGAAAATCAAAGAATATTTTATAAGAAAGTCTGGGAAATTTCTGGATTCAATGATGCTGTAGAAGAATATATGGATGATTTGAATGGTTCTATTTCGAGCAAGTTCATAGATGTTCAAGAGGATGTTGAACGCGAAGTCAATGGAGCATTAGAGGATTTTGGAAAGCAATTGAAGAAAGCAATCGACGAGAAACTGACACAATTGAAACAGTATGTATAAATCCCGGTAAATGTAAGGAGTTGATAGACGATGCTTTGTCCTAAATGCGGCATATCCAACAATAAGAAGCTGTTGATTGCATAAGCTCAAGTCAAAACCACCAGCTAAGCTGGCTGTCAGCATGTCCAGACACCCGGTCATTGTGCCCCATTTTTCCCCGTTTCAGCATCCCTCACCACTCATTTTTCCCGTTTACAAACGAAAAAGCCCAGCTTTCGCTGGACTTTTTCGACAGACTGGGGCATCCAAAAGGGTGCCCTTTTTTCATTTCTGCAGGCCATGTACAGCCCACTCTGCTTCTGCCCTGTTCGTATCTAGGATACTCAACTGGCACTTCGATTTGCAGGATGCATGGATCTGGGCGCTTTACTCCCCATCCACAGGCTTGCCAACCATGTATACCCAGCCATGAGGAGGACAGACAGAATATGTCCAGTACCCGATGACCACACCGTCAAAGGGAGCAATGACCCGATCCACTTCCTCTCCGAACAGGTTCGTAATGATGGAAAGCGTGTCGCCCTTACGCACAGAATCCATTGCCTTCTTCACAGGCACATGAATCCCGCCGTTGCGGTTATAGATATAATCAATGTCATAGTGGTGTACGCCCTCATTGGCGGGCACGCTGCCCTCCAGAATCCCCAGCAGGGTCATCACATTGCGAATTCCGGTCTCCAACATCTGCTTGTGCTCATCCCGCTGATACATGCGGGTGCACTGTCCGCCGATCTCGGGTGTAATGCAGGGAATGCCCATCTGATAGGCATACTCATCCTCAATTCCGCTGTTCTCCGCGTAGCGGGTGTTCTTCCACAAGACCTTAAAGCCAAAGCACTGGGCCATTTCACGGGACTTATACGCCACAGGAGACTCCTCTCCGCAGTACAGCACAACAGGCTCCAGATACTCGCTGTTGCCGCCGCCGTGGATGCAGATCACCGCGTCAGCCTTCTTGATGATGTTCTCACAGTACCAGCTGCACACATAAGCCGTCATGGGGTCGGTTCCGCCCGGATAGATGCGATTCAGATCCTGGGGCACAAAGTCCAGGGTATTATAGCGCTTCATTTCGGCAAAGGCCTCTGCATTCAGGGCAGGGATTCCAATGAAGCTTCCCTTCATCTTGGATACATCCAGCCCCTCAAAGGTCTTGATAATTCCCTCAGTACCCTCATACTCGTCGCCGTGGTTGCAGGCATCCACCACCAACGTGGGACCGTCCTGGGCGCCCACCGCCAGCATAATGGGAATATTCACCCATGAACCGTTGGCCCGCTGGGCCAAATGAATAAAACCATATTCCTTGGTGCCCTTCTTTTGGAGTGCCTGGGTAAGATCAAACGATTCGTCATACTCTTTGATATTGGTCTGCATAATCCATATCCCTTTTCTCTATCATACCACACTGTCCGCGTCGCTGTTCAGTGCTTGGACAATGCTTGTGCACTCAGATACAAAGCGGTTCACCTGCCGGCGGAAGGCTGTCCGCCAATACAAAAATTCCTGAGGTGGCAGGTCGTTGCGGTGCTTGCCCCTGACCAGCTGCAGACCGGGCAGCAGGCCCACTGCAAATGTGTTGTCAAAGTGATATTCATCACAGGCACTGCACAGCAGTCTCGTCAGCCGGCCTCCTGCCTCCTTCGCCTGTCTGTCACTGGAAAAGCAGATACGCCCGGCACAGGCCTTGTCCAGCTCCTCCAGTGCCCGTTCTACAGGAGCGAAATCAAAGTCATCGCCGCAATGGGTCCGGATGTCTGCCACAGTATCTCTCATTTGCGCCAGACACCCTGCCGCGTCAAAGGGAAGATGCGCTTCATCGGCAAACTCTTTTACCAGCTCCACCAGCACCCGTGTATCCCTCATCAGAAGCTGGGGGTCCACCTTATCCATGGTATCCTCCACGGAATGCCACCACCAGCCTCCGCCGCTGCCTGCACAGTGCCAGCGGCCACGGTTGGGCGGCGCCTGATAAAAGTCAAAGGACACCTGGATGGGAATGCGCGGCCCGAAAAATGACAGGTCTGATCCCCGCCCCAGCGGGCGGATCACCACCTCAGCCTGCCCGGTGCACCGACGCAGGATATCCCCAAGGGTATCCCCTGCCACACCGGACGTGGAAAACCCGATCTCCTGCGCTCCCATACAGCCGGGAGAGTCCATGTTGACCAGCGCCACACAACGGGCATCCAGGTCCTCAAACTGCTCATCGCAGTACCAAGTGCTCCCGGCATACCGTCCGTTGGAGTGGGCCGGCCACCACGCGATTTTGACACCCCGCCGCAGCTGCTTCTGGGACAGTACCCGTGCCAGTTCCAACACAGCGGCATTCCCGGTGGCATTATCCGTCACACCATAATCCCAGGAGTCATAGTGG
Organism: Agathobaculum hominis; assembly: GCF_014288055.1. Classification (NCBI taxonomy): domain Bacteria; kingdom Bacillati; phylum Bacillota; class Clostridia; order Eubacteriales; family Butyricicoccaceae; genus Agathobaculum; species Agathobaculum hominis. Next base: position 37,538 of record NZ_JACOPK010000003.1, read on the forward strand.
CTGCCCACCAGCACATACTCCGGCGTTTCACCGGCCAGCTCGGCTACAGGGATCTGAAGACGCACACATCCACACTGTAGTACGCTGCGCACCGTCGCGGTACGGCTGCAGGCTCCAGGCGTCAGCAAGGGCAGTATGGATTCTCTGTCACAGCTTCTCAGGCCCACCACCGGAAAATCAGGATAGGTTTTTCCGTTTTCAGGCTCCGCGGTGCCCCACACAGGGCTGACCGTCTCGTAGTGAAGCACAGGCTCCTCGCTGGTCCACAGATGGATCAGGCCCTTTACACCGTATCCCCGCAGCTTTTGAACATAGTCCTCATAAAAATTGTCCCCAATCACGATGCAGCCCCGCGCCCCCGCGTACCAATCCTGCTCCTGTCTGGGCTTCAGCTGGTCGTGGGCATGGACATCATAAAACAAGGGAGCGGTCACTCCGTCCGGACAATGGGCGGAGAAGGAACGGGGAAGGGCTTCAAAGGTCTGATCCATCCCCTCTACAGTAACTGACGCTTCTATAGGAGTGGAGACATATCCGTCACACTCATACACGCGGCATGGAATGCCCCATTCCTGCAGCTTCTTGATCAGATAGCCGCAGGCACGGTGCTCATCTTCCGAACCGCCGATGCGCTTCAGCCCGGAAAACACATCCAGTGTCTCCATCAGGCATTCCCGTGAGAGTTCTTCCATTCCTCAATTCTCCTTTTGGTGTGCAAGGAAACACTGGTACACATCCTGCCAGGCAGCCTCATCCGTCACAAGGCGGAAGGCAGCCAGTGCACAGCACACAGCACCGTCATAGATGCCCTGATGAGCCCGCGCCTCTTTCCCGGTCTTTACCCATGCGTCCGTGTGAGGAGGATCATCTGTCTCGATGGTCTTTACCCGCAGGCAGCAGCTGGGCAGCCGGTGGGTCACCGCGCCGAAATCGGTAGAACCGCAGTCCTTCCGGGGCGGAGCAATTCCGTCACACGCAAATTTTTCTGCACACTCCATCAGCAGCGCACCCATGGCATCATTGATGGTGGTGTTGTAAATATGCGCCACAGGGGTAATTTGTACCTGTGTCTGGGTAGCCATGGCAGCAGCCTGGGCAATCTCCCGGGTCCACTGCTCCACGCTCTCCAGATACGCCATGGAGGAGTGGCGGATCTCTACCTTAACCTTGGCAAAATCGGGCACGGAGTTGACTGCCGTCCCCCCAGCCAGCACAATATTGCTCACCCGGCTGGAATCCTTGAGGTGATTGCGCATGAGCCCAAGCCCTGTCTGCAGCATGGTCACCGCATCCACTGCGCTGCGCCCAGCATAAGGCGCAATACCCGCGTGGGCGGTTTTGCCGTGAAATTCCACATCCATCTCGATCAGAGCCAGAGAGGGCGTCTCCAGCTGGGTCAATGTGCTGCCGTGCACCATGAAGGCCACATCAATATGGTCAAACCCGCCGTGGGCGGCCATCTCGTTTTTGCCTCCGTCCAGCGACTCCTCGCTGGGCGTCCCGATCACATGGATCTCAAAGGGCTGGTCCGAAGACTCCAGCACTCCCCGCAGGGCCATTGCCGCGCCGATCATGGCAGGGGTCTGCATATGGTGGGCGCAGCCATGTCCCTGGCCCCGCAGCGCATCATATTCCCCTAAAAATCCTACTGCGCGCCCTCCGGCAGCCCGCCCTCCCTTGTGGCGGTACACGGCACAAAAAGCCGTATCCAGCCCGGCGTAGGGAATGGTTACTTCAAAATCGTGGGCTCGCAGCCACTTTGTCAGCGCAGCTGAGGAGCGGTACTCCTCATAGCCCGGCTCGGCGTAATCAAAAATTTCGTCGCTCAGCGCGCACAGCTGCGGCATCAGCTCTGAAACGATATTCGCAATTTGCTTCTGAATTTCTTCCATGGCATGTCCCATCCTATATCTTTGAAATTTATAATATCCTGCCGTCGCGCCATGCAGTTGCGGCGGCCAGCTCTAAACGGATCAGTAACCGATCACCACAGCCAAAGCCAGGAAGGCCATAGAAACCAGGCTGAGCAAAATCACCAGCTTAATGACGTACTTCAGCCACACGGAATAGGGAATCTTGGACGCAGCCAAAAATCCCAGCATGGTGGACGAAGTGGGGTAGATGGCATTGGTCAGGCCGTCACCCAGCTGGAAGGCCAGCACAGTGCTCTGGCGGGTCAGGCCCACCAGATCGCCCACAGGCGCCATGATCGGCATGGTGGCTGCCGCCTGGCCCGTACCAGAGTTGATGGGCAGGTTGATGATGTTCTGCACCAGGAACATACCGATGATCTTTACCGAGCTGGGCAGTGCCACAATCGCATTGGCCAAGGCATTGATAATGGTATCAATGATCATGCCGTCCACCATAACGGTATTGATCGTACCGGCCACTCCCACAATCATCGCACCGAAGGTGATATTGGCCATGCCCTGCACATACAGATCGCAGATCTTGTTGCCGCTGAACCCGGCCAGAATACCGCATACCACACCCAGCACCAAAAACAAAGTAGCCATTTCGGTGATAAACCATCCCAAGTAGGCCACGCCGTAAATCAAAACGGCCAACGCGATGACAACGGCCAGAAGGATCAGCTTGTGCCGTCCGGTCACTTCAATCGCAGATACATCCACATCCTCCAGGTTGGAATCCTCGTTCCCCATCAGGTTCTTGGAGGGATTCTTCTTTACCTTCTCCGCGTAATGAATAATATACAGGCTGGTCACAACAATAAACGCCACCAGGATAATCCAGCGATACCAGGCTCCGGAGAACATGGGAGTCACACCCGCGATGGACTGAGCCACACCCACATTAAAGGGATTATAGATGCCCGCCGTAAAGCCCACGATGGAGCCCATGGCGATCATGGCTGTACCTGTGATGGTATCATAGCCCACTGCCTTGGCCACTGCAATCCCAATAGGCACAAACACCAGAACCTCCACAGACATTCCCATGGTGAAGCCACCTACGGCAAAGGCCGTAATGAAGATGGGGATGAGCAGCTTTTCTTTTCCCGCAAACATCTTGCCCAGCTTGGCACAAAAGGCGGTGATCATCCCTGTCTGCATAATCAGCTCAAAGGCGCCGCCGATGATGAAAATAAAGAAGATGATCTCGTTTACGCTGGAGCTGCCCAGAGTTCGCACAAAAGCCATGGGGATTTCCAGCGGTGAAACCGGTGACGATTCCACCTGAGTGTATGTACCCGGTACAATCAGCATACGGCCGCTGGCATCCTCCTGGCGCTCAAACTGGCCGGCAGGAATCACGTAGGTCAGCAGGCAGACAACCAACACGATCAGAAACAGAATAATGTACGTGTGGGGCATCTGGATGCCTTTTTTCTTTTTCGACGTTTCAATGGACATTCTTCTCTGCACTCCTCACAATCAAGTGTCTAATAATTATACATTTATTTTTTCCTTTATGCAAGGGCAAACCGAGATTTATCGAGGAATCTGAATTTATCGTAAAAAACTCCCTTGAGCCGCCAGCGGCTCAAGGGAGTCTATGGATGTTTTGACCACTGTATCCACAAAAACTGATTAAAGTTCCAGCCCATTCCACGCTTCTGTCAGCCGACACAGCCGTTACAGAAGCGTGTGTGCTGCTGAAGTTTCCACTGGGCAGGCTGACACGGGCATAGCGGCCATCCCAAATTCAGTGTAAACTCCTCAGCTTGGAAGCGCGCAAAGTTTATCTGCAGCCACAGCAGATTCATCCCGCTGCCGCCTTCTCCTATACGATGTTCCCCCTCACAGACTGAGGGTACAGATGTAACGGATGGGTCGAATATGTCCTGCAACCGTGCGGTCTATGCGCCGATAATTCATAGTTCGTATGGGCACCATCTTCTTAATAGTGAGCATAACCTCCTGCATTTTTCGCTCCCGATCCAGTTCTGCCGCACCGTGTGCATTGGTAGATGACGAATCCTATATTCCGAGCAATGATGTTGTTGTACTGGTTGCACCGGATATGCTGTCTGAAAGCGGAATACAGGAATTGAATGTCATTCCATCGGGAACCTGTCAGATGCAGAATAGCAGTGGATTTGCGAAAGAGTATCCTAAATATGCAATCATTGATGACGAGTGGATCGCGCAAGTACAGGCAGATACGCAGGCGGTAGAAAACATCAAAGCACAGATGCAGGAAGCCAAAAATCAAATCGACCAGCTGCTTCAAAACCAGCCCCAATAATACCCCAACTCACACTCATTATTTTGTGTGAGTGTGGGAGGATAGAAATCCTAAATAAGAAATAGCATCATAAATGCTGCTAAAATGGCGAAAATAAGAACTTATTTTACGCAAAAATCCACCACCGATTTCTCATAACCCGGAGGCCACAGGTTCAAGTCCTGTCCCTGCAACCATGTTTAACCGCTGATTTCGTAAGAAATCAGCGGTTTTTTATACTTTTTCGAGCACTTAGAAAACCTCCGGGCAGGCGACCCCGAAAATGGAAAGTCGTATGGAAAGGCAGTGGTATCAAAAAAATGCACGACGTGAAGGTGCTTTTTTTGATACCTGAAACGAAAATTTTGACCGCGTCAAGTAATGTTCGCAAAAAGGGCTCCTGAAAAAATGAAGTTAGGCAGCAACGAGCAGAGTTGCCGCAATGGATTCCTGGCTTAGATAAGCTCTGGAGACAGACCAGTCCTCAACGTATTCCATGCAATTCAAAATTAGCGCACAAGAGCCGTAAAGACACGAATCCCCTGCTGAGAATATTTCTCGGCAGGGGATTTTCGTACATCGCCTATTTGAGCAATCTCCGCTATCATAGAATCACAAAACAAAGCGGAGGTTGTTACAATGGAAAAATTCATAACGGACGAACACACAGGACTTACGAACTGGTCGGAGATTATTATTTGGTTGCCGGTGATGAAGAACCGGAGCTGGAACCAATCGGCATCTACGGTCAGCGCCATCGGCGCTATCTATCGCTGCAACGGATCTCAGAGGTTCCGTGTTCATTCGTCGGCGTTACATTTGCATTTTTGTTTGTCGAAAGCCGTGTTTTCTCGTCTTTTACTCCATGCGGAGCGGCCGGAGCGCCTCGTTTACTTGCTCGATATTGCGGACAACGCGGTCTTTCTGGCGGATGGCAAGGCTGACATACAGCGAATCGATCAGCGAGAACTGTGCAACACGCGGCGAAACAAAGAGCTGGTCAGGCGAATAAAGCTCAAGACAGAGGTCGCTCGATGCTTTGAGCGGGGTGTCTGGGAAGCCGGTGATGCCGATGGTCTGCGCGCCGTGCTCTTTCGCCGTACGGACGGCGGAAACGATCTCACGTGTCTTGCCGGTGTGCGAGATCGCGATCACGGCGGTATTCGGCATACACAGGCTTGCTTGAATCTGCATCAGATGCGAGTCGGTCAGCGACACCGCACGGAAACCGATGCGCATCAGACGGATGTAGAAGTCCTCTGCGATGGTGCCGGATGCGCCGACACCGAGAATGAGGATGTTTTCGGCGCGACTGAGCACATCGACCGCCTGCTCGATCTTCTGGAAGTCGAGCAGCTGGAGCGCACGCTCGAGCGTGTCGATGTTGCGGCCAAACACACTCTCGGAAATGGTCTGAATACTATCGGTTTCAGACAAATCTTCGAATATTGTTCGAACCGATTTGGGCGAATACTTCGCGAGCAGCAGCTTCATCTCGCTGAACCCGGCGCAGCCGAGGATCTTGCAAAATCGAATAATACTCGATTCTGCGATGCCCAGCTCGGCGGCCATCTGCTGAATGCTGATCGAGGTAATATGTACCGGATCGGCTATGATATGGTCGGCAATCCGCTTTCCAACCTTGGAAAAAGTCGCATATTGCGACTGAATTGCAGCATAAACGTTTTTATCCATACGCTCACCTTTTATCTGTGTCATATTTGTTTTCATTGTAACACAATTCTTCCGGTTTGTGAAGAATGTACAAAAATGAACATTATTCTTTTTACAACATGAATTATTGAATTTTATTCCGCGTGGTGCTATACTTGATTACGGTCAATGGATTGGAGTTCCATTGAAAGGGTAAAAGCTGAAGCAAGAGATTACGTCCGGACAACTTCTCAAACTGCGGTTCCCCGAAAAAGCACATTCAGTGCTCGATAACGGGCCGTGCAGCTCCAACTGGCAGAAAAGAAAAATAAAAAAGGACTGAGCAAAAACCATGGGCAAATCCAGCAACCCGACTTTCGCGGGTGATAAGGAATTTGAGAAGATCCATCTCAAAGAAAAGTTTTCCTACGGCCTCGGCGACGTTGCCTGTAACGTTGTCTACGCCCTGACAACCTCGCTGCTGATTTACTTCTACACCAACGTAGTCGGCATCTCCGCAGCAATGATCGGTACCATCATGCTGTTCTCGCGTTTCTTCGATGGTATTTCCGACGTACTGATCGGTCACCTGGTTGACCGCACGCATTCCAAGCACGGCAAGTCCCGTGCATGGATCCTCTGGATGATGATTCCGTACGGCATCGCAGCAATCCTGCTGTTCACCGTTCCGCCTGCTACGCCGATCGTAAAGGGCATTTACGTTTTCATTACTTATAACTTCTGCACCACCGTTGTTTACACCGCACTGAACCTCCCGTATGCAACGCTGGCAACGCTGATGACCCGCGACACCGACCAGCGCGCCGTTGTCAACCTGTTCCGTACCGGCATGTCCGCCCTCGGCAACATGGTCATCACCGCAGTAACCTTCCCGCTGGTTACCCGTCTGGGTGACACCCAGCAGGCATGGATTGAGGTTTCCATCCTCTACGCCATCGTTTCCATCATCATGCTGTTCATCTGCTTCAAGAACTGCCACGAGCGCGTCAAGGAAGAGACCAAGACCAAGGACGGCAAGAACGTTCCGCTCTGGATGGGCATCAAGCTCTGCGTCACCAACAAGTACTTCATCATGTTCTTCATGCTCGCTGTGTTCCTGTCCTTCTATGAGGCAGTTACCGGCACCTGCAACGCATACTACGCACAGTACATTCTCGGCAACCGCGACCTGCTCGGTGCACTCGCATCGTTCGAGTCCATTCCGCAGATCGTTACCGTTCTTGTTCTGTCTCCGTTCATCGCAAAGTTCGGCAAGCGCAACGTAGCGCTGATCGGTGCGATCGTCGCCGTTATCGGCACGGTCTCCCTGTTCATCAACCCGAGCGCCCTCAATCTTGCACTGTTTGCCTGCGTCATGCGCGGCATCGGCAAGGGCTGCTTCCGCGGCGTCAAGTACTCCATGCTCGCTGACGTTATCGAGTACGGCGCATGGAAGAGCGGCATCCGTGTACAGGGCCTGATGGTATCTGCTACCACCGCCGGCCAGAAGTTCGGCTCCGGCATGACCAGCGCAATCTTCGGCGCTCTGATGAGCCTCGTAGGTTTCGCCGGCACCGTGACGATCAACGCAGCACAGTCTCAGATGCTGATCGGTATCTACATCATCGGCAACATCATTGCCTGGGGCGGCATCGGCGTTCTGCTGATCTTCTACAAGCTCGATAAGATCTATCCGCGCATTATTACCGAGATGAAGCAGCGCGAGGCTGCTGAGGCAGAAAAGGCCGCTGCAAACGCATAACTCAGACATACTCTGACACTCATTAATCATCTTTTTCTTCCCTTATATGGCAACAGCCGGCGGAGTCATGTATTCTGCCGGCTGCCCCCTTATTACGCATGACCCTATCCCGGCGCATAACAAACTTGAAAGGCGTGTAACAAACAAATGGAAACTATGTCCTATGAAAACCGTATCGCCCTCGGCAATCTGGTACCGACGCTCGGTCAGTTCAAGGTAATGGATAAAATTCCGCAGTACCAGCAGTGCGAGGTGCACAATCTGGTCGAGGCACCGGCTGAGGTGCCCGAGGTGCTGCGCCATGTCGTGTTCAACATCGAACGCGGTCAGACGCTGCACGAGACCATCGACTTCCTCAACATGTGTCCGGACTTCAAGAACATTGACATCATCTACGCGAACGAGCTCGATGACGGCGCGGTCCGCTCGGGCAACTGCAACGTGGCGTATGAGATCGCCAAGTCCATCGGTATGAACTATGCCTACGGTCTGGAGTTCATCGAGCTGGTCAACCCGGACGACAACAAGGGTTTCCACGGCAACGCCCTGTTCTCGCGCTGGCCGATCCGCTGGGCGAAGGTCGTTCACATGCCCGAGCAGTACAACTGGTACTATGACCGTCAGAAGCGCATCGGCGCGCGCGTTGCCATTGTCTGCTCGCTCGACATCGGCGGCCGGGAAGTCGGCGCGGTCAGCGTCCATCTGGAGAACCGCGCGGACAGCGAGGGCCGCGAAGCGCAGATGGCAGTCGTGTATGATGAAATCAAAAAGTCGTTCGCGCCGGACACGCCGGTCATGATCGGCGGCGACCTGAACACCAATACGTTTGACGGCAACGACATCCCGGGCTTCACCAAGCTGTTCAACGACCCGGAGCGCCTTGCCAAGCACATGGCGGCGGTCGAAAAGTACGAGCGCGTCCTGCCGCAGGCAGAGGAGAACGGCTTCTCCTACCGCGAGTTCAGCAGCACCGAAGGCACGCGCCGCAAGCCGATGCCGGGCGGCAAGAGTATGCTGCTCAAGCTGGACTGGCTGATGGCGCGCGGCATGGAATGCGTCGACCACGGCACGGTTTCGACTGAAACGAAGGACTGCACCTGGGCCGAGCCGGGCAGCGCGCTGGCGAAGTTCACAGGTCCCGAGCTGTCCGACCACAACGCCTGCTGGGCAGACTGTCGATTCGTAAAGTAAATACTGAAATCTATTGTAGAAAGCTGCACACGCTGCATACATATTGGCAGCGTGTGCACTTTTTATCGAGTGAGGAGAACCTACATCAAATGAGTGGAATGATACAATACCTGCGCGAATTTCATTTCGCCTCGGTCGTAGTGCGGCTCGCCCTTGCGATGCTGCTCGGCGGCTGCATCGGTCTGGAGCGCGGACGCAAGCGCCGTCCGGCCGGTTTCCGCACCTATATGCTCGTCTGTCTTGGCGCGGCGCTGACCGTGCTGCTCAGCCTGTACGAATTTACCATGGTGACAGGGCCGTGGTCGGATATTTGCGCAGAGATCGGCATAAAAACCGACGTTTCGCGTTTCGGCGCACAGGTTATCAACGGCATCGGCTTTCTGGGCGCAGGAACCATTCTCGTTACCGGCCGCCAGCAGGTCAAGGGCCTGACCACTGCCGCGGGTCTGTGGGCGTCGGCCTGCACCGGCCTTGCGGTCGGCGCAGGATTTTACGAGTGCGTGCTCATCGCATTCGCGATGATATTTCTCAGCATCCGCCTGTTCCCAATTGTGGATGCGTACATACAGGAGAACGCGCGTGACATCAATCTGTACATGGAGTTCTATTCGCTCGGGGACATCAGTACCATCATCAATCAGCTGAAATCGCAGAACGTGCAGATCTACGACATCGATATCGAGCGGAACAAAAGTGGCGAGGCGCTGCACCCAAGTGCGATCTTCTCGATCCGCCTCAATGAAAAAATACCGCACACGCAGCTTCTCTCCGATCTGGCGGAGTTGGACTGCCTTTGCGTGATCGAAGAGCTGTAAGGAGTGGACTGCTATGTTATCTGTTTTTGACGGCCTGCGCGACGTGACGACGCTTTCCGTGTTCGTGCGTCTGGCCTGCGCGCTCATCTGCGGCGGCATTATCGGTATCGAGCGCTCGTACAAGCGCCGCCCGGCCGGCTTCCGCACGCACATCCTCATCTGCATCGGCGCGGCCATCACCACGCTGACGAGTCAGTATCTGTATCTGAATATGCACTATTTTACAGATATGGCGCGCCTCGGTGCACAAGTTGTTGCGGGTATCGGCTTCATCGGTGCGGGCACCATCATCGTTACCAAGCGGCAGCGCGTCAAGGGTCTGACCACGGCGGCTGGTCTCTGGACCTCGGCCATCATCGGCCTCACCTTTGGCGGCGGCTTCTACGAGGGCGGCATTCTCGCGACCGTGTTCATCATGCTCGCCGAGCTTGTGTTCTCGCGTATCGAGTACCGCGTGCTCGAAAATGTGCCGGAGATCAATCTGTATATGGAATACGAGGGCAAGCACTGTCTGGATGATGTGCTTCAGCTCTACCGCAGCTGCAATATTAAAGTGCTGAACATCCAGATTACGCGCTCGGCAGAAAACGGTGAGCATAACGCCTGCGCTATCTTTACGCTGCGCCTGCCGCGCAGCTGCGGCGTAGAAAAGCTGCTGACACTTGTCGGCAGGCGTGAGGGAATTGTGTCGGTGGAAGAGCTGTAAACTACACCGAATTTCAAAAAACAGAAAACCAAAGCGGTGATGCGCCTCGTATTTGGAGGCTGCATTGCTGCTTTCTTTCGTTTTTACCCGATGTGCCGTCGCGCAAGATGCATCACGTTGTATTCGTCCCGGTGAAGCCCTATAGCTGCGTTGTCGGCTCGCGCCGAGTCTTAAATTTTGTTACAACCATTCCCATCGCGAATATCCGCCCATTCGAGGACAACCCGTACAAGGTGCAGGACAACGAGGAAATGCAGTTCCTGTGCGAGAGAATATCCTTCCGTCTGAGAAAGCCTTTGCGTACAAACTGAAAATGGAAGCGCTGTCCCATCAAGGTGCTGCTTCAACGAGTGGTATGCCGAGCAGACCAGCCAGAAAATCTGTGCAGACCGCCCGCTTACTGCCGCAGAAAATACACCAGACACGGCCGGCCGCCGGTGCGGTAGTCCATTTCGCTGCCGATGATCTGCCGGTCGGTCAGATAATTCATGTACCGGCGCACGGTTACGACCGACAGCCCGACGTGCGAGGCGATTTCATCGCTCGTGTGCCGCTCGTCCGGCGCGGCGCGCAGATAGGCCTCGATCCGCGCAAGAGTCTGGCTTTGCAGACCCTTCGGGGGAGCAGCAGACGGCGCCGGCGCCGTTTGCCGGAACAGCGTGTGATCGAGCGCATCCTGACTGAAGCTGTCGCGCTGCACGCTTTCCCGGCGGCGGCAGAACACCTCGAGCGCCTGCTGAAACCGCTCATAGGCAAAGGGCTTGACCAGATAATCCACGGCGCCCAGCCGCACCGCGTCATTGACTGTTTTGGCATCGTTTGCAGACGTTACCATGATCACATCTGCGTCCACGCCCTTTGCGCGGAGCTGCATCAGCAGCTCGGTGCCGCTCATCTGCGGCATGTAAACGTCCAGGATGATCAGGTCGATCGGATTGCGCTGAAGCCAGAACAGAGCCGGATGCGCCGCCGAAAAGGTCTGTACGACGGCAAAACGGCTGTCCTGCTCCACATAACGGCGGTTCAGCCGCGTGATCATCGGATCATCTTCAATAATGACCACTGTATACATTGCAGATCGTTCCTCCTTAGGTCTGTGCGCGGCTTTCCGCGTCGGAAAACGTGATGATGAATGAGCTGCCGATGCCCGGCTCGGACTCCACGCGGATCGTGCCGCCGAAGGCGTCTACGGTCTCCTTGACGAGCGAAAGTCCCGTGCCGCGTCCCTCGCCCTTGGTCGAGAAGCCGCGCTCAAAAATACGGTCGAGCTGCGGCGCTGCCATGCCTGCGCCGCTGTCATCCACGCTGAGGAGCATGCCGTGCTCGCCCTCGCGGATGCTGACGGTCACTTCCTTCTGCGCATTCTCCGGTGCGCTGCGCAGGGCGTCGAACGCATTTTCCGTCAGATTGCCGAGAATGGTGATCAGGCTGCTGGCCGGCAGGTACTGTCCGTCCCCGCGCAGCTCGCTGGCCGGGTCGAGGGCGAACCGGATGCCTAGCTCGGCGGCGCGGTATGACTTGCCGATCAGGAGAGCCGCGACCGACGGCTCCTGAATGCGCTCGGAGATATAGCTGATCGAGTGTGCGCGCGTCTTCGTCAGACGCAGAACGTATTCCTCGGCCTGCCTGTTTTCCCCGAGCTGGAGCAGACCGAGAATGACATGCAGCTTGTTGGTGAACTCGTGCGTATACGCCCGCAGCGCCTCCACGATATGCTGTACGCCGGTCAGATCCTGCGCCAGCCTTGTGACCTCGGTGCGGTTGCGGAAAATAGCGATCGCGCCTTCGATCTCCCCGTCGCGCCAGAGCGGCATGCGGTCGGATATGACCGAAACATGCTTGATGGATTCCAGACTGATGTTGTACTCGCTTTTTCCGGTCTGCATGACGCGCGCGATGGTCGAACGCGGATAGATCGCCCTGAGCGGCTGTCCGAGCGCATCACTCGTGCGGATGCTGAGGATGTCCGCCGCCGCACGGTTGATATAGGTGATCGTGCTGTGCGAATCAATGGCCAGCAGACCCTCGTCGAGCGCGTCGAGGATATCCATGCGCTGCAAAAACAGCTGACGGAACGCATCCGGCTCATAGCCGAGCAGCTCCTGCTTGATATGATTGGAGAAGCGCACGCTGAGCAGACTGCCGACACCGAGCGCGAGCAGAGTGATCAGACAGTAGAACAGCAGCACGCGCAGCACCGTCCGGCGATAGGAGCGCAGATACAGACCCGCCATCACGATGCCTAACGCCTGTCCGTTTTCATCGCGCACCACGGCGTAGGCGCAGCGGTCGGCGCCCTCCGGCATCTCATCGCTGGAAAGCAGCGGTATCTGCTCGCTGTACAGGCGGCGGACCGTATCGGCCCGCAGGGTCGGCAGCACGGACGCCTCTCCTTCGCCGGCGGCGAGATCGTAGAATACCAAAGGTTTGCCCTGCACGTCATATATGCCGAGCATATCCACCGCGGCGACGCGCCGGACGGTACGTTCGAGATACTGCTGCGCGGTATCGGTCTGGATCGTATCCGTCAGGAGCGGCGCGTCGGCCGCCATCTGCGCGGCGTTGGACAGCAGCTGATCGCGTGCGTACACATCCTGATACAGGCCGATGCCGAGCCCGACCGAGGTCGAGAGCAGCACCACGATGGCGATGCACTGGATCAGCATCCGGCGCACACGCCGGTGCAGCGAGCCGGATGAGTGTGCATTTGTCAATTTCATTCCCCCCTTGGAAAAGCTATTTTATATCATAGCACGCTGGTCAAAGTTCATCAAATCCCTTTCGAAAATTTTATGAAACCCGTCAAATTGCGCGGGTTTATTTTTTTTATTTTCGTAAGCTTGCGCAGAACCCGTCGGATTTCTACAATAGGAACGCAAAGCAAAACAAACGAGGTGATGCCCTTTGGGAGAAATCAAAGCGGAATTGAATGCCGAGCTGCAAACCCACATTGCGTTCGAGATTCCGCTGTTTGGCGGGATACCGGTACCGGAATCCGCCGTGGTAAGCTGGGTCATCATAGCGGTGCTGACCCTGCTCGCCGTCTGGCTGACGCACGGGCTGCGAAAACGGCCGGGACGCCGGCAGGCGGCCGCCGAAATGCTGGTGGGCTTCATCAACGGCTTCTGCCGCGACACGCTGGGCGACAAATACTGGCGTGCGTTCGCGCCGTATCTCGGCACGGTCGGTCTGTATCTCGCGCTGGCGAACATGGCCGGGCTGTTCGGCGTTACCCCGCCGACCAAGGACCTGAACGTGACCGCCGGTCTGGCGATCATGAGCGCCCTGCTGATCTACGGCGCGCAGTTCCGCTTCCACGGTCTGCGCGGCGGTCTGAAGAAGTTCAGCGAGCCGGTCGCGGTCGTCACGCCGCTCAACATCATGGAGATCGGCATCCGGCCGCTGTCGCTCTGCATGCGATTGTTCGGCAACATCTTCGCCGGCTTCGTCATCATGGAGCTGGTCAAGATGGTCGTTCCGGTCGTTGTGCCCATCCCGCTGAGCCTGTATTTCGATGTGTTCGACGGCATGATACAGGCAGTCGTATTCGTCTTCCTGACAACGCTTTTCCTGTCGGAATCGCTTGAGTAACCACTGTTTTATTTGAGAAAGGACTACAAAAAATGAGTATTGCAATTGGTGCAGCTATCGCAGTTCTGACCGGCATCGGCGCCGGTCTCGGTATCGGCTACGCGACCGCGAAATCCTCGGAGGCCATCGCACGTCAGCCGGAGGCCTCGGGCCAGATCAGCAAGAACCTGATCCTCGGCTGTGCGCTGGCTGAGGCAACCGCCATCTACGGCTTCCTGATCGCTATCCTGCTCATCTTCATGAATTGATCGGGGTGAGATCGAATGATCCTCAATCTAAATGCACAGATCATCTGGGTGTTTGTTGACCTGCTGATCCTGTTCGTGCTGATGAAGAAGTTCCTGTTCGGGCCGATCACCAGAATGCTGGACGACCGCGCACAGGAGGTATCGGACACGCTCGATCAGGCGGACAGGCGTCTGGCCGAGGCCGAGCAGCAGCAGACCGCGCATGCGGCGCAGCTCGCCTCTGCGAAGGCGGAGGCCGCGCAGATCATAGAGGACGCCCGCGCACGCGGTCAGCAGGAATACGACCGCCTGGTCGCGGAGGCCCGCACTGCCGTGCAGCGTCTGGAGGAGCAGTCGGCGCAGCGCCGTGAATCCGAGCGGGCGCAGATGCTCCGCGAGGCGAAAAAGGAGCTCGCGGCTCTCGTTCTGCTGACCACCGCAAAGGTATCCCGGCAGACGCTCGACAGCGACACTGACCGCGCCATGATCGACGATTTCCTGCGCGAAGAAACGGAGGCTGCACGATGAATTCGACCGCCGTACAGTATGCCGGGGCGCTGCGCCATGCCGGGTGCACGCTGAGCGAGCTGCGGCGCACCGCCGACTGCCTGACCGGCTGTGCGGAGCTGTGGGACGCCCTGTGCTCGCCCGCCGTGTCGGCACGGGAGAAAAAGGCCGTGCTGGCCCGTCTGCCCGCTTTTGACGCGCGGGGAGAGCTGCGGCATTTCTATCTGCTGCTGGCGGACAAAAACCGCTTTGCGCTCCTGCCCGAGATCGTCCGGCAGTTCCGTCTGCTCGAGCTGCGCGAAAACGGCGAGGGTCTGTGCGTATTCCGCAGCGCCCGTGAGCCGGAGGAGCAGTCGCTCGGCGCACTGGCCCGCCTGCTGTGCGCACGGCACGGCTACCGCGCGGTTACGTTCGAGATCGTGACGGACGAAACGCTGCTCGGCGGCTTTACCGCCGAGATCGACGGCGTAACATACGATAAAAGCGTGCGCGGACAGCTTCGCGCACTGGCGCATGACCTGTAAGGGGTGAAAACCATTGAACCATTCAGACGAGATTTTATCCATTCTCCGCGAGGAGATCGAACAGTATGACAACCGAACGCGCTGTGACGAGACCGGTACGGTCATCGAGGTCGGCGACGGCATCGCCACCGTATACGGACTGAACCGCGCGGTCTACGGCGAACTGGTGCAGTTCGACACCGGCGTGCGCGGCATCGTGCTCGACCTCAAGCGCGACAGCGCGGGCGTGGTGCTGCTCGGCAGCGAGGACGGCCTGCATGAAGGCTCGACCGTTTCGCGCACCGGACGCGCGGCTGACGTTCCGGTCGGTGAGGCGCTGATCGGACGCACGGTCAACGCCCTCGGCGAGCCGATCGACGGGCTCGGCCCGATCGAAACGACCGAGCGCCGCCCGATCGAACGCGAGGCCTCGGGCGTGGTATCGCGCGAGCCGGTCAACCAGCCTATGCAGACCGGCATCCTTGCCATCGACGCGATGGTGCCGATCGGACGCGGTCAGCGCGAGCTGATCATCGGCGACCGCCAGACCGGCAAGACCTCCATCGCCATCGACACCATCCTGAACCAGAAGGGACAGGACATGATCTGCATCTATGTGGCCATCGGTCAGAAGGCGTCCACGGTCGCGCGTCTGCGCGGCACGCTGGAGAAATACGGCGCGCTTGATTACAGCATCATCGTTTCCGCCACTGCGGCGGACGGTGCGCCGCAGCAGTATATCGCGCCGTATGCCGGCGCGGCGATCGGTGAGTATTTCATGAGCAAGGGACGCGATGTGCTCATCGTCTACGACGATCTGTCCAAGCACGCAGTCGCCTACCGCACGCTGTCGCTGCTGCTGCGCCGCTCTCCCGGCCGCGAGGCATATCCGGGCGACGTATTTTATCTGCATTCCCGCCTGCTCGAGCGCGCGTGCCGGCTGACGCCGGAGTACGGCGGCGGCTCGATGACCGCCCTGCCGATCATCGAAACGCTCGCGGGCGATGTCTCCGCCTATATCCCGACCAACGTCATTTCCATCACCGACGGTCAGATCTATCTGGAAAACGACCTGTTCTTCGCCGGTCAGCGCCCGGCGATCAACGTCGGTCTGTCGGTATCCCGCGTCGGCGGCGCCGCTCAGACCAAGGCCATCAAAAAGACCGCCGGTACGCTGCGCATCGATCTTGCCCGCTTCCGCGAGCTGGAGGTATTCACCCAGTTCAGCTCGGATCTGGACAGGGACACCCAGCAGACGCTCGAGCACGGCAAACGGCTGATGGAGATACTCAAGCAGCCGCTGTGTCATCCGATGCCGGTATGGCGGCAGGCGGTCATTCTGTATGCGGCCACCAACGGCCTGCTCCGCGATGTACCGCTCGACCGCGTGCGCGGCTTTGTGCAGGACTTCGCGGACAGCCTGCCGGATGCGCTGCTGACCGAGATCCAGTCCACCGGCACCCTGACCGGAACGGCCGCCGAGCAGATCCGGGAGGCACTCGAGACCTATAAAGAACAGGTGAGCGCAGCATGGCAGGCATAAAGGAGATCCGAACCCGTATTGACAGCGTGCAGCAGACGCTCAAGATCACGAACGCGATGTATCTGATCTCGTCCTCCAAGATGCGCAAGGCAAGGCAGCAGCTGAACAATGTACAGCCGTATTTTCTCAAGATCAGCTCTACAATCGCGGATATTCTGCACCATTCTCCCGAGATCGAGCATATTTATTTCGACAAGCGTCCCGAGGTCAAGCGCCGCAAAGCCGGCTACATCGTTATCACGGGCGACAAGGGACTGGCCGGCGCGTACAACCACAATGTGCTCCGGCTGGCCGAGGAGCAGCTGGCGCAGGAGGACGACCCCACGCTGTTCCTGATCGGTCAGATGGGACGCGCCTACTTTGCCGAGCGCGACATCCGCGTGGACGGCGAGTTCATGTTCACGGTGCAGGACCCGACGATCGCCCGCGCCCGTGATATTGCAGATATTTTCATCCGTCTGTTCCGCGAAGGACAGCTGGACGACGTGTACGTTGTTTACACCGAAATGGTAACGCCCATGCGGCTCGAGCCGCGCGTGCAGAAGCTGCTCCCGCTGGACATCGATGCGTTCCCGTGGGAGCCGCGTCCGGGCGAGAACGGCCTGTATCATCAGACGGTGCAGTATGTGCCATCGGCTGATCGGGTGCTCGAGCATCTGGTGCCGGGCTGCATCAAGGGCGAGCTGTTCGGCGCACTGGTCGAGTCGTTCTGTGCCGAGCAGAATGCCCGCATGACGGCTATGGATGCCGCGACGGACAACGCGCGTGATATGCTCAAATCGCTTTCGCTGCGCTACAACCGCGCACGGCAGTCCGCTATCACGCAGGAGATCACCGAGATCGTCGGCGGCACGCAGGGCAGCGCGACAGAGACGCCGCAGCCGCGCCGTTCGATTCCGACGCGAACCGTCCGTTTTCTGGCGGACGGCAGCCGCGCATAGAAAGTGAGGAAAAAACTATGAAACGCAAAGGTACCGTAGTGCAGGTGACCGGCCCGGTCGTAGATGTTGCCTTTGAGGGCGGCAGTCTGCCGGAGATCAACGAGGCTCTGTCTGTTGCACCGGACGGGCAGGTGCGCATGATGGAGGTCGCACAGCATATCGGCGGTGACACGGTGCGCTGCATTATGCTCTCCCCGAGTGAAGGAATCGGCCGCGGCGACGAGGTGCTGTCCACCGGCCGCACCATCGAAGCGCCGGTCGGTGAAGCGACGCTGGGACGAATGTTCAATGTGCTGGGGCAGGCCATCGACGAAAAGGGAACGGTCGAGGCGCAGGAAAAGTGGTCGATCCACCGCGCTCCGCCGGCGTTTGCCCAGCAGAACCCGACGACCGAGATCCTCGAAACCGGCATCAAGGTTATCGACCTGCTCGCGCCGTATGCCAGAGGCGGCAAGATCGGCCTGTTCGGCGGCGCGGGTGTCGGAAAGACCGTCCTGATTCAGGAGCTGATCCACAATATCGCCACCGAGCACGGCGGCTACTCGATCTTCACCGGCGTCGGCGAGCGTACCCGCGAGGGCAACGATCTGTGGCGCGAGATGGCGGAATCCGGCGTGCTGAGCAAGACCGCGCTGGTGTTCGGCCAGATGAACGAGCCGCCCGGAGCACGTATGCGCGTGGCGCTGACTGGTCTGACCATGGCGGAATACTTCCGCGATGTGAAAAAGCAGAACGTGCTGCTGTTTATCGATAATATCTTCCGTTATGTACAGGCCGGCTCGGAGATCTCCGCGCTGATGGGCCGCATGCCCTCGGCGGTCGGCTATCAGCCGACGCTGGCCGATGAGGTCGGCGCGCTGCAGGAGCGTATCGCCTCCACAAAGGACGGCGCGATCACGTCGGTTCAGGCGGTCTATGTCCCGGCGGACGACCTGACCGACCCGGCTCCGGCCACGACCTTCACGCATCTGGACGCAAAGACCGTGCTATCCCGCAAGATCGTCGAGCAGGGCATCTACCCGGCGGTAGATCCGCTGGATTCCACCTCGCGCATTCTGGAGCCGGACATTGTCGGCGAGCGGCATTACAAGGTCGCGCGCGGCGCGCAGGAGCTTTTGCAGCGCTATCGTGAGCTTCAGGACATCATCGCCATCCTCGGCATGGAGGAGCTGGGAGCGGACGACCGACGCATCGTCGATCGCGCCCGCCGGATGCAGCAGTATTTCTCGCAGCCGTTCTCGGTAGCGGAGCAGTTCACCGGCCTTGAGGGCCGCTATGTGACCCTGGAGGACACGATCAGCGGCTTTGAAGCCCTGCTCGGCGGAGAACTGGATCAGTATCCGGAGGCTGCCTTCTCCATGGTCGGTACAGTGGACGAGGTTCGCCGGAAAGCGCAGGATATGGGGGCGCTTTGATGGAAAACACCTTCTATCTGGAGATCATCACGCCGGATCGGCAGTTTTATACCGGCCCGGCAGACAGTCTGGTCATGCCTGCGCTCGACGGTGAATACGGCGTGCAGCCGGGGCATGAACCGGTCGTTACCGCACTTCGTCCGGGCACCGTCCGGTTTCACGCCGAGGGCGTCCGGCACGAGGTGGTCGTCAGCGACGGCTTTGCCGAGATCATGCCGGACTATGTCATCCTGCTGGTATCCAGCGCAGAGCGGCCCGAGGAGATCGACCGCAAGCGTGCCGAGCGCGCCCGCGAGCGCGCCGAGGAGCGTCTGCGCCAGAAGCAGAGTATTCGTGAATATCATCTATCCAAGGCGGCGCTGGCTCGTGCCATGGCACGACTCAAGGCGACCCGCTGACCTCTCTCCCAGCGCCTGCCCCGGTGTCATCAGATGGAACATCGGAGCAGGCGCTTTTTCGATAAAAAAGCAGGGGCTGACTCAGAATGATTGCATGAAATCACCTGAGTCAGCCCCTTTAGGGCAACACCGCACAATTAAAGCTGCGGCGCTTTGCGGAAATTTTGTGCCCTGACTTTGTTGCGATTTCACGGTAATACATCAAGTATTACCGCAAAACCGCGCCTCGTCAGCACGCAAAATTTGCTCGCAAATCGCTCTTGTTCAATTATGCGGTATTGCCCTAGCTGTGCTCTGTCTTATTTTTGATCGGCGGCGAGGGCGGCGTCGATGTTTTTCTGGAGCTGCGCCAGATTATCGGCGTTGTCGATGCCGCCGAGCAGCGGCTCGCCGACTGCGTTTCCGTTCCGGTCGAACACATAGGTCGTCGGGAAGGCCATGATGCCGAGGGCGAACGTACCGGCGTCGCTCGAGGAATCAAAATAGATGTTGCGGTAGGTCGCGCCCTTGGTTTGCAGGATCTCCTTTGCGGTGGCGATGGCATCGGCGTTGCCGTCGAGCGTTTCGGTATTGATGCCGATCACCTCGCCGCCCTGCTGCTTTGCGGTCTGGTTCAGCTTGTCCAGCTCGCCCAGCTCAGCGACACAGGGCTTGCAGCCGCTGAACCAGAAGTTCACGACCGTGTAGGCGTTGTTCGCGAACAGGCTGCTGTCGACCGCATTCCCGTCGAGATCCTTGCCTGTAAACTCCGGGAACGCACTGGCCGCAGCCGTTTCGCTCTGGCCGGCGCTGTCGTCGGCGGGCAGGGCCGCGATCTGCTCCTCGATCGAGCGGATGCTCTCAGCATCGCTTTTCAGCGTCTGATAATCCCCGTCGGAGAGCTTGTCCCGGCAGTTCTCCAGCGCGCTCAGCAGGACATCGCCGTAGTTTTCCGCCGTTGCGGGAGAGGATTTGTCCATGGAGGCGAAAACCTGATTCCACAGCTCCTGATGTGCGTCGAGGATGGCGTTTTCCTCCTCGAGCAGCTCCGCAGAGGTCTTGCTGCCGGTATCGGCAGCTTCAGAGTCGGACTTGCCGCACGCAGCGGCGCCCAGCAGCAGGCTCAGGCTGAGGGCAAGGGCGGTTGCACGTTTGATATTCATTTATGAGTTCTCCTTTGTTTTTTCGTTGCCGAAGCCGTACCGGTAGCAGATCGCCTCTGTCGGGCAGGCCTTGATGCATCGGCCGCAGCGGATGCACTCGGCGTGGTTTGCATTCTGTGTGATGTCTACATCCATCGGGCAGACGTTCGCGCATTTTCCGCAGGAAACGCAGCGATGGGAGTTTACCTGCATCTGAAACAGGGAAACGCGGTTGAACAGCGCGTAAAACGCGCCCAGCGGGCACAGCCATTTGCAGAACGGCCGCCAGAACAGCACGCTGAGAAGGATCACGGCGGCCAGCACAGCCGCCTTCCAGGTGAACAGTGCGCCGAGCGCCGAGCGAATGCCGGTGTTCACCAGGGCGAGCGGGATCGCGCCCTCGAGGATTCCCTGCGGACACAGGTATTTGCAGAAGATCGGGTCGCCCATGCCGAGTTCGTTCACCAGAACGGTCGGCAGCAGCACTACCATCACGAGCAGCACGGCGTACTTGAGATACCGCAGCGGCTTCAGCCGTTCGGAGGACAGCTTCGGGGAGGGGATATGGTGCAGCAGCTCCTGAAGCCAGCCGAACGGGCAGAGAAAGCCGCAGATGAACCGTCCGAGCAGCACGCCCAGCAGGATCAGCAGGCCGGTGATGTAATAGCAGAAGCGGAAGCCGGACGAGCCGACGACTGCCTGAAACGCGCCGATGGGGCACGCGCCCGCCGCGCCCGGGCAGGAATAGCAGTTCAGTCCGGGCACACAGACCCGCTTGCCGTTGCCCTGATACAGCCTGCCGGAAAGGAAATTCGGCAGGTGGATGTTGGTGAGCAGGGCGGCGGCGGCCTGTATCGCGCCGCGCAGGCGGACGAGCAGGGGGAGCGGTCTTTTACCCAATGCCGACGCACTCCATGCACAGGCGTATCGCCTTGGATAACACGACGCCGGCCTCACCACGCCAGACGCCGAACAGGACCATCGCGCCGCCGAGCAGCAGCAGAAGGACCTGCGTCATTGTTTTGCTGTGTAACATAGTTTCTCTATCCTTTCCTGTGATGGGAAAAGTATATACCATCTAAAAGGAGATTGAAAGGAGAAAAAACAAAATTTTTGTAAACTTTAGTCATTGCCGTCTGCGCTGCGGGAGTTTTCTTCTTTTATAGGAAAACGGTTGACAAAGCTGCCTGCAATGGGGTACACTTTATATAGGAAAGATTAGGCAGCGCTGACGCGGGACTTTTTGTCCGTCCGTGCAGCGAAGTTCGGTATGCGCCCTTCGCATATCGTCTTAAACAGCAGACATCAACTGAAAATCTGTGCATGACTCCCGGGAACGGGTGCAGGTACAGATAAAGGCACAGCCGGTGAAAGCCGGTGCCGCAAAGCCAGATGGGCCTAAACGGAGCTTGTCCTCCGCATGGCAGCCGGCTGCCAACGATACTTTGTACCCTCCTTGCAGAGCCGTGCGCACTGTAAGGGGGGATTTTATTTGGAAGCTGAATCGTCTCTGTACTGTCCAAAACGGTTCCAGGAAAAACTCAATCATCTGTGCTACTCATTAAGGAGTAAGTTGTGCAGACAAGGGCACGATCGGTGAAAGCCGGTTTCGCAAAGCCAGGGGCCTAAACGGAAGACTTTTCCGCATGGCAGCCGGTTTCCTGATGCAGCTTCTTCATAGTAGTCTATTGCTACTGAAGGAGGGATTTTCATGATGAAAACAGGAAAGAACAAGCGATTATTAGCCAGCATACTGGCGGCGTCCATGCTGCTGGCAATGTCTCCGTTCGCGTTAGCGGATGAAAATACGCCGGATACGACAAATCCGGGGCAGAGTCAGTCCACCGAGGGCGGCGGCACTGAGCAGACATGCGTTGCAAAGATCGGTGAGAACAAGTATTCGACTCTTGCCGGTGCGCTTGCTGCTGCAAACATTTATGCTGCAAACAGCGATGTCACCATCGTCATGCTCCGTGATGTTACGGAAAATATCAAGATTAACAAGTCTCTGACGCTCGACCTCGGCGGGCGTACGCTGTCGGGTGATGCGAATGCGGCCGTTGTGACCATTTCCGGTGATAAACCGCAGGTTACCGTGAAAAATGGTACGGTTACCGGCGGCAGAAATCCGCAGAATGGCGGCGGCTTCGCAATCGACAGTGCAGGCGTTCAGCTCGAAGATTTGACCATAACGGGTAATGAAACAGTCGGCGGCAACGGCAATGGCGAAGTCGGCGGCGGCGGTATCTATGCGTCGCACGCAGATGTATCCATGCAGAATGTTACCGTGTCCGAAAACAGAGTTACGGGAAACAGCAGCGACGGCGGCGGTATTTTGGTTAGATACGGTTCTCTGACCATGGACGGCTGCCATGTTGAGGGGAATACTGCTCCGGACTGCGGCGGTGGCATGCTTCTGAGACATTCTGTGCTGAACGCTGCAAAGTCCTTTTTTGAGAATAATACCGCAAAATACGGTGCAGGTATCTATTTTGGCGATACGCCGAACGAAGCAGAAGAAGGCTGTTCCGGCGAGCACAACCACCTTATCACCGATTCCACAATCTCCGGCAATAAGGTTCTCGACCTTGAAAACGGTATCGGCGGCGGTATGTATGTCGGCACAACCTCTAATCTGACTCTCCGCAATTCTAAACTGTTGAATAACAACGGTGCATCGCAGGGCGGCGCAATCGTAGCTTACAGTGCCGGAACAATCGAACTTGACGACGTTTCGATTTCTGAAAACAAGGCACAGAGCGGCGCAGGTATCTTTGCTCTGTGTACTGCTGTCTGCAATACGGACATTCGCCTGCTGAACGGCACGGCAATCGACAAAAATACGGCAACCGGCTATGGCGGCGGCATCTACGCAGATGCACTGGCTAACACCCTTAGCGTTACGGCGGAAAACAGCTCTGTCAGTGGCAACAAGGCCGCAGGCGGCGCAGGTATTTTCACTTACAAGGATGGCTCGGCGGTTATCAATGTGGATCTTCAGTCCGGTGCTGTGATGCACGATAATGCAGCGACAGGCATGGGCGGCGCAATTTACGCCTATAATGATGCAAACATCAACATCGCAAAGAACAGCGCAGTGTACAATAACACCGCAAAGACCGCAGGCGATGACCTGCTGTTCAACGGTTCGACCTTTACGCTCCCGAACGCAAAGGACATGAGCGGCGACCGCATTCTGTCCTCCAACAAGGCAGAGATTACCGGCTGGTATCATGATGGCTGGTTTAAGTGGAATGCTGCGGCTCAGGACGGTAAGGGCGGCTATGAGGAGATCGGTCGCTGGACGGAGGAAACGGCTGACGAATACGTCCCGGTAGAAAACGATTCGCACGCTGTTTCGCTCAAGGCGGCTACGAAAAAATCCTCCGGCGGCACCGAGGACACCGACCCCATTGAGTGGAACGTTTCCCGATCCAAGACCGCAACGGCGCTGGATACGAACACCTGGACCTCCAATGTGACGCTGTCTCTGCCGAGTGCAGAGGAAAAGTTGGCCTCCGATGTGGTATTTGTACTGGATAAGTCCACGAGTACGGAATTGGAAGACCAGGCGCTGGGTATGCTCGCTGCGCTGAAGGAGAAGGCGGCAAGCACGAAAGCAAAGGTCAAGGTCGGCGTTGTAATCTTCAATAAACAGGCAAACAAGACCGCTCCGCTTACGGATCTTGCAACCGGTTACGAGACCATTGAAAACGCAATCAAGCAAACGATTGAAAGCGGAACAAACACCCACGCCGGACTTCTTGCGGGCAAGCAGCTGCTGGACGAGGATACCGAAGTTGCCGCAAATCGGAAATACCTGATTTTCGTAAGTGATGGTATTACCTATATGTATAATGCGGAGCCTACTGTTACCGCATGGAGTTTTTTTGCTGATGCCTGGAAACACTGGGCTGGCCCCGACAACTGGAAATCTAAATATGGCAGCAATAATCCTCCTGCTAGCTGGTCTGCACGGATGACCGAGATTGGTAAACAGGTTGAGGCTCAGGGCACGAAATATGAATATCCTTACGGTGGAACAGCAACAGAATGTACTCCCGAGGATGATTCTTCTAAGAATTATGCGAACTCCATTGATAAGGCTCTGTATTTGACCTATCAGGTTTATCAGGAAGCACAGGCGGCGGGATACAACTGCTACGCAGTTGTTAACGGACGCCCGACCGACTATCTTTGGGGTCCGGATTTTATGCGCTACCTGGCCAATGGCCAAACGGTAGACTTCGGCAAGATCCAGAACGACATCCTCTACGCAGTCAGCGCCGGTTCCACGGTGGAGGACCAGATGGGCGATGCGTTCGATTTTGTTCCCGGCTCGCTGAAGCTGACTGTCGGCGGCACGGAGCTGAAATCCAAGGCAAACGGCAACATGACCTATTTCGGAGATAATGCCGAAGATCTGAGCGAAACCAACTGCCGTTTCAAGGTGCTGTACGCTCCGGATGCGGATGGCTTCGTCTGGACCATCAACGAAAATGTTTCCAATTTTGCACCGGTTCAGCTGACCTATACCGTCAAGCTGACCAAGCCCGAAACCGATCCCGGTACCTACGGCACGGAGGATCTGAAGGGCGAAAAGAATGTTCCTGCCGACAAGGCACTGTTCACCAATAAGCGCGCCGTTCTGAACGCCATCAACAGCGCCGGTGCGCCGCTCAATCCTCTGGACTTCCCGAAGCCTTCGGTGTCCTATACCGTGAAAAAATCCTCCTCCGGCGGCGGCGGTGGCGGCCACCACCGCAGACCTACCGTTACCATTCCGGATGATGTACCGACCGGTCTGAACGGTGACGATCACTATGCGTACATCGTCGGCTACCCGAACGGCAACGTTGAGCCGAACGGCAACATCACCCGCGCAGAAGTGGCAACCATCTTCTTCCGTCTGCTGACCGAGAAAGTCCGCACCGCAAATTCCACCCAGTCCAACAGCCTGTCCGATGTGACGCGCGGTCAGTGGTTTAACCATGCTGTCTCCACGCTGTCCTCGATGGGCATTGTGAAGGGCCATAACGATGGCACGTTCGCGCCGAATGCGCCGATCACCCGTGCGGAATTTGCCGCAATCGCCGCTCGCTTCGACGATAAGAACACGGATACGTCCTCGAAGTTCACGGATATCGCATCTCATTGGGCAAAGAATGAGATCGGTATCGCCGCAAACAAGGGCTGGATCAACGGCTATCCGGATGGTACGTTCCGTCCGAACCAGTATATCACCCGCGCAGAGGCGATGACGCTTGTCAACCGCGTACTCAACCGTCTGCCCGAGAACAGCAGCGATCTGCTCGACAGCATGATCAAGTGGCCGGATAATTCCGATGCTTCTCAGTGGTTCTATCTGGCGGTACAGGAGGCCACCAACAGCCACTATTACAAGACCAAGGAGAACAAGTTCGAGAAGTGGACCGAGCTTCGCGAGACCCGCGACTGGACCGAACTGGAAAAGTAAATTTTCACTGCATCCCCCGGCTTTCGCCGGGGGATGTTTTTTGCCCGGATGCACCGTGACAGGCGTTGCTTTTCCGGAGACGCAGAGAGGAAAATGCGGTGTAATATACGGAAAATTCATAAGCACTATAATGCTTTTTCATAGTTAGAAAATTCGCCCAAAATACACTGTTAAAATTATGACATATTGCCCTTGTATTTTATTTTCACAGGTTCATAATAGGAATTACCGAAAGAGGGGAAGGGAAAAATCTTTTCGGTAATTTTCATGCGGAAGCATCACTTTCGCAGCCGGTTTTAAGGAGGAGATATTATGATCAGCTTTATTCTGTGTTTACTGCTGTTGATCGCCGGCTATTTTACTTATGGTAAGATCGTAGACAAAACCTTCGGCCCGGATGACCGCGAGACTCCGGCGGTACGCATCAATGACGGCGTGGACTACGTCGTTATGCCGCAGTGGAAGCTCTTTCTGGTTCAGCTGCTGAACATTGCCGGCCTCGGCCCGATCTTCGGCGCACTTCAGGGCGCGCTCTGGGGCCCGGTCGTATTTCTGTGGATCACCTTCGGCACCATCTTTGCCGGCGGCGTACACGACTATTTCTCCGGCATGATCAGTGAGCGAAACGACGGCGCGTCCATCGCGGAGGTCACCGGCAAATACCTCGGCCACGCGATGCAGAACGTTATGCGCGTGTTCTCGGTCATCCTGCTGATCATGGTCGGCACGGTATTCGCAGTCGGCCCGGCCGGCCTGATCGTTACGCTGTGCAAGAACAACGGTGTTTCCGGCGTTCTCTCGACCACGCTGTTCTGGCTGATCGTTATTCTGGCGTACTACTTCATCGCAACCTTTATTTCGATCGACAAGATCATCGGCAAGGTCTATCCGCTGTTCGGCATGTGCCTGATCATCATGGCGGTCGGCGTTATCATCGGTATCTTCACCAACCCGGCTTACACCATCCCGGAGATCTGGACGCATATGTACAATATGCATCCGTCCGGCACGCCGATCTGGAGCTTCATGTTCATCACGGTCGCGTGCGGCGCAATTTCCGGCTTCCATTCCACGCAGTCTCCGCTGATGGCGCGCTGCATGAAGAACGAGAAGCAGGGCCACTTCGTATTCTACGGCGCAATGGTAGCAGAAGGCATCATCGCTCTGATCTGGGCGGCGGCAGGCTGCGCACTGTATGAAGTTACCGGCGGTCTCAACACCGGTCTGGCAGAGGCGCTTGCAGGCGGTCAGTCCGCAGCGATCTACGACGTATGCTCCAAGACCATGGGCGGCGTTGGCATCGCGCTCGCGATGATCGGCGTTGTTGTCTGCCCGATCACTTCCGGCGATACCGCTTTCCGTTCCGCTCGCCTGACGCTGTCCGACTGGTTCCATATCGACCAGGGTACCTACGCAAACCGCCTGAAGCTGTGCGTACCGGTTCTCGGTATCGGTGCGATCCTCGGCATCGGCAACGCGACCGGCCTGATCGACTACACGGTCATCTGGCGCTACTTCAGCTGGACCAACCAGACGCTCGCGATGATCGTTCTGTGGGCAGCAGCTATGTTCCTGTTCACCGAGAAGAAGAATTTCTGGATCGCTGCCGTTCCGGCGACCTTCATGAGTGCGGTCTCCTGCACCTACTTCATTCTCGCACCGGAGTGCCTCGGCGGTCTGCTGAACGGCAAGACGGCAGACGGCGCTGTGATCTACAATACCGCCGTAGCGTACCCCATCGGCATTGTATTCGCAGCAATCCTGCTCGCTGTGTTCATTCGCGCGACCAAAAAGCACGGCACGAAGAAAAACGCATAAATGATAGAATAAGATGCAGCCGGCCGTTCGTTCTGTTCGACCGGCTGCAATCATCCGCAGAAGTAATTGAGGTGACGGAAAATGATGTTCAAACCTTATCCGCTCGGTTCCGGGCGCATAGATGACGCGGCGCTCGCCGAGGATAAAAAAAGCTGCCGGAAGATCGGCCCGTGCGGCATCGGCAGACGCGCGCTCTATTTGAACAGCTTTTTCATCGACCGGCGCTATTATGTCCCGCTCTCCATGGTAACGCGCGTGTACAAGCGCGTCGCGATGAGCAGGGGCGGTTTTTCCGGCAAGGGCATTTTCGCGACGCTGTCCTATCTGGTCGTTGAGTTCGACGGCGGGCAGCAGAAAGTATGCAATTTCAAATACGAACAGCAGGTCGATGATTTTCTGAACGTCATCCGCGCCGAATATCCCTCCATTCCGTGCGTGAGCGCGGCGGCGGAGCAGCGCCTTGCAGAGCAGAAGGCGCGCCGTGAGGAGGAGGAGCGCAACCGTCCGCCGATGAGCGCGCAGGCAGAGAAGACCGTGCGCACGCTCGATCAGGCGCTCGACTATCTGGAGCGCCGCCCCGAGTTGACCGAGCAGCTGAGCGCGGCCGCAAAACGCCGCCGCAATTTCCAGTGCACGCACGGCAGCTACCGCTGGGCCGCCATGGCGATCACTCTGCTCGGCTTCGCGGCTCTCGCCTACGGCATCGTTTCCTTTGTGCGCCACGGTTCGTTCGCGATCTACTTCACGCTGTTCGGCCTTGCGGCGATCTTCACCTTCGCCGGCTTCAGCGTGCTCCCCACTGCGCGCAACAACCGCACCTCGATCATGCGGAACGATGAGCAGGCGCAGCAGAAAATGCAGGAATATGTTTCGGCGTATCTGGACTTTCCGCTTCCGGCGCGCTATGCGCATCCGGTCGTGCTGCGCCGCATGAAGCGCGCTGTCATGGACGGCCGCGCTGTGACCACCGCGCAGGCGCTCGATGTCGTGAAGGACGACCTCAGGGCGCTGAATGCCGACGTCGAGGTCTCGCAGGAGGAATATGATGAGGTCGTCGCCATCAAGCCGCTTTTCCTCAACGCAGAGTATCAGTAAACAGAATAAAATCCCATGCCGCAGTTCACAGTTCAGACTGGCATGGGATTTTTTCTGTTATTGGGTCCCGGACGCATAAACAGACGCGGTTTACATGCTTCGCGCCGTCCGGCGCATCTGCCGCACATATACGATCAGGAGCGCCGCGCCGGTGAAGATCCACGAGGCAGGGTAGACGTTCATCAGCATTTCATAGGTCGGGAAGAGGCGGAACACGGTCGCCATCCAGATCAGGCGGAACACGACCGTGCCGAGGATGGTGAAAACGGCAGGCTCGAGCGAGCGGCCCATGCCGCGCAGAGAGGCGCTTTCGACCTCGTAGGTGGCGGTCAACCCCTCGAGCGAGCAGACATGCCGCATACGGCTGACCGCGAACACGGCGACCGCGCTGCTCGAGGTGTAGATGCTGACGAAGAAATCGTCCCAGACCATGAAAACCGCGCTCAGGATTTCGGTGAACACGATACCGAACAGCAGGCAGAGACGGAAGATCCTTTTGCATCGTCTGATGTCGCCCGCGCCGAAATTCTGACTGGTGAAGGTGACAGCAGCCTGCGCGAAGGCATTCGCGATGTCGTAGGTAAAATATTCGAAGTTGAGTGCGAGCGATGAGCCTGCGATGGCGTTTTCGCCGAACGAGTTGATGCCGCTCTGGATGAACACGTTGGAAACAGAGAAGATCGCGCCCTGAATGCCTGCCGGGATGCCGATCTGCAAAATACGCAGGAGCGGTTCCTTCTCGATGCGCATGCGGCGGAAGCGGAACGCGAAATCGTCGTCGCGGCGGATGAGGTGCGTGATGACCATGACCGCGCTGAGCACGTTGGAGATGACCGTTGCGATCGCGACGCCGGCGACGCCGAGCTGCATCACGATGACAAGGAACAGATTGAGCACCACGTTGACCGTGCCGGAGAGCAGCAGATAGTACATGGGACGGCGGCTGTCGCCGTAGCTGCGCAGTACGGCCGCGCCGAAATTGTACACGACCATGAACGGAATGCTCAGAAAATAGATGAATATGTAAAGCAGCGCCTCGTTCAGCACGCTTTCCGGCGTGCCGGAGAGCACGAGGATGGGTCTGGCCGACAGCCACCCGACGAGCATCAGTCCCGCGCCGAGCGCCGCGCCGAACGTGAGCACGGTGTGAAGCGTGCGGTTGATCTCGTCGCGGCTGTTCTGCCCGATGAGCAGCGCGAGCACGGCGTTCGGACCGACCGACAGACCGACGATCAGATTGACGAAAATGCCGACGAGCGCGACGCAGCTGCCCACTGCCGCAAGCGCGGCATCGCCTGCGAAGCGGCCGACGACCGCGACGTCTGCGGAGTTGAAAAGCTGCTGTAAAATGCTGCTGAAGGCCAGCGGCAGGGCAAAAAGGATGAGCCTGCCGGCCAGACCGCCGTGCAGCATGTCCATTTCTCTGTGTTTTGCGGTTTTTGCCATGATTCGTGCGTCTCCCTTGTGCGGTTTACCAGAACTATCTTACCATGCGCGGAGGGGATGCGCAAGGCGGTATTTCTGCGGTTTTCATGTATGAAAAAGCACCCGGCTCTGCCGCTTGACAAAGCCGGGGCGCATGGATATAATATAAGAAGAAAAGGGACGCTGTTACAGCAGTCAGACCCTCAAGTCATCAAAATTTATTTATGATGACCGTTCGTGTGTCAGACGAGCGGTCATCGCGCTTTTATACAGAAAATGTACAGCAGAATTACTGTACATACGAAAAGCTGAAAAGCCTTTTTCTGCACACGCGCCACCTCCTTCCTGCCGCAGACTGCGGGAAAGGAAAAGAGGGTCTGACCGCCAAAAGTAACAGCGTCCGCCTGTATTATAGCATGCACTGTCGGATTGTGTCAATTTAACGGTCCTGGCTCCGCTGCTTGACAAAGCCGGGGCGCATGGATATAATATAAGAAGAAAAGGGACGCTGTTACAGCAGTCAGACCCTTAGTTTAGTCAATTTTAAGTCATTGACCGTTCGGAGTCGACCCGAGCGGTCAATGCGCTTTTATACAGAAAATGTACAGCAGAATTACTGTACATACGAAAAGCTGAAAAGCCTTTTTCTGCACACGCGCCACCTCCTTCCTGCCGCAGACTGCGGGAAAGGAAAAGAGGGTCTGACCGCCAAAAGTAACAGCGTCCGCCTGTATTATAGCATGCACTGTCGGATTGTGTCAATTTCTTGATCTTACGGTACTCTCCGGAGCTTTCCGACAGTATAAAGCGCCCCTGACCTTCGGTCAGGGGCGCTGCTGTTCTTATTCGCCGAGCAGCTTTTTTGCGTTGTTGTAGAACACATCCTGCATGGCGGCTTCGTCCAGTCCGCAGGTAAGGACCTTCTGGATCTCCACCGAAGGATGGTGGAACGGATAATCCGTGCCGAACATGATGCGGTCGTGACCGACCTCTTCATAGGCCTGACGGATCTTTACGCCCATCGGCATGCCGGACATCTCAAGATAAATGTTCGGGAAGCGCTTTGCCATCTTGAGCGCGGCGTCGATGTAAACGCCGTGTCCGTGACCCATGTGAATCATTACGGTCTTGACCTCGGGGAAACGCTCCGCGAGCAGCGCGATGCTCCACGGCAGCGAATACGGAGGATGGCCGGAGTGAATGAACACAGGAAGATGACGGCTGCGCGCCATCTCCATTACCGGATCGACCGCGGTATCGTCCGCTACGAACGCATGGCGCAGCGGATTCATCTTGATGCCGCGGAAGCCCTTTCCGTCGACATAGGTCTCGACTTTTTCGCGGCAGATGTCCGCGCCCTCGAGCGGATTGAGGTACACGAGCGGGATAAAACGGCCCGGATAACGGGCGGCCGCCTCTGCGACACCCTCGTTTCCCGTGTGATCCTTCGCGCAGAGCACAGTCTGCTCGATTTCGTATTCATCCATGAACGCGATCAGCTGCTCGGGGGAGCCGTCTACACCGGCCCAGCTGCCGAAGTCACCGATATGTGCATGTGCATCGATCTTTTTCATATTGCCGCTCCTCTCAGCTGCGCTTGAGGCGCTCGATCAGGTTGGAGGACTGCATGATCGTGATCACGACCGAGGCGATAACGATACCTGCAATCGTCTGCATGGTGATGGTGGGAATGGTGGCGATTGCCGCCGCAGGGCTGATGAGCACGATCTTGACGAGCTGATAGCCGACGATCTGGCAGACGCCGCCTAGAACCTCGCCGATGAGCCAGCCGTACCGGTGCTCCGGCATGAGCTTTTCGACGGCCAGCCCCATGATGAGCGCCATAATGCCTTTGATGATGAAGGTCGGCAGGACCCACAGCATCGCGCCGCTCAGCAGGTCGGAGAGGGCTGCACCCAGCGCCGCCGCAAGTGCGCCGTCCTTTCGGCCGAGCAGCATAACGCCGACAAAGATCGCGCAGTCACCCAGATGCGTATAGCCGCCGGTGATGGCGATCGGTATCTTGAAGGTGTACGTTCCGGCGAAAATGAGCGCCGCCATCATGGCGATACGCACGATTCGTTTTAAATCCATAACTGTTTTCTCTCGCTTTCCATATTCGTCTTTTATCCATTATATCAGACTGTGAACTGTTTGATAGCGTCAGTTCGCGGATTTTTATTAAGGTCAGATGGAGCGGGATGAACAGCTGCGAGAGCACATTTATCTGCATAACATCTGTTCCGTGGGAAACACTATCCGAAAAAGGAGCGTGTTTTCATGTCAGAAATGTTTTGCTTTCAGTGTCAGCAGACGGCAGGCGGAAAGTGCTGCGTCAGCACAGGTGTGTGCGGCAAGCAGCCGGAGACAGCGCATTTACAGGACGAACTGGTACGCGAGCTGATCGGTCTGGCGGAGGCGGCGACAGCGGCCGGACAGCGCACGCCGACGGCCGACCGGCTGTTGGCGGACGGTCTGTTCACCACACTGACCAACGTCAATTTTGACAATCGTGCGATCGCGGAATTTACCGCGCGCGTGCGCGCAGAACGCGACAGCTTCGGCGGCGCGCCGTGCAAGGTCGTGGAGCTCTGGAAGGGCGACACGGATACGGTCTCTCTGCGGTCGACGCTGCTGTTCGGCATGAAGGGCATGGCGGCGTATGCGCATCACGCGATGAACCTCGGCTACGTGGACGACGAGGTGAGCGCGTGGTTTTATAAGGGACTGTGTGCGGTCAACCGGCCGCATTCTGTGGAGGAATGGCTTGCGCTCATCGTCGAATTCGGACAGATGAATTTCCGCTGCATGGAGCTGCTCGACCGTGCCAACACCGGCACCTTCGGTACGCCGCAGCCGACAAAGGTGCCGACCGACATCAAAAAAGGCCCGTTCATCGTGGTTTCGGGTCATGATCTGGCCGATCTTGCGCAGCTGCTCGAGCAGACCGAGGGCAGGGGCATCAATATCTATACGCACAGCGAAATGCTGCCTGCGCACGGCTATCCGGGACTGAAAAAGTATCCACAGCTTGTGGGTAACTTCGGCACGGCGTGGCAGAGCCAGCAGCGCGAGTTCGAGAACATCCCGGCGCCCATCCTGTTCACGACGAACTGCCTGATGCCGCAGCGGCCGAGCTATCGGGACCGTGTGTACACCACATCGGTGGTCGGCTATGAGGGTCTGCGCCACATTGAGGCGGATGCCTGCGGACGCAAGGACTTTTCGCCGCTTATCGAGCAGGCGCTTGCGCTCGGCGGCTACGAGCATGACCACAGCATGAGCGGCATCAACGGCGGCCATATGCTCATGACCGGCTTTGCGCACGGAGCCGTGCTCTCGCACGCGGAGGAGATCATTTCGCTCATCAAGAGCGGAAAGGTGCGTCATATCTTTCTGGTCGGCGGCTGCGACGGCGCGCACCCCGGCAGAAACTACTACACCGAGTTCGTCAAGCAGACGCCGATGGATACGCTTGTTCTGACGCTCGCGTGCGGAAAATACCGTTTCAATGATCTGGATCTCGGCGAGAT
This sequence comes from Agathobaculum hominis, assembly GCF_014288055.1. NCBI lineage: Bacteria > Bacillati > Bacillota > Clostridia > Eubacteriales > Butyricicoccaceae > Agathobaculum > Agathobaculum hominis. The sequence continues at coordinate 71,449 of NZ_JACOPK010000003.1, forward strand.
CGGCGGTCTGCCGCGCATTCTCGACATGGGACAGTGCAACGACGCATACAGCGCCATCAAGGTCGCGCTCGCGCTGGCGGATGCCTTCGGCTGCACGGTGAACGACCTGCCGCTCACGCTCGTGCTCTCGTGGTACGAGCAGAAGGCCGTGTGCATCCTGCTGACGCTGCTTGCGCTCGGCGTGAAGAATATCTATCTCGGGCCGACGCTGCCGGCGTTCCTGTCGGAAAACGTGGTGAAAATGCTGGTAGAGACTTACGATCTGCACCCGACCACCGCGCCCGAGCAGGATATGGACGCCATTCTGGGAAGAGGATAACCGCTCACGCGCCGCACAGATTTGCCTGCAAATATTCGAGCAGCGTCCGCGCCGTGACCGAGCTTGCGGTGCGCGCGAACGCGAGACCGATGGTGCGGAAGCTCTCCGGCACGAGCGGGCGGATCTCCACATCGTTCGCGAACGCCTGCATGGCAAGCTCCTGCGAGATCGTGACGCCGAGACCGTGCTTGACGAAGGCAACGATCAGCGTATCGTCGCGGAAGCTGTACACGGTCTGCGGCTTGTGCGGATATTTTTCCAGCAGGTGCAGAATGTCGTTGTCGCAGCCGGGCGTTTCGATGATGAACGGGTACTGGAGCAGCTCCTCCGGGGTGACGCTGCTGCGCTGCGCGAGCGGATGCTCCCGGGGCAGCACGGCGCAGAGCGCATCCTGATGCAGCGGATAAAAGGTCAGATCCTCCGCCAGAATGGACGAGAGAAAGCCGCAGTCCACCTGCCCGCGGATGATCCAGTCATGGATCTCGTCGTAGTTGCCGTCGAAAATCTGCACCTCGACCTGCGGATAGTTCTCTTTGAAAAAATGCACGACGTGCGGCAGCCACATCGCCGTCACGCTCGAAAAGCTGCCGATACGCAGTTTGCCCTCGACCTTGTTGTTGATGTTGAAGGCCGCCTGGCGCAGCTTTTCCTTCTGGTTTACCATTTCGCGGATGTAGGGGATGAGCCGCTGTCCGTTGTCGGTCAGGACGACACCCTTCTTCGCCCGCGCGAACAGCTGCACGCCGAGCTCCTCCTCGAGACCCGCCATCATCTGGCTGATGCCGGACTGCGTGTAGTTCAGCGCCTCGGCGGCCTTTGTGAAGTTGCCGGTCTCGCGGACCTTGAGAAAGATTTCGTAGCGATCGCGTACCTCGCGCATAGGTATTCCTCCTTTTCAATATTCGGTACAGTATGATGCTTGTAAAGCAATTGACGGCTGCCGCCTTGCTTTTGCACAGCATACATTACCAGATGTAATGTATAGCAGTAAAAACATTTATTTTACTTATATTCTATCATGTGGTATGTTAGCTGTACAGGAATTTTGGGGTAAGGAGAAAAATTTCACAATGGAAAAAAAGCAAAATCACTTTTCGGGACAGCTGGGGTTTGTCCTTGCCGCAGCCGGAAGCGCGGTCGGTGTGGGAAATTTGTGGCGTTTCCCGTATCTGGCGGCCAAGGACGGCGGCGGTCTGTTCCTCATCATCTACTTTATTCTGGTACTGACGTTCGGCTTCACGCTGCTGACATCGGACATCGCCATCGGCCGCCGCACGCAGAAGAGCGCGATCGGCGCGTATGAGCAGATGCGCCCGAAGTGGAAGGGTCTGGGCATCCTGACCTTCCTCGTGCCCGTGCTCATCATGACGTACTACGCGGTCATCGGCGGCTGGATCACAAAATATGCGGTCGTTTACGTCTCCGGTCAGGCGAGCGCTGCTGCTGCGGACAATTACTTCACCTCGTTCATCACCTCGCCGGTGTCGCCGGTGGTGTTCGCGCTGCTGTTCATGGGCGTTACCGCGCTCATCGTCTACAACGGCGTGCAGAACGGCATTGAAAAGGTATCGCGCTGGATGATGCCGGTGCTGCTCGTGCTGGTCGTTGTCATCGCGTGCTATTCGCTGACGCTCAGTCACACGAACGCGGACGGACAGGTCGTAACCGGCTGGCAGGGCTTTCTGTACTATCTGACGCCGAACCTCGAGGGACTGACCGTGCAGCGCTTTCTCCAGATTCTTCTGGACGCGATGAGTCAGCTGTTCTTCTCGCTGAGCGTTTCCATGGGCATCATGATCACCTACGGTTCGTATGTGCGCCCGGAGGTCGACCTCAACCGCGCGGTCAACCAGATCGAGATCTTCGATACCGGTGTTGCGTTCCTCGCAGGCATGATGATCATTCCGGCGGTCTATGTGTTCTCGGGCACTGAGGGCATGGGCGCAGGCCCGAGCCTGATGTTCGTCTCGCTGCCCAAGGTCTTTGCCGCGATGGGCAGAGCAGGCACGGCGGTCGGCATTCTGTTCTTCGTCACCGCGATCTTCGCGACGCTGTCCTCCTGCATTTCGGTTCTGGAGTCCATCACGGCCAACTGCATGGAGATCTTCCACACGAGCCGCAAAAAGACGGTCCTGGTGCTGTCGGTCATCTATCTGGCGGCGTCTGCCGTTATCACGCTCGGCTACAGCGTATTCTATGTGGAGGTGATGCTGCCGAACGGCTCGGTCGGCCAGCTGCTCGACATCATGGACTACGTCAGCAACAGCGTCATGATGCCGTTCATCGCGCTGCTGTCCACCGTCCTGATCGGCTGGGTGATGACGCCGGATTACGTCATCGACGAGATGGAGCGCAACGGCGAGACCTTCCGCCGCAAAAAGCTCTACCGCGTCATGATCCGCTATGTCGCGCCGGTGATGATGTTCGTACTGTTCCTTCAGTCGACCGGCATCCTGTCGAAGATCGGATAAAAATAATGAAAACCGCTGCATGCGGAGAGAATTTCTCCGTCATGCAGCGGCTTTTTCATGTGCGTTTTCGGCGTCAGGAATTGACCGCAGGCGGCATCAGAGGTTAACGGTCATCGCTTTTTGTGGCAAATCCCATCAAAAGCAGGAAGACCCACCAGAATAGAATGATCATGCAGAACACCATGATCATCACAAGGGGAAGGAAGATGATCTCTATGATATTGCTGCATCTCCGCCAGCAGTCGACCAGGATCACCAGTCCCACAACAGCGCCGACAATGGCAGCGATTACCGTTGCGATGATATTTCCCGTTGTCGGCGGTGTCTCGGTATATACGAAAAAGCAGGCGTAGAGCACGAGCGGTATCGCAAGGCAGCAGTCGAAAATGATCGCATCTACCCAGCCGAATACCTTATCCCAGTGCCGGCGAAACGGCAGATATACGAGGCAGCCGATGATCGTGAGATAAAAAAGGGATTGGAACCCGTAGCGTTCGAGAAAATGAAATGAAAAAATATAGCGTAACATAATTCAAACATCTCCATTTTATGATCAGCACCGCTGTCCCCGCGGCGCTGGATGCCGCGGGGCGTCTGGTGCCGCCTCAGGTCTCGTAGTCCTCCCACTCAGCGGCGAGATCGCGGTAAAGGAAGGTAACGATCTGTGCGCGCGTGCAGGTCTGCGCGGGGGAGAACAGACCGGGTGCGGTGCCGTTGGTGATGCCGTATTCGACCGCCCACGCAACCGCGTCCGCGTAGTAAGCGCGGTAAGGCACATCGCGGAAGCTGCCCGCAGAGCCGGGCTCGGGCGAGCCAGCCCAGCGCCACAGGAAGGTGACGGTCTGGGCGCGCGTCACGGTCGCGTTCGGCTCGAAACGGGTGCGGCTCGTGCCGGTCGTGATGCCCTCCTCGGCCGCCCAGAGCACGGCGTCGTGATAGTAGGCGTTCGAGGGAACGTCCGAGAACGGATTATAGCTGCTTTCGGGTTCAGGGCAGCCTGCGGCGCGCCACAGGAAGGTGACGACCTGACCGCGCGTGCAGCCCTCATAGGGACTGAATTTAGTTGCGGAGGTGCCGCTCGTGACCCCGTTTTCGACCGCCCAGAGAACCGGCTCGTAGAAATACGCGCTCTCGGGAACATCGGTGAAGCGGAAGTTATTCTCCGGCGCATCGCCGTCGAGCGTGAAGTCGACCGAGGTAGAGCTGCTCGGCTCGATGCTGCTCTCGTAAAGGCAGCCGTCCGTCAGGGGCAGGTTGTCGTAGTGCTGCTGCTTGAGGACGCGGCCGGTGCTGCTGTATGCCGTGTAGGAAACGTCCATCGTGCCTCTGTCGGTGCCCCAGATGGTGATGTTGTAGGGGCCGCCGGTCAGGCCGAGAACCTTGGTGTCGCCTGCGACAGCGGCCGAGACACCGGCTGCACAGGTCGTGACAACGCCGTCCTCGATGGTAAGAACGGTCTCGCCGTCCTCATTTTCGACGTAAACGTCTGTCGGGCAGGCGATGATGAGCTCAGACATCATCTGATCGCGGACCGCCTGACCGTGGCACATCGCGGCATCCCAGCGCAGGATCGCGAAGTTCGCGAGCGTGGTCTCGGTGGTGTTGAAGTTATTGTTGCCCAGATGCAGCAGGCCCTGCGTGAAGGACTTCTCGGACGCATCGAGATAGTCCTTGTACGCCTGCAAAGCGTACATTTCGCTGGTCCGGAGCAGCATGTACGAGGCGTCGAACTTCTGCGCGGAGGACAGATCCTTCTTGTTCTTCAGCTCTTCGCGGTCGGCCTGAAGAATACCGTAAAGCGCATCCTCCACGTAATAGGAAGCGCGGATGATCTCGCGGCTCTCGACCATTTTGTCGTTGCCGGTCAGCGTATTGCTGAGCGACCAGCCGAGGTTATACGCAGCGACGACCACCGTGACATTCGTGACGTCAAGGCCGAGACAGCCGGAGAGATAATAGGTCATGACGTTCTCGGTGAGGGGAGACAGCGTGTCATAGGTCAGCTTGGCGAAGCTGGTAGTGAATTCCAGCGCTTCCGCGATGACCTCGCAGTTCAGCCAGTCATCGTACTTCTGGAGCGCTGAGCGGAAGGAAGTGGCGTAGGCGGAATTGCCCATCTTGCCGGCCACCTGATGGAGCGTCTGGATATACTCCTCGTTCAGCGCCTCATACGCATGAACGACGCTGACGTAGTTCGAGCAGCCGATGATCCAGTCGAGCGTGTTCTGGTAATCCTCCAGCACATCCAGCGCGTCGCCCACCTTGCCGAAGAAATTGGTGGTGCCGCTGATGAAATTGAGCGCCGAACGGGTGCCCTTGTCGTCGCGGTACTGCTCGATGGCGGCCGCAAGCTTTTCAAAGATGTCGGGGGAGCGCTGTTTCAGGGACTCCGGGTCGGAGAGCAGCTCCTGAATGGCAGGCTTGTAGGTGCTTTCCTTTGCGGAATAGTTCGGCTGAACCTTGAGAATCATGTCCCAGATGCTGTTGGCGAGCTTGAGGTTTTCCGCCTCGATACGGGTGTTCAGGCTGTCGACCTCGCTGCTCGTGGCGGAGAGGATGAGCTCGGTGAGCATGGCGTCATAGGGATTGTCGAAAATGCTCAGGCTCTTGAACTTGGACAGCTCGCTTGCGGTGTTCAGAATGTCATAGGCGGCTTCACCGGCGTTGGCGGCCGTGGTGTTCTGCGCGTCGGCGAGCAGCTTTGCCATGCGCTGATCCATCTGCTGACTGTAGCCGTTGGACTGCGCGAAGGAGACGTGCTGCTGAATGTACTCGCTGGCGTCGATGACCGCGGTGTCCTCGGTGGGCTTTGCGATGGGCGTCGAGCTGCCGTTTGAGAGATGGGTGAACACCTTCTGGATGGGGTAGCTCTGACCCATCGTCCAGACGGAGGAGAAGTCATACTCCGGGAAGGTGGCCTTGCTGGCCATGGAAGCGAGCGGAACGGCGGTGTAGCCTTTTTCTTCACTGGGCTTGTTCAAGACAAACGGGTCGAGCGTTCCGGCGGGGTAGTAGCAGGCGGTGAATTCGCAGCCGGGCGCATCCGAGGCCAGCCAAGCAGGAACACCTCCAAGAGAGGGACTGCTGTCCGTAATGACGCCGGAGACATAGCAGTTTTCGTACTTGGATTCGTAACCTCCGTCACCGGCCAGACCGCCCACTTTATATATTCCCGATGCGACATCCTTAATATCTACATTGATGGATAATGTTCCGTTGAAACAGCAGTTGCTAAATGTCGCTACAAAGCCACTGCCGACAATGCCGCCAATGTACCAGTATTCATAGTGGCTTTCTCCGGTGATACGGATGGTGCAGGTCGCACGGCACTGGTCTATGGTGCTGTGCCAATCTGTTTTACCTGCAATTCCGCCTAGGTGGATAGAGGACTCATTGACCAATGACGAAATGGTATCTTTTACTTCTGTGGAATTGCCGGATTCAGCCAGAATGATACCGACGTTCTCGCAGTGGGAAATGACAGCGCTGTTATCATTTATGTAAGTGATACCGCCTACGCTGACCTCACCGCCGCCGGCAGATGCATGGATAGTGCCGGTATAACGGCAGTAGTCAATCGTTCCTTTATTTTCCGATACCAGACCGCCGACGCGCACGGGCATATCCCCGCCGGCGGTAATACCTGCCGCACTGGTGCAGTTATAGATGGTTCCCTTGTTGTAGATTGCAAGGGATGCAGCGAAGCGGACAATTCCAGACTTACTGGTTAAATTGATTTGACCGGTAACGCGCAGGTTCTGAATGGTTCCTTCATTCTGATAGAACAGGGCACCGTTGTCGTACTGCTCCGCGTTAACCGTCAGATTGCGAATGGTAAAGCCGTTGCCATCCAGCGTTCCGGTGAAGCCGGAAGTATAGACTCCGGTTCTGCTGGGTTGCATAGGCTTCCAGTTTATCCCTGACAAATCAATATCGTTCATCAGGATATAGTTTGCGGTCAAATCCTCCTGCATGTTTTGCAGGTCGTCCGCATCGTAGATGGGCGTGTACCCCGAGGGTACGGAGGTCTTGGTGCTCACCTCCTGAAGCAGCGCCGTGGCATCGTCTGCGGCAGCCTCCGCCTGCGGTGACAGCGCGGGGAGCAGGCCGACGAGCATTGCCAGCGTCAGCAGGATGGACGTCAATCTTTTTCTCATAAAAAATTCCTCCTTTTGCCTTTGTCTGTACCCCTATTGTAGCGCAATCCGAAACAAAAAACAATCTGTATTAAATAGAATTTTAATAGCCTGTAACAGACAGAATAAGGGGGAATGTATGGATTCCGATAAGGATGTCGGGGAAAACGGGAACGCGCGGAAGTGCGCAAAAAAACAGACCCGCCGCAGGAGGGTTCATCCTGTGACGGGTCTGCGGAATATTCGGCTGCGCCTCAGACGAGGTGAAACAGGTCGATCAGAAAGACCCATGCCAGCCCGTAATAGGTAACGACAGCGACAAGGTCGTTGATGGTCGTAATGAGCGGACCGGAGGCGACCGCCGGGTCAATCTTGACTTTATGGAACAGCATCGGAACGAGCGTGCCGACCAGACTGGAAATGACAATGGCGGCGAGGAGCGAGAGACCGACGCAGCCCGAGATCAGAAACGCATTTGCGGCAGAATAGCCCTTGAACAGCACGATGTAAACGCCCAGAAAAACGAGCGCCATCACGCCGAGCAGCGCGCCGTTGCAGGAGCCGACCTTCATCTCCTTCGCGGCCAGATGCAGCTTGTCCTTCGCGCTCAGATTTTCGTCCATCAGTACGCGGATCGTGACCGCCAGAGACTGCGTGCCGACGTTGCCGGCCATGTCCAGAATGAGCGACTGGAAGCAGATGACGACCGGCAGCACGGCAACAACGCCCTCGAACGCGCCGACGACCGTGGAAACGCCCATGCCGAGAAAGAGCAGGATGATCAGCCACGGCAGACGCTTTTTGATGCTCTCCGCGATCGTTTCGTTCAGATCTTCCTCTGCGGACAGACCGGCGAGCTTTGCATAGTCCTCGCCCAGCTCGTCATCGACGGCCTCGACAACGTCCTGCGCGGTGATGATGCCGATGATCTTTTTGTCCCGGTTCAGAACCGGCAGGGAGTCCTCGGCGTAATCCTTGATCTTTTCGATGCTGTCCGAAATCTTCTCGTGGTCGAGCAGATAAGGATAGGCGTAGCTGATGAGCGAATCCAGCGGCACGTTTTCCCGCGCAACGATCAGATCCTTGAGGTCGATCGCGCCGCAGAAGCGGTTTCGACCGTCGACGACATAGATCGTTGCGATATTGTCGTTTTCACCGGCCTGCCGAACCAGCTCGTGCATGGCCTGGCGAATGGTAAGGCTCTGGTGGATGCAGATGTAATTGGTGGTGATGAGACTGCCGACCTCGTCGTCATCATAGGAATTGATGAGCAGGATCGCGGCCTTGGTCTGGTCGTCGATCATCGGGCGCAGCTTGACCTTGACGCTTTCGTCGATGTTCTCCCACAGGTCGACCGCGTCGTCCGCGTCCATTTCGTTGATGATCGCGGACAGCTTGTCGATGCCGATCTCGTCGACGTACTCGACCGGATCGTCAATGTAGGAGATGATCTCGGCCAGCCATTCCGCGTCCAGTGCGCTGTACAGCAGGTTGCGCTCGGCACGGTTCAGATATTTCAGACTCTGCGCGATGTCGTTGTCGTGGTAATCCCGCAGCTGCTCCCGCATTTCCTCCATGGAGGGCGAGGAGCGGATGATCCTGAGGATCTTTTCTGCGAAGATCGGTTCCTTTAATACTTCCTTCTTCATGATAAAGCCTCCTTCCGCCCCTGAAAAGGGCGTAAAAAATCCACCGTAACAGATACAGCGACACAAACATCAGTTGTGGACTTGTTCATCACGATGGAGCGAGGCTCAGCGCTTATTCAAAAGAGGATGCCTGCGGACGCCGGAAGAGCGAGGTCTGTATCCATCGTCGTATGTACAATTCGTCTGTCACAACTGTCCATAGGGCTTGCCTCCTTTTGTTTGTTTTTCGCAATGATTATAGCACTGCTGCAGTAGATTTTCAAGGTGTTTTTCGTATTTTTTACATCGGGAGCATACGTTAAGCCGCTGCATGTTTTCGACGTATGGACTGGTGCAGCGCCGGGATATATGGTATACTCAGCTTAGCAGATCAACGGGAAAGCAGTGAGCATTTATGCGCATCAGACAGCAGAAGCAGATCGGGATGTTCCTCGCCGAGAGCTTCGGCGGCGACCGAGGCGGCGCTCTTTTCGCCCGGCAGGAGGAAATCCTGCAAGAAATCATACGGAACACGCAGAACCGGTCGAAAAACCAGAGGAAAACGCTCGTTCAGACCATCCTGCCGCGCATCGCGCTGTACAAGGCCATGCAGGAGAGCCTGCCGGAGGCGGAGACGCATGCGCAGATGCGGCGCTACATGCTGGAACGGGTCGCGGCGCAGAAACACGCGGAAATGATGAGGATGGAGGCAATACCGGGGTTTTACGCGCTTTACAGTCGCATTTTTCTGCGAGTCGTGCGAAGTTCTGACCTCTGGGAGAGTGAGCAGGAGCACGGAACGGACGGCTTCTCCGTCACGATGAAAAAATGCCTCTGGCACACGGCCTGCGTGGAAAACGGCTGCGCGGAGCTGTGCCGCCTGTTCTGCGATGTGGACGACGTGACGTATGGCGGCCTGTGCAAGCTCGGCTTTGCGAGAACGAAAACCCTGGGCTACGGCGCTGACTGCTGCGATTTCCGGTTTTGCAGGAAATAACCGCTTTCTTTGAAAGGAGCAGCGACAATGAAAAAATGGAAAAAAGTTTTGCTGGCAGCTGTGCTTTTACTGGCGGTCGGTGGATATGCTGCGTTTGTGAAGATAAGCTATTACCCGATGGGAGGAAAGGTCACGACTGTTGACAAGTATCAATCTGGAGATAAGTACTATATTGTAGTTGAAGAAGCGACCGGAACAGAATTTACTTTACTCTGTCCTGAAAGTGAATACGACAAAGTAAATGCTGGAGATGAGGTGTATTGTGAGCGCGATCAGAGTATTGTCACACATAAAGGTGAAGTGCACAGAATAGAGAAAGACAACTGAAAAATACCATATGGAGGGAAAAACAATGAAAAAGCTTCGTGTCGGCGTCATCGGCATCGGTGACATCAGCAATGTATATCTGAACAATCTGAAAAAATATGATGCGGTGGAGGTCGTGGCGTGCGCGTCGCGCGGTCTGGAAAAGGCGCAGCGCAAGGCCGCGGAGCACGGCATCCCGAAGGCCTATGCGTCCGGCATGGAGCTGATCGCGGACCCGGACATCGACCTCGTGCTCAACCTGACCACGCCGCAGGCGCACTATGAGTACAACCTCGCCGCGCTCAAGGCCGGCAAGCACGTCTACACGGAAAAGCCCCTCGCCATGACGTTCGCGGAGGGCAAAGAGCTGGTCGAGCTCGCGAAGGAAAAGGGCCTGCTCATCGGCTGCGCCCCGGATACCTTCCTCGGCGGCCGCCTTCAGAACATCCGTGAGCTGATCGACAGCGGAAGGCTCGGCAGGATCACGGGCGGCGGCGCGTGGTTTGTCGGTCACGGCCACGAATTCCATCATCCGGCCCCGGCGTTCTTCTATCAGCCGGGCGCAGGCCCGCTGTACGACATGGGGCCGTATTATGTGACCGCGCTGCTCAGCCTGCTGGGCCCGGTGCGCCGGGTCTGCGCGATGGCGACCCGTGCCGCGCAGACGCGCACCGTGCCGTCCGGCCCGGCAAAGGGAACGGTGCTGCCGGTCGATGTGGACACGCACATCAACGCCATTCTCGAGTTCTGCTCGGGCGCGCAGGTGACGCTGACGTGCAGCTTTGACGTCTGGGACAGCGAGCTTCCGCGCATGGAGCTTTACGGCACCGAGGGTACGGTGCTCATCGACGAAAAGGACCCGATCGCAGGCCCGAACCTGTTCGGCGGCGACACGCTGATGCGCACGCCGGGCGAATACCGCTGGGCCGACCCTGAACGCCGCCCGGAGAATGTAGATACGCCGTGGCCGGTCGTACCGAACTGCCATCCGTTCAACTCGGTCAGCCATGCGGAAAATCCGCGCGGTATCGGTCTGGTCGATCTGGCGTATGCGCTTCAGAACGGCCGCACGCCGCGCGCCTCGGGCGACATGGCGCTGCATTCGCTCGAGGTGATGGAGTGCATCCTGAGGAGCGCCCGCGAGCACGTTTTCTGCGAGACTACGACCACGTTCGAGCAGCCGAAGGCGCTGCCGCTGAGCTTCCCGGAGGAAAACTGATACGCCATATAAAGAAAGAGCGCCGATCAGCCGCAGGCTTACGCCTGCGGCTGTTTTCTTTAGTCTATGGACAAATGCTTTTTCAGCGCCGCGACATAGGATACGGCATAACGGCTGAGCACCACGTTTTTCTTGCGGATGAGTCCGATGCGCATGCTGCCGTCCATGTCGAGCGGGCGCGCGATGATGCTCGGGCTGTTGAGCTTTTGGTCGATGATGCCCGAGCTGACCGTGAAGCCGTTCAGGCCGATGACAAGGCTGAACAGCGTGGCACGGTCGCGCACCTGTATGGTTTTCGGCATATCGAGCATGCTCAGCAGCTCCTCGGAAAAATAGAACGAGTTGCGCTCGCCCTGCTCGAACACAAGGTAGGGGTAGGGGCGCAGCTCATCGAGCGTGATGCGCGCCCTGGCGGCGAGCGGGTGGTCTCTGCTGATGAAAACGTGCGGCTCGGCGGTGAACAGCTCCTCGAACACAAGCTCGTTCTTGCGCAGCAGCTTGGAGAGCACGCTCTCGTTGCTCTCGCACAGGTAGAGCAGACCGAGCTCGCTCCGGCCGGAGGAAACATCGTCGATGATCTCGCCGGTCTGCGTCTCACGCAGGATGAAGCTGTACCGGTCGGCGTCGTACTGCTGCACTACATCGACAAAGGCGTTGACCGCGAACGAATAATGCTGGCACGACACGCAGAACCGAGGATCGCGCCGCCGGCCCGCGCCGAAGTGCTCCTGCATGATGTCGGCCTGCTCGAGCAGCATCCGGGCGAACGAGAGCAGCTCCTCGCCCTCGCGCGTGACGGCAACGCCCTTGTTCGAGCGAACGAAGGCGGTCACGCCCATTTCCTTCTCCAGATTGTGGATAGCAGCACTCAGGCTCGGCTGCGAGATGAAAAGCCGTTCGGCCGCGTCGGTGATGCTGCCGCATTCGGCCACGGCGACAAGATAGGCAAGCTGCTGCAATGTCATGAAAAGAGCCTCTTTCTGGCGCGGAGCGCCGGGATATAGCCACATCATACGCTGTCTGGGCACTGATGTCAATGTGCGCTTTCGACTTTTTCTGCGGCGTTTTGCAGGAATGTCCCTGTGATGCACAACCGGGCGCGTGGCGAACGGAGTCGGTCTTTTCGTGATTACGCTCTTGCAAAGCGGCATGGATGCTGTATAATTTTAGATGGACAGAGCGTACCAAAAAGAAAGAAAAAACTGGCATATCGCATGAACGGGTCGTGCGGATGCAGTCGGGAGGACGAAAATGAGAGGGAAATCTTCCGCTTTGCGCGCAAAAGAGGAATTTCTTGCGCTGTATCATGATGGAGCGTTCGAAGCAGGGACCAAAATACCGTCCGAGTCCAGCATGGCGGAAATGCTCGGCGTAAGCCGGGAGACCTGGCGCAAGGCGCTCGGCCTGCTGCGCGGCGAGGGCGTGCTGTATTCCAGACACGGCTCGGGCACTTATCTTCAGGAGCCGTCGCATCGCATCACGAATGACCTTTCGCAGCTGAAAAGCATGTCTAAGATGATCGCGGAGGCCGGACTGCGCGAGCAGGGCTCGTGCATGACCTGTACGGTCGGCACGGCGCCGGAGGAGGTCTGCCGGTTTTTCGAAGCGCCGGAAACAGCCGAGTTTGCGATCATTCAGCATATCCGCCGCACTGAGAAGGATGTGATCGCGGTCAGTCTGGGGTACCTGCCGGAAAAATACGCCGAAAAGATGCATGGCGCAATCCCGCAGTCGCTGTTTGCCTTCCTCGAGGAGAGTGAGGGGATCTATATCAGCCGCGCGAGCACCGAGCTGTTTATCCCGGCAGAGAATGACCCGCTGTGCGAAATGCTCCGTCTGCGCGAGGGTCAGAGCGCGTTCGGCTTCAGACAGTGTCATTACGACTCGCGCGGCAACCCGACGCTGTATTCGGTCGATTATCTGCGCAGCGACCTGTTTCATTTCACGATCATGAGAATACGGCCGTAAAAACGGCATAAATCAGGCAGCCGAAGCAGGAGGCAAACTGCTTCGGCTTTTTGCTGTCTGTCGGAAACCCTGCGGAGATTTTGTGCGATGTGTATGCGGCTTGGGGCAGGGTGCATCAAGGTGTGCCGGTCTGGTAGGCGCAGGCCGAAGCGAGGTCATGCGCGCGATCTTCGGTCTCGACCCCATTACCTCCGGTTCGGTTTACCTGAACGGTCGGGAAGTCCACATCAAGAACACGCGCGACGCCATCAACCACGGCATCGCAATGGTAAACGAGGACCGCCGCACCTATTCGTCCTCCTTTTTGCTGCTTGTCAATCTGCACAATACAGACTGCGTATTTTCTTTTTTTTTATTGCGTTTCCACTATGAAATATCTCCCTTATATGCTATACTGAGGTTAGCCATCAAAGGCAGGAAAGAGGTGTTTCGCATGAACGAACAGGAAAAAACCACGATGAACATCATCGAACCGGAGGGGCTGTCGAGCTGTGGGGCGGACAGCGGCACATGGTGCGGTCAGGCGCTCACGCGCGTGCTGATCGGCATGACCCTCACGGGACTGACACTGAATGTGCTGTGCCTGAATTACATTCTCCCGGCGATCGGCATGGTGTTTCTGCTGGTCGGCCTTCGCGCACTGCGCCGGGAAAACGCAGGCTTCAAGGGCGGCTATGTCATCGCCATCATCCGCACGTTCTACATTACCGTGTGGATGATACTGGATACGACGATCTATGCGGATGTGCTGACGGGGACAACGGCCGCAGTGGTGCTGACGTTGTTTAATCTGGTGATAGTGCTGGCGCAGGTGGTCTGCCTGTGGAGCGGCCTGAAGGCGCTGCGGCAGAAGGCAGGCTTTGAGGCGAAATGCGGTGCGGCCGCCGCGCTGATCGTATGGAATGTCGTGCTGTGCGCGCTCGGTGTGATGAACTGGAGCGGCTGGATTGTGTTCGGCATCATCATGATTGTCCTGTACATCATCATCATGCGCAGGCTGTTCGCGCTCGCAGGCGAGCTGGATAACGCAGGCTGCACGATCACGCCCGTTCCGGTCAGGGTGAAGGACTGGCAGCTCGTGCTGTCGCTCGCCGTGCTCCTCGCGGCAGGCATGGTCTGCGGCTATGCGTTCGGCGGCAGCTATCCGATGGAGTGGACGCCGCTCGATAATTCGGCGCAGGCCGAGGTGCAGAGCACAAAGGCGAAGCTGCTCGAGCTCGGCTTTCCCGAGGCGGTGCTGAACGACCTCAGTGCGGAGGACATCGCCTCGTGCGAGGGCGCGACGCAGATTTTGAGCCGCACGGAGGACAAGCCGGTGAACGACGGCAGGGAAGTGACGACGCAGACCGGCGAAAACAGCTATCAAATCGACACGGTGTACGATGCGAAGGAGCTGCGCCTGACCGGCGTGGCGGTCCGCGTGAAGCAGACCGACGGCACGGAAAGATGGATCATCTTCCATCACTTCCTCTGGACGCAGCCGATGAACTACTACGGCACCGAGGCAGTTCAGCTGTGGCCGAGCGGGCAGAGTGACTGGTGGCCGGACGGCGACGCGACCGGCCGTGTGCTGTGCGGAAGGGACGGTCAGACGCTTACGGCGGCGTACCACTCGCTCGGCATGCAGGACACCTTCACGACCGACTTTTTCGGCAATTCGCAGAGCAGCAGCAACTTGACCGGCACGTTCTCCATGCCGCGCGGCAGCGAAAATCAGCGTGGCTACGTCTGCCTCCCGATACAGATCGCGCAGGAGGATACTTACGTCAACAGCTGGGTCAACTACACGCATCAGAACACCTGGGTGCAGTACCCGGCGCGGACTGCGAGGGACAGCATGTGGAGCAGCAGCGCGTTCAAGACCGTCCAGTTCGCGCTTCAGTTCGACGCGACAGAGGGCAGAATGCTGTACTGAGCACGGTAATTCGATACAAAAGCAGGGCGTTTCCAAAGAAGGGAACGCCCTGCTGATTTTTACCATTCATCCATATCGCTGAAGATTTCCCCCTCCATAGCGGAGATCTCGGCGGCAGGGATGACGGTGCCGTCCTGCATGATGATGCGCCGGGCGGCAGGGTCGAGCTTGCGCACAACGCCGGTCACGGTCAGATACGCGCCGCCCTCCTTGCGCTCGTCGGGTCTGAAATAGGTGATGCTGACGGTCGGACGGCTGTCGAGCGTATCCATCAGACGGCGGTACCGGCGGTTGAGCATCTCGATCGTGCCCTCGTCGAGCTCGATCTTCCGCTCGGTCAGACGCTGCGTTTCACGGATGGTATCGGCGTAGCCGGAGAGCGCCGCGAAGGGCGCGAACTGAAACGCGCGGTCGGACAGCGGCATCCGCGGATGGCTGCGCGAAACATGATGCGGATGGTCGATGATGTCATCGTATTTCGGGTTGTAGGCCATAAGACACCTGCTTTCTTCTCGGGCACGCGGAACAGGCTGCGGTCATTCCTGCGCCGCTCGACTGACTTCGGCGCTGCTGCTCTGCCCGCCGAGGCTTTTCCAGCCGTAGCGGAAGATCGAGAGGAGGATGGAGGCTTCGGTCGCGATCTCGTCCAGAATGCCGGCCCACGAGCCGATGATGATGTCGTATGCGATCCAGAGCGGCGAGTTGATGAACATGCCGACCGAGCGGATGGTGCGGGCATTATAGGTGTAGCCGCCGATGGTCGTGGCGATGTTCGCCGCGACAGGGAGGACGGACAGCCATCCCGACCAGGTGAAAACAAGGGCGAGGATCTGGAGCACGCAGATGGCCGCGCCCATGGCGCGGCTGCGCAGGAAATCGTATCTGCTGCTCAGACAGAAGGAGCGGAAGGTGTTGATCAGATAGCTGACGGCGCCGGTAGCTGCGCCGAGCAGGAACAGATGGGCGGTGTAGCAGAGATAGGACAGAAACTGCACGCGAAACAGCTGCCTGTTGTCCCGGCACTGATAGGACGCGAAGAACAGCGCGGTCCCGAACAGTCCGACGAGCTGTGCAAACATAAAAAAGGTTCTCGCTTTCTTTGGTGATCGAGTACATGAAAATGCGCTGCATTTATCGTATCATATTGCAGAAATTATTGCAAGTTTGCGGCGCTGCGGCGCAGAACAGGCCGCATATGCCGCAGCTTTAATTGTGCGGTGTTGCCTTAGGCCTTGTGGCCGCCGATCTGGCTGTTGCGGTCGCGCGCCGTCGCGCCCTCCTCGAGGTTCATGCCCTTGAGGAGGGCATTTTTGCCGAACTTTTTCTTGATGGCGAGGGCGGCCTGCTGGAGCTTTCGCTCGCGCGCAAGCGCTTCCTCCTCCTTCCGGCGCTTTTCCTCCTCGGCGGCGTAGTCGGTGAACAGGTCGAGCTGCTCACAGTCATTCCGGCGCGGCGCGTCGTTCTCGAACAGCACGCGGTTCGCGACGAGATACATACGCCGGATGAGCAGCTCGGGGTCGACAATGCGGTCGAACAGGGCGGAGGCTGCCTCCATGATCTGATGCGTGGAGGCGGTGTAGCCGTCGAGATTGATCGAGCCGTGCGCCTGTCTGGGCAGCGTGCGGCCGTAGCGGTCGACCTCGGTCTTGCCGTGATAGCGCCGACGGCGCGCCGGGTCGGTCAGATTTTCGATGTCGTAGCCGACGGTGAGCACGATCTGGTCGGTGACGAGCCGCTTGTCCACCAGATCGAGCACGAGCAGGTCGGCCATCTCGCGCAGCACGAGCCGCGCCTTGTCCGCAGGGTAGGGGCAGGTGAGCACCTGCCCGGAGCTGATGCTCTTGAGCGAGGGCGGCAGCTTTTTGATGGCCTCGATGGTGCACGGCTCCCAGCCCCAGGCGTGGTCGATGAGCAGCTCGGCATTTTTGCCGAACAGGCGGTACAGCAGCTCCTCGTCGCGCTCCGAGCAGAGCGCGACGTCGCCCATGGTGAACATGCCGTGCTGCTCGAGCTTTTTCGCGTAGCCGCGCCCCACACGCCAGAAATCAGTGATGGGCTGATGAGACCACAGTCTGCGGCGGAAGCTCATTTCGTCGAGCGCGGCAATGCGCACGCCGTTGCGGTCGGCCGGGATGTGCTTGGCCACGATGTCCATCGCCACCTTGCACAGGAACAGATTGGTGCCGATGCCGGCTGTCGCGGTGATGCCGGTCGTGTTCAGCACATCGAGGATGATCTTCATGGCGAGCTCATGCGCGGTCAGACCGTAGGTGTTCAGATAGCCGGTCACATCCATGAACACCTCGTCGATGGAGTAGACGACGATGTCCTCGGGCGCGACGTATTTCATATAGATGGAGTAAATGCGGTTGCTGTACTCCATGTAATACGCCATGCGCGGCGGTGCGATGATGAAATCGACGGCGAGGGAGGGGTTGCTCTGCAGTTCGGAGAAGGAGAACGACGAGCCGGAGAGCTGATGCCCCGGGGCATCGTGGCGGCGGCCGATATTCGCTTCCCTGACGCGCTGGCGCACCTCGAACAGCCGTCCGCGGCCGGATATGCCGTAGCTCTTGAGCGACGGCGTGACGGCGAGACAGATGGTCTTGTCCGTGCGGCGCTCGTCCGCGACGACAAGGTTGGTGTCGAGCGGGTCGAGCCCTCTTTCGCGGCACTCCACAGAGGCGTAGAAGGATTTCAGGTCGATGGCAAGATAAGTGTGAGCGGACACGTTCGCAGCCTCCTTTCGGATGTAATAACAGCAGGATTACCGTGCGCCGTTACACCAGATATTATACGCTTTGTCAACAAACTGCTGTTCGGACATCTCGGTAAACGACTCGAGTGTTTGGCCAATGCTCCATGTATACTCAGGGCAGCACCGGTATTCATTGGTGGAAAGCTCCACAAAGCGCTCTACGCACATATAAACACGGTCGCTGCGCCAGAATACAAGGCATTTATAGGTTTTTACAAGATCATCCGTATCCCATGGATATGTTTTTTCCTTTGTGATGCAGGCGATCACATCATCACGGATAACAGGATACCAGTCATCATCATAATCACGCGACGCATTGCGCTTTCGCATCGCAGCAGCTATGGCACGCTGACGTTTGGCATACAGATGACGAATAACGAGCTTTGCGGCGAACAGGACAGCCAGCAGGACCAGCACACAGACGCCGCAGACTAAGAGCTGCGTGTACCACGGCGCGGAATACAGCGCGTACAGACCGGGACGGGTGCGGCAGTCTGCACAGGTGTAAATGCTGTAGCCGAGGAAAACGCCGATGAGCGAGAACATCAGAATGGTCAGCAGGCGGTTGACTTTTTGCAGCATGGAAATCCCTCCGTTTCGTCAGAACAGGTCGAGCGTGTTGTCCAGATAGATCTCCTCGCGGACGTTCAGCTGATATTCGGGCCGGGCCATGTAGTGCAGCAGAAATTCGAGAACGAGCGCGCTGCCGAGGCTGCGGCCCTCGATCTTGAACTGCGAAAAGCCCATCGGGAGATAGATGTCTTCGATGTCGCGCACGCCGATAAACCCCGGATTTTTCATCGCCTTCGAGAAGCGGTAGCCGCCGTCTGCGTCCGGTGCGGCGCAGCGGTGCTCCGGGCAGTCCTCGCCGAGGTTCATGCGGCTGACGGTCTCGTAGCAGCGCTTCCGGTCGGTGCAGCCGAACCAGCAGCACTCGTTGCACAGAAATTCGATCTTGTCCTTCTGCGCCTGCGTGAGGGCAGAAAGTGCGTCAAACTGCCGGTTCAAGCGAAAATCCGGCACGACATAACGGAAATCCGCGCGATCGAGCTCGCTTTTGAGCTCGCGGAAATCGGTGAGCACCTTGGTGGTCGAGGACACGAAGTAAAGACCCGGCCAGCGCTGCGCCAGATACTCGAGCAGCAGGTCGGAGTGGACGATGACGCCGTTCTGCACGCCGCCGCCCTCCGCGAACAGGCGGCACAGTGCATTGCATTTCCGGTCGGACAGGTGCTCCTCGCGGAGCAGGGAATTGCTGAACGTCAGACGCGCGGAGATGCCGTATTCCTGCATGAGCGCGAGCACATCGCGCGGCGAAGCCTCTCCGAACCCGGCGCGGCCGCCGCCCCAGAGACAGTCCGCCGGTGCGCCGTAGATCGAGCCGATTTCGCACCAGTCGTAGAAGTATTCCCGGTGCTCGCGGAAAAGCGGCAGGAATACGCGGTACAGCTCGTAGAACTCGAACAGGCCGGGCAGATGAAAATATGCGGTATTCACAGCGGCCACCTCACTTCAGAAAGTCGCAGCGGTGCTCGGGCTGACGGAAGCGGCAGCCCTGCCGGTTGAGCTCGGCGGTCTTGAGCGCGACAAGGTTGATGTCCGAGTGCATCAGCTGTGCGATTTGCGCGACGTCGCAGCCGCGCATGATATACTCGAGGATTTCCTCGTCGGGCAGCGCGACCTGTGCGGCGAACATGTTGGCCTCGTATTCCATCGCGCGGTCGGCCATGTTGAAAAGGTTGAATTCCTGAAAGCCGCCGGCGGCGATGGCGGCGCTGCGGTGCAGCTGGTCGTGGCCGATCTCGTGCAGAAGGACGATATTGTGCATGACCGGATGCAGGTCCTGCTTGATGAAGATATAGCGGTTGCGTTCGATGACCTTGTATACGCCCTTCTGATGCTTAAAGGCGCGCGGCATGACGATGAGGCCGAGCGCCTCGGCCAGATGGTCGGCGTTCCGCGTGCCGTATTTCCGGACCAGCCGGTCGGCGGTGCGGACGGCCTCGTTATGGTTTTTCAGCAAGTGACTCACCCCGCTTCAAGGCTGCTGCTGATATTTTTTCGGCGTATATTTCTTGTTGCGCCGCTTGGCGTCGACATAGGCCTCCTGAATGGCGAGCATAAGCTCGTCCATGTCCTCCTCGGCCATCTCGCCGCCGGCGAACAGACCGGTCAGCTCGCCGACGAGCTTTTCCGCGCCGACGCGGCCGCGATAGCCGAATTCCTTTCCGGCCATCGAAACGAAATCGTCGTTCTCGTTGTGCAGGTAGTCCGCGCTCGTGCCGAGGATCTCGGCGAGCACGCCGTAGACCCTGCGGTCCTGCGGATAAGTAGTGCCTTTTTCGTAATTTGTAATGGTTTTCAGTCCCAGACCGGCGCGCTTCGCCAGCTCCGCCTGTGTCAGATGGCTGTCCTTGCGCAGCTTTCGGAGCTTTTCGCCAAACCTCATCGTGCTGCCTCCTTATTTTGTAATGCGTAAACGGATTGCATGAATGCTCGAAATTTCCATTGACATGCGTAAAACAAATGCGTATAATAAAAGCGTAAACTGTTTACGCATTTATCATACAATAAATTGCGCATCTCGTCAAGAGAGAGCGCGGCAGCAGCACATCGGAGGTGGCAGTATGGCTGAAAGATACACCAAAACCTATGTTTCCGTCAACGTGGATATTGATGAGGACGGCACGATGCTTCCGCGCCTGATCCGGTGGATGAACGGGCGCGTGTTCGCGATCGAGCAGCTCGGGTATAAATGCCGCGCGTCCTCGGCGAAGGTGGGCGGCGGCGGCATCCGCTATACCGTCCGGATAAACGGCCGGGAGACCTACCTGTTTCAAGAGGGCAGCCGGTGGTTCGTGGAGGCCAGGGCATAAATCGAGGCCCCGCCATACAGGCGGGGCCTCGATTTATGCAGTTTCTCGACAGCCTTTTATCCGCCGAGGCCGATGGGAGAGAATACGGTGTACATCGCGGCGAGCAGGAACGGCGCGATGACGATGGACGCGAGGCAGAGCACGATGCCGCGATTGAAATACTTCGGGATGAAGAACAGCGCCATCAGCGTCAGCCGGCGCAGAAGAATGAGCCTTGCATATGTCCGACGGGTGAGGAAAATCAAATCGGCTGGCCGTTCTTGTATTGCTTGCATTATACCTGATATGCAGAAAATGTCGAGCGTAACGTTATGCCGCCAGCACACAAAAGAGCGGTCGAAATATCTGTCCTTCTTGTAATGCGCTGCCGGTTCCTGTATAATAACGGGTAGAAAAAACGCGGAAGGGGGGCGGCCGGCATGATCTCGGACGAGACCGCATACCGACGGTATCTGAACGGCGAGGAGCAGGCCGCCGATCTGCTCGTGGAACGGTACGGCGACGCGCTGACGCTGTACATCAATGCGCGCATCCGGGATGCGCACGAGGCGGAGGATCTGATGATCGAGGCGTTTTCGCTGATCTTCGCAAAGGAGCGCCCGATCACCGGAACCGGCAGCTTCAAGGCGTATCTGTACAAAACCGCCCGAAATCTTGCCCTGCGGCACAGCCGAAAGCACCGCATCCCCTTTCTGCACATGGACGATCTGGACTTTGAGCCGCAGAGTGAGCTGCTGAGCGATGCCGCGCTCATCCAAAGCGAGCGCAGGAGCCATCTCTACGCCGCGCTCGAACAGCTCAAAGCGGAATACCGCGAAGCGCTCTATCTCGTATATTTCGAGAGCATGTCCTATCGCGAGGCGGCCTCGGTCATGCGAAAGACCGAGCAGCAGATCACCAGTCTGGTCTATCGCGGCAAGCAGAATCTGAAAACCATTCTCGAACGGGAGGGATTTGTATATGCGGACGAATAGGGAACGCGCCCGTCTGGTGCATGAGAGAACCGCGGCGCTCCGGCGCGAAATGCGCGCGAGACGGCGCCGCCGTCTGAACGCAGTCTGCATGGCGGCCTGCCTGCTGCTCGTTACCGGCATCGGCGCGCTCATGCCCATGCTGATGGAAAATGTCTCGAGCGGCGGCGTCAGCCATGCGTCGGGCACGGCCAGTCTGATCGCGGAAAACGGGGCGCTCGGCTGCATTCTGGTGGGGCTGTTCGCCTTTCTGCTCGGCGTCTGCGTGACCGTGCTGCTGTACCGGCTGCGCGGCGCGGACGAACGCCGCCGTCAGGATGAGCCGGATGATGAGGACTGAACCGGACGAAAAATTTTTATCGGCATTGTGCGGCAAGCAAGTTAGCGTAATCTAACTTGCTTGCCGCAAATTTTGTACTTTGTGTGTCGTTTGCGTGACAGGTCTGTTGACTGCTGTAAGATACAGGAGTTGACAACGCAAAGGACATATGGTATTTTATTAGCGCTTTGAGTTAGCGCGCGTTAACTTTAACCGCATAATCTGCCCGCAGAGCGCTTCTGCGCAGGCATGCGGTACTGCCTTCCATCCTTTCCGACGGGAAAGGACATTTTTTGCTGAAACGGTTAGCCTTAGGTAACTGTAACTGATAAGGAGGATATGACCCTTGAAGAAGAAACAAACCCTCGCTCTGCTGCTGGCCGGCGCGATGCTCGTACCGAACGCATTCGCCGCGTCCCCCGAGGATTTTCACGATTTTCCGACCGACTGGTCCGCCGCCGGTCTGCGCAGCGCTGTCCAGAACGGTCTGCTGAACGGCTCAAACGGCGAGATCAATGGAAACGGTCTGCTGACGCGCGCCCAGCTCGCGGCAATCGTAAACCGCGCCTTCGGCGCGGACAAAGCCGCCGACCTCTCCGGATTTACCGATGTCCGGCCGGACGCATGGTACCACAATGATATGGCGGTCTCTGTCGCGATGGGCGCGTTCCAGGGCGCGAACGGAAAGCTGAACCCGGAGTCTCCCATCACCCGTGAGGAAGCCTTTGCCGTACTGGCGCGCGCCTTCGGTCTGGACGGCGACGCTTCCGCTCTGTCGGACTACACCGACGGCGGCAGCGTTTCCCCGTGGGCAAAGAGCGCGGTCTCCGCGCTGATCGACAGCGGCTTCGTCAACGGCGCGAACGGCAGACTCAATCCCCGGAGCAGCATCACCCGTGCGGAATTCGCCAAGGTCATCAGCGGCATGGCGAGCACGTTCGCGGATAACGGCCTGTCCGATACCGTAGACGGCAATGTCATCGTGCGCAGCAGCGGCGCGTCTCTCGCCGGCAAGACCATCAACGGCGACCTCATCCTCGCCGACGGCGCAGCACAGGCTGACCTGACGAACGTCACCGTCACCGGACGCATCCTGATCCGCGGCGGCGCGGACGGCGTGACCTTCGGGAACACGAGCGCAGGCAGGGGCATCATTGTGCACAGCGATGTTTCGATCGCAGGCACGGCGGACAGCATCACGGTCGCCGGCGCGGCTGCCGTTACCGTGCAGAGCGGCGCGTCTGTCGGCTCCATCACGGTAAACGCAGAGAACGCGAAGATCACCGGCGCCGGCAAGGTCGGTGAGGTCAGGGCGAACGCCGATAACGTGAGCGTTTCCACCTCCGGCACCCGCGTTTCGGCGTCCGAGGACGTTTCCGGCGTGCAGGCAGGCAGCAAGACCGTTGCGGCAGGCAAGACCGAGACGGTTTCCCAGACTTCGGGCGGCTCGTCCTCCGGCGGCGGCGCATCCTCGGGCGGCGGCGCATCTTCAGGCGGCGGCTCGTCCTCGGGCGGTTCCTCGAATGGCGGCTCGTCCAATGGCGGCGGCAGTTCTTCGAATAACGATCAGAACGTAAACGCCGAGATCGCGGACGCCAAGGTCGTCACCACCGATGCCGGCGCTTACCTTGCGCTTTCGTTCAAGGACGGCTTCAAGGCGGACGCCACCACTGTAACGGTCGACGGCGCGGATGTGACGGCGGCGGTCTCCAAAGTAACGGACGACGGCGCGGTCTCCAAGCTGCCGCTGACGGCGAAGCCGGGCTCGGTCACGCTGACCTCCGGCGGCAGGACCCAGACGATCTCTCTCGGCACGGCGCAGGCGAACGCCGTCTACACCGGCGAGGACTACCTGCCGGACTACTTCATCAAGCACGGCCCGCTCGCCATGTGGGATTATTACCTGACCAACTACGACGACGCAGGCAGCGTCCGCGTCCTGCCCGCCAAGACGACCTTCGGCACCTCTGCTGTCCGAAGCGAGCACCCGAGCTATTCCGAGCCGCTCGTTCTGGACGAGGACGGCAAGGGCAATGTAGTTGTCATGTTCAACTATAATACCGCGGAAGAAAAGGCGTGGTTCGACAGCATTGCGGCCTTCAACGAGGATAACACGGAAGGCGCGGTGCAGCTGGTCGCATACGATCAGGAAAAGAACACATGGAACCGCAACCTTCAGTTCACCAAGGGCTTTGACGATCACCATGGCAATAAGGTCGCGACGCTGACCATTCCGTTCGGTCAGAGCAATTTCCGCTCGAACGGCCGCTATTTCGTCCGTGTGACCTCCGCGAACGCACAGGGCGTCAAGTCCTCCGCACTCGCGTCCATCCACGTGCAGAACCATGACACGCCGACCCTCAAGATCAAGGAAAATCCAGAATCGGGCAAGAACCTGCATTTTGCTGTCAGCAATCTGGTCTACGGCATCACCGACCCGATCGAAAAGGTCACGCTGACCGACCCGACCGGAAAAACCACCGCGCTTGAGAAGATCACCGACTACTACCTGTTCAGTCAGGATCTGTTCGTGCTGTACAACGACACCAATGCTGAAAGCGGCGCGAGCGACCATCTGAAGTATCAGGGCGAGTACACGCTGACCATTCAGGCGAACGGCTTTAAGACCTTCTCCTGCACCTTCAACGTCAAGGAGGGCGCGCAGCCCGCTCAGCTCAAGGCAGTCACCTATGACGCCGTCAGCCGTGCAACCGGCAGCACTTCCTCGGGCAGCGGCAGCAGCGACAGCTCGGGCGGCTACGCCGTCTCGACCGATTTCCTGTTCGACAGCGACCTTGTCGCGAATGCCTGCGTGCTGAACAAGCTCGGCCGCGATACCGCGGACTCCGCCGCCGTCCTCGAATACTGGAATTACAGCGCATCCACGCTCGACTCGGTATTCAACAAGGGCGATACCATGTATTATGACGGCACGGACTACATCGACGCGACGAACAAGGCGCTCTGGGTTCCGTTCTCCGAGTTCGTCAAGACCGCTAAGGCAGGCGTTTACCCGCCGCACGCCACAAAGGCAGTCCTTGAGGACGGTCTGCTCGGCGACATTCAGGACAGCACCGTGTCCGGCAGACTGGATTATGTCGTGCCGACCGTTTCCGGCAATCAGCAGGGCAGTGATGCTGTGCTGACCTTCGAAAACGGCACGGACTACCTCGGCAAAATCTCCGCGCTTTATCTTAACGGCGACTGGCGCGAGCTGGACGAGAAGTATTATTCCATCGAGGGCAACGTCATCACCCTCAGCAAGGACCTGTTGCATGTCGGCGAGAACGCACTCAAGATCGTATCGAACGGCTATAAGACGCAGACAGTCGAGTTTACTTACGGCAAGGTGAACGAGGAAAATCTCTCGCTCTCGGCAGAGGTCAATAAGGACGCGCAGACCGTTACCCTGACCGTCAACGGCTCGAATGGCGATTTTCTGAAAAATCTGACATCCGTAAAGCTCGGCGAAGATACGGTTTACGGCAAGGGCGTTGAGGGCAGCGACGCGGTTTACTATGTTCTGGGCGCGGACAACAAGACCATTTCGCTCTATAACGTCAAGCCGGGCAGCTATCAGCTCACCCTGTCAGCAAAGTATTACGAGGATTTGACGGCGGAGTTTACGATGAAAAAAGTAGATACGCCTGATACCAAGACTGCACCGGAAATTTCCTCGTATGAGCAGAAAAGCATTTCTGATTTCGTCGGAACGCAGTATCCGGTTTATCGCTTCAGCTTCAACGGACTGAACGCCACCGACCTGAAAGGGTATCTGAATGCAGTAACCTCGGTTAAGGTAAACAAAACCACGCTGACCAAGAACACCAGCAGTTTCAGCTTCGACGAGAAGGAATTCCGTCTGTATTCCACCGGCAGCGAGAACGGCGGCGCTATGTACGATTATGACAGGCTCGACCTCTTTGCCTCTCTGTTCAAGCAGCCCGGTACCTACACCATCACGCTTACCGCACCGGACTATGCTGATGTTTCCTATGAACTGACAGTCAGCGGTTCGACTGAACCCACCGAGCCGACTGACCCGACTGAGCCGGGCGAGAGCGAAGTAAAGGTTCCGACCGAACTGCCGGCGATTACCAAAGGCAGCAACGCATATTGTACGCTCACATTTTCCAATGCAGAAAAGTGGCTGGCGCAGAGTTTAACTGTTACTGTAAATGATGTGGCATATGACAAAACCGGCTCTATCTATAACCTTGATAACGGCGGAGCGTATTATATCGAAAAGAACAACATTTCTCTGAAGATTCCGTACGAATCGTTTGATTCCAAGACGAGTATGCTTGTAATCTCCGATGGTACTTCGACTATTAACTTTACCGTTACAGTGCCGGGGTCTTTCAGCTTTGGTGCTGAACCGACCATCGCATTTACCAAGTAAACACCGCTCCAAAGGAAGCCCCTCGCGGGCTTCTTTTCTTTACGATAGGGAAATACTGCCGCAGTTTTCATTGTGCGGTGCTGCCATAGATATAATACACTCCCCCTTATTGACAACCGCACGCTCTGTCCCGTATAATAAAGTAGTCGAAAAAAGGGAGGCGCACGGATATGCGGCACGAATACACATCATGCGGACACCCGCCCGTTTCCCCGAACAGACCTGTATGACCAAGGACCCCCTGCCCCCCAAACGGCAGCCGGTCCTTTTTTGTGGGAGGAAAATGAAATGATCGAAAACTGGAACGACGTCCACATTGTCCCGGAATTCTGCGACCAGGGCGTGGACTGCTACCGCCTCGAGGGCGGCAGCTTTCTCAACGAGTACTACATCGTTTCCGAGGCGGAGACGCGCAAGCTGATGAACCATCCCGAGGTCGTCGGCTACGAGGTCTATGCCTCGCTCGTCACCGCGACCTCGCAGATGATGTACTACCTCAAGGAGCAGAAGAAAATCACGTCCGCCAAC
The DNA here is from genome assembly GCF_014288055.1 of Agathobaculum hominis. Lineage (NCBI taxonomy): Bacteria > Bacillati > Bacillota > Clostridia > Eubacteriales > Butyricicoccaceae > Agathobaculum > Agathobaculum hominis. The sequence continues at coordinate 98,265 of NZ_JACOPK010000003.1, forward strand.
ATTCTCTCCATCCTGCGCGGCGCGCTCAACTATCCGCTCGAGGAGAGCTGCTACAAGGAGCACATCCGCGTGCACGACATCAGCTTCATGTCCAGCGAGCGCGTGTTCGGCGAGAACGACGAGATGTCGCTCGACATCAAATACTGCAAGCTGACCATGGTGCCCAACAGCACGCTCATGATCGGCGACATCATCGCCTCGGGCGAAACGCTCGTGCAGTGCCTGCGCTACGTCACCGACTACTACCGCAGACAGGGCGCGCAGCTGCGCAACATCGTGCTGTTCACCATCGGCGGCACGCAGGGCATCGAGATCCTCGAAAAACTGACCCGCGAGATCCGCACCTACTGGCCGGACTTCGAGGGCTTCATCACCGTGTACTACGAGGGCGTGTTCAGCTGCTACGAGGAGGGCGACAAGGGCGTTTCCGGCATCAACCGCGCGCTCATCGACTTCTACTGGAAGGGCGGCATCATCGCCCCGGCGTTCCGCCGCGAGACGCTTTCCATGCAGAACCCGCTGTTCGAAAAGTGCACGATCTATGACGGCGGCGCGCGCCGCTACGAGATCCATGAGCACATCGACGAGGTGCTCGAATTCTGGAACGGCATTCTCGAGCGTGCGGATAAGATCGACAAGCAGGCGCTGCTCGAGGAAAAGCTCGGCCACGCTCTGCCGATCTCCTACGAGGACTGGGTCAGGGACTGCCACTACGGAAAGCTCGATGAAAAGCTGACGCGCTGGCTGTATCAGCAGGAGCGCGGCTTCGTCGAGAGCCTGCGCGGCATCTCGCTCGAGCAGATCGCCCTTCAGCGCATCGAGGAGTTCACCTCGACGCTCAAAAAGTACATCCTGTAACAGATTCACAGCAAAAGATTGGACGGTAATCAATGAAAAAAGAACAAACGACGGTAGATATCGATTTTGCGGAGGCGGCGGTGCCGCAGTACGCGCGCCGCGGTATCGTGACCATGTTCATGATCATGCTCGGCTTCACCTTTTTCTCGGCGAGCATGTGGGTCGGTCAGGAGCTGGCCGACGGTCTGGATTTCGGCGGCTTTCTCGTCTCGCTCATCATCGGCGGCCTCATCCTCAGCCTGTACACCGGCCTGCTCGGCTACGTCGGCGCGGAGACCGGCATGAGTCTTGATCTGCTCGCGCGCAAGGCCTTCGGCAGCAAGGGCTCGTATCTGCCCTCGGCGATGATCTCCTTCACACAGATCGGCTGGTTCGGCGTCGGCATCGCCATGTTCGCCATTCCGGTCGCAAACGAGCTGCTCGGCGGCAGCACCGCGGCGGAATGGGCGCTCGTCATCATCGCCGGCGCGTGCATGACCGCTTCGGCGTACTTCGGCATCAAGTCGCTGACGCTCATCAGCTACATCGCGGTTCCGCTCGTCGCCATTCTCGGCACGATCGCCATGGTCATGGCGGTCTCGCGCGGCGACGGCACGATCATCGACCAGTTCGCGAAATCCAGCGGCACGCTGACCGTCATCGGCGGCGCGGGTCTGGTCATCGGCTCGTTTGTCTCCGGCGGCACGGCGACCCCGAATTTCTCCCGTTTTGCGCGAAACGGCAGAATCGGCGCCATCACGACCGTCATCGCCTTCTTCATCGGCAACTCGCTGATGTTCTTCTTCGGCGCGATCTCCTCGGTCTACGTCGGCGGCAACGACATTTTTGAGGTCATGATCAACCTCGGTCTGTTCTATCTGGCTATTCTGGTGCTCGGCCTCAATATCTGGACGACCAACGACAATGCGCTCTACTCGGCCGGTCTGGGTCTCGCGAACATCTTCGGTCAGAAGAAAAAGCCGATGGTCCTCATCTCCGGCATCGTCGGCACGGCGCTCGCCGTCTGGCTGTACTGGAATTTCTGCGGCTGGCTGAATATTCTGAACTGCACGCTGCCCCCGGTCGGCATCATCCTCGTCATGAGCTTCTTCATGGACCGCGAGAAGTACCGGGACGTCGAAGTCACCGAGACGGTCAACTGGTATGCGGTCGCAGGCGTCATCCTGGGCGCCGTGGTTGCAAATGTTGTGTCCTGGGGCATCGCCTCCATCAACGGCATGATCGTAGCCGCTGTCTGCTACCTGATCGGTCACGCCCGGAAAAACAGATAATCTCGTATTCGGGATGATCTGCATCCTGTCTGCGCGGATCGATAAGGAAAACAGAAACCGGAGCATAGTTCACTTTTCTGTTTGATACAGCAAAGCCCCCGTTCACAAGAACGGGGGCTTTGAGATTGCCGACAAACTTCGTTCTTCCGACAATCCGTGTTTTGCCTTCGCAGAACACGGATCGTCCGCAAACCGAGGTACACGCCGCGCGGTTTGTGCTTTATTCCTCGGCAAGCTCCCGGACGGCGGAAACGGCGGCGTCCGCTTCCTCCTCCGTATTAAAAAAGGAAAAGCTGAACCGCACCGCACCCTGCTGTACCGTGCCGAGCGCCTCGTGTATACGCGGCGCACAGTGCGCTCCGGCCCGTGTCGCGATGCCGTAGTCCTCGGCCAGAATATCCGCGATCTCGGCCGAGTCGTAATCCCGGATGTTGAGCGTCACGATCGCAGCGCGCTCCGGCGCGGTAAAATCGCCGTAGACCGTCACACCGGGAATGCTGCGAACGCCCTCGTAAAACCGGCGCATCAGCTGCCGCTCCCGTGCGCCGATGGACTCCGCGCCCTGCCGCAGGATAAAATCGAGCGCCGCGTGCAGCCCGGCAAGGCCGTGACCGTTGAGCGTTCCGGCCTCGAGCCGCGCCGGATATTCCTTCGGCTGTTCCCGGTCGTAGGAGTGCACGCCCGTGCCGCCGCGCAGCAGCGGCCGCAGCTCCACGCCCGGCCGGATGCACAGGCCGCCGGTGCCCTGCGGCCCCATCAGACCCTTGTGGCCGGTAAAGCAGAGCACATCAATGCCCATTTTCTGCATATCGATCAGCGCCGCCCCGGCGGTCTGCGAGGCGTCGATCACCAGAAGCGCGCCGTGCGCGTGCGCCATCGCGCCGATCCGGGCAATATCGAGCATATTTCCGGTCAGATTGGAGGCGTGAGTGCAGACGACCGCCCTTGTGTTCGGGCGGAACAGCGCCTCCATGTCCTCGTATCGGATGTTTCCGCGGCGGTCTGCGCGGACAAAATCGACCGCCGCACCGCGCGTCTGCATATCGTACAGCGGGCGCAGCACGGAATTATGCTCGAGATCGGTCGAAATGACGTGATCGCCCGCCGAAATCAGTCCGTAGACCGCGATATTCAGCGCCTCAGTCGAGTTTGCCGTGAAAACGACATGGTCGGCGCGCGGACAGCCGAACAGCTCCGCCAGTCTGCTCCGCGTCTCGAATACCATGCGCGACGCAGACAGCGACGCGCCGTGCGCGCCCCGCGCGGCATTCCCGGTGGTCAGTATCGCGTTTTTCACCGCCTCGGCAACCTCCGGCGGCTTGTGCAGCGTTGTCGCCGCATTATCCAGATAGATCATGTCTGTCTCCATTTGTCAGCCGTACATTTGGACGACCGCGTCCGTTTCGTAGCCGCAGCCTGCCTGCGCCAGAGCCGCAAGGAGCTGCGGCCTTTCGTCGACCTCCGCCTTCCATGCGAGACCGCAGCCGGCGCTGACCTGCGACGGGATGGGGATCATGCGCCCGGGCAGGCCGCTGTTCGTAAACAGCGCCTCTGCGGCAAGCGCCTGCTCGGTCGAGGAAAACGCGATCACGAGCACCGGCCTTCTGCGCCGCATCACGGACGAAGGACCAGATCGGCCTGCATCTGCTTTTCGGTGATAACGTACATGTTGGTAACGCCGCCGACCTGAAGCCGGTCGGTCAGGCCGTAGTGGCTCAGGCAGGTGCCGCAGGTCAGGATCTCGACGCCGAGCGCGGCGAGATTTTTCAGATCCTCGAGCGACGGCGAGCCCTCGCAGGTAACGCGCGCGCCGCCGTTGTAGAACAGGAGGGTCGACGGCAGCTTTTCCTGCTGGGTGAGCGCGAACAGGAAGCCCTTGAGCAGGATGCGGCCCAGCTCGTCGTCGCCCTCGCCCATGTGGTCGGCGGAAATGACAACGACGGTCTTTTTCTGCGCGGCCGGTACGGTGCAGGAAATTTCCTCGTCTCCGCTCTCTGCGACCGCGCCCTCGGTCGTGATGGTCACGCAGAACTCCTTTTCGCCGCGCTTTTCGGTCCGGATGGCGCAGCCCTTGCTCTCCGCAAGGCGCGTCAGATTCTGCACCGCGATCTCGTTGTCCACGAGCGTCTGCACCGTGCCGGCGCCGTTCAGCTCCTGCAGTGCGTGCAGTGTTTTTACGACCGGGATCGGGCATGCCTCGCCCATCGCATTTACCTCAATCATCAAACTTCCTCCTTCGGGATATTCTGCTGTTATTATAGCACGACAGTGCGCCCTTTTTCAATCGTTCTCCACATTGCGCAGGAGACAGCCGGGAAACGGCGTTTTTCTGTCCTTCGGGAGATCCGCCGCAAAAAACGCTTGCGTTTCCGCGTGTTTGCGGTATGATGAGAGTATAATATCCATCCGATCTGCCGCAGTACAAAAGGAGATACAGCCGAAAATGGAGCACTACACAAAAATCGACATGGCAACCTGGCCGCGCCGTGAGCACTACCGCTATTACAGTCAGACGCTCAAGGTCGAATTCAATATGACCGCACCCGTAAACGTGAAAAATCTGCTCGGTTTCTGCCGCGCGAACGGATACCGCTTTTACCCTGCGGCGATCTACTGCGTCACCCGGACGCTCGGCCGCATCGAGAATTTCCGCATGTTCCGGAATGCGGACGGCGAGCTGTGCGTCTGGGACCGGGTCGTTCCCAACTACACGATCTTTCACGCGGATGACTGCACGTTTTCCGACTGCTGGACGGATTTCTCCGACGATTTCGGCACGTTCTACCGCGCGGTCACGGCGGATATGCAGACCTTCGGCGGCAATCACGGCATCAAGGCGAAGCCGGGTCAGCCGGCGAACTTCTACTGCGTGTCCTGCACGCCATGGGTCTCGTTCACCGGCTGCGGCAGCCGCGTGACGGGCAGCAGCGAACCGGCCTTCTTTCCCATTATCGTGATGGGAAGATATGAGGAGAGCGGCGGCGCGGTCAGAATGCCGGTCGCGCTGTCGATCGCGCACGCCGTTGCGGACGGCTATCACGCTGCGCTGTTCTTCCGTTATCTTCAGGAGGAGATGGACGCGCTCGCGGCCTCCGAGGCCGGACTTTGACGCGGATGCTCCTCCGGAAACGGCCTGCTGTCTGCAAAACGCGGACGGCGGGCCGCTTTCGTTTTTCTGATGCGCCCGCCGAGGGCGCTCTGCGGCAGCTCAGCAGGATATCGTACAGCGCGACCTCGTCCCTGTGCGCCCTGGCGGTGGAGACCGGACTGCCTTTGCGTGGAAAGGGACTTTTCCGACAAGCTGCACATTGTAAAATCTGCGCGGAAACCGTATAATTGTATCAGACGAAAAACGAGCGGAAGGGCTCCTTCCGCAGGAGGATACCGTTTATGAAATTTTTTGAAGCCGTGCCGGACGAGCTGTTCTCGCCGCTCGCGTCCCCGAACCGGGCGCTGTACGCGGACGCGCTCGATGTGCTCTGCATGGCATACCGGCAAAAGCTCAGGCTGCCCGAGGACGAGCTGTACTCCATGCTGCGCAGCCGCCTGGAGCAGCAGCTCGCGGACGCGACCTTCGAGGGCGAGGACATCGACGAAAACGAGCTGCGCGATATTTCCGGACGCGCGCGCTTTCTCATCCGCAAGCTGTGTGCGAAGGGCTGGTTCGAGAAGGAGCGCGGCCCGGATTTCCGGGAGTACATCACCGTGCCGGGCTACGCGAGCCGTCTGCTCGAGCTGTTCCATGAGCTGCGCGATGACAGGCCGGCGCGCGGCTTTTCCTATGTGTTCGGCACCTATTCCGCGCTCCGGGTCGCGGACGAGACCGGCTCTGCCTATGAGAAGATGGCGGCGGTCTATACGGCCTTCGACAATACGCAGGCGCTCATCCGCCTGCTCCGGCTGGTCTATCACAACGTAAAGCACTATTTTCAGATGCAGCTCGAGCTGCACGACGTCGGCGAGGTGCTTTCGTCCTATTTCGATGATTTCGGTCAGAAGGTCATCGAGGCGTACATCCGTCCGCTCAAGATCAAGGACTCCGTGCCGAAATACCGCGTGCCCATCCGCACGGTGCTCATGCGCTGGGCGGAGGACGACGAGCAGCTCGCCGCCATGGCGAGGGCGGCGCAGCAGGAGCGGCGCGGCGGCACGATGGAGGACTGCCGCGCGGACATCCTGCGCCGGATATTCTGGGTGCAGGAGTGCTATGACGATCTGGAGCACGACTATCTCGATGAGATCGACGCACAGGTGCGCCGCTATACCCGCGCCGCGACGCAGAAGATCGAAAACCTCACGAGCCGGGAGCAGAACGTTCGCGGCGACCTCGACGCCGTGCTGACCGCGCTCTCGCACAGCCGCAGGGCGGACGGCCTGACCGACAGGCTGCGGCCGGTGTTTCAGCTGTATGAGCAGTCGTATCTGTCGGAAAAGAGCCTGTGGTACCGGAAACGCCCGGGAAAGCGGTCGAGAGCCGCTGCGGTGCTGATCGAGGAGAACGAAACCGACGCCGCCTCCGCCGCGCAGGCGGCCGCGCTGCTGCACTCGGAATACGGCCGCGCCGCCGTCGCCGCCTGCGTGCAGGGCTGGCTGGGAGACCGGGATACCTGCCTGTCGACGGACATTCCGCTCGAGAATGACAGGGACTATGTGATGAGCCTGCTCGCCGTGCTGTCCGGCGGCTCGAGGCGGGCGGCGTATCAGGTCGAGGAGCTCGGCGGCTCGGTCTGTGAAAACGGATATTCCATTCCAAAGGTGCAGTTCAGCCGGAAGGAGAACGAGAAATGAATCTGGATTTTATAAGCAGCGCGACCGCGAAGGAGCTTCAGCAGTTCAAGTCGGTCTGCAATCAGCTGCTCAGCCGCACCTTTGTCGTGCGCACGCTGTACCGCCCGGGCAGGGAACGCCTGAACAACCCGGACTATACCTTTCTGTCCATCCATTTTGAGGCCGTGCGCGATTATCTCAGTCTGCTCGACTGGGATCTGCGGCACGACGAGGCGAACGGCTGCTTTTACGTCATCAATACGGACGAGGCAAACCGCCTCATCCTCTCCAAGAGAGAGACCGCCATCCTGCTCGCGCTGCGCATGCTGTACGACGAAAGTCAGGAACGTCTGGGGCTGGAGCAGGACGCGCTGTGCACCGTGCGCGAGGTGCTCGAAAAGGTCGTGACCGACTACGCCATCCTCCCGGCAAAGCCGAACATGGATGAATTCAGGCGCGCGATGCTCGTGTTCGAGAACCACTCCGTCATTCAGCGCATCGAAGGCAGATACAATCAGGCGGACTGCCGCTTTGCCATTCTGCCGACCATTCTGACCGCCGTTTCCGCGGAGAGACTGCACGAGGCGGCGGCTGTGCTGAGAAAGGAGGAGAATGCCGATGAAGAAGCTGAAGAAAATACTGCTGATTAACTGGCTGTATTTCGACAGGGAGCTGATCGAGGTAGGGGACGTGAACTTTCTGACCGGCAGGAACGGCGCCGGCAAGTCCACCGTCATCGACGCGCTCCAGATCGTGCTCCTCGGCGAGACCAACGCGCGGAACTTCAATCTCGCCGCGAACGAGCGCTCGCAGCGCACGCTGGACGGCTATCTGCGCGCCGACATGGACGAGAACAATCCGCGCTCGCGCCGCGGAAAGGATTTTTCGAGTTATATCGCCTGCGAGTTTTATGATGATGCGGAGCGCAGCAGCTTTGTGTGCGGCGTCATGTTCGACTGCCGCCGCGACGGCAGCCGCCGCGACCATTTCTTCATCTACACCGGCACGCTGCCGGAAAACTGCTTCATCGAGAACGGGGAGGCCATCGACCTGCCGAGCCTGCGCCGCTTTCTCAAGGAGAACTGCCGCCGGGCGGAGGTCTGCGAGACCCAGTGGGAATACCGCCGCAATCTGCTCTCGCGCTGGAATGTACATACCGAGCAGGTGTTCCGCATGCTGAAAAAGGCGGTCTCCTTCCGCCCAATCGTCGATATCCAGCAGTTTATCACCGAGAATATCTGCGATGTTCCGGACAAGCCGGACATCGAGGCGATGCAGCAGAATATCCGCGACTACAAGCGTCATGAGCAGATGGCGCAGCGGCAGGAGGAAAAGCTCGCCGCGCTGAACGAGATCGCGAAGCTGTACGGGGAGATGCGGGACACGGCCGGGCGCTGGAAGCTCGAGTCGTTTCTTGTGCACTGGTCGCGCAGCGAGACGCTTCAGGCGCAGATCGACGGCCGCGAGCAGGAAAAGCGCACGTGCAGCGAGGAACGCGCGGCGGCGCAGCAGAAGATCGACTGTCTGGCGGCCGAGGTACAGCAGAAGGAGGCGCAGCGGCAGGAATACATCCGCAAAAAGGACAGCAGCAATGCCTGCCGGGAGCTTGAGGAGCTGGACAGGGCAGGCCGCCGTCTGCTCGACGAGCAGGAAAAGCTGACGCGCAGGCTGGAGAACGAGGCGCTCGAGATCAAGCGCGAGGCGCTGCGTCTGGAGCATCTCGGAGAAACGGTCCTGAGCTGGGACGAGGAAGGCTCCCTCGACGCCGTCTGCGCGGCGGCGCAGCAGGTGCGCGGCGCATATGAGCCGCTGAAGAGCGGCGAAATGAGCATTTTCGCGCAGCCGCAGAGCGTGTTCGAGGCGGCGCAGGAGGCGACGGACGCGCTGATGAACGCCATGCAGGAGGCTTCTCACCGGCTCGGAGACCGTCTCACGGAGGCGCGGGAGCAGCTCGGAAAGAGGAAAAAGGTGCTCGCCGGTCTGCGCGATAACGTCAAGGACTATCCGCGCGGCCTGCTGGCGTGCCGGTCGCGGCTCGAGAGCGAGCTTGCGCAGCAGGTCGGCTCGCCGGTCGCCGTCAACATCCTCGCGGATGTTCTCGAGATCGCGGACGAGGCATGGCGCGGCGCGGTCGAGGGCTATCTCGGCAGTCAGAAGCTGTATTTCCTTGTCGAACCGGCGTATTATCCGCAGGCGCTGCGCCTTTACGACAGTATCAGGCGCGACCCGAAATTCCGCGCCTTCGGCCTTGTCGACATCGGCAGCCTGCGCGAAAAGGAGCAGCTCCGTCCGATGGACGGCAGTCTTGCCGGAAAGGTCGAGACCGAAAACCCGCTCGCGCGCACCTATGTGGACTATCTGCTCGGGCGCGTGAAGTGCTGCGCGTCGGTCGACGAGCTGCGGCAGTACAGGACCGCGATCACGGCGGAGGGCATGCTGTATCAGGGTTATGTCGCCCGTGCGCTCAGCCGCGAGAGGATGGATGACGCCTTTATCGGCCGCTACGCGGTCACGCTGCGCATCCGCCGTCTCGAGGAGGAAACGGCGCAGCTCGAGGACGAGCTTGCACGCAGGGAGCCGGTCTTTTCCGTACTGTCCCGGCAGAAGCAGCCGCTCCTGCTGCCGTATTTCGTGCAGAAGGTCGTGCCCGAACGGCAGGGCGATTACCTGCGCGTCGAGGAGATACGCGAGGAAAATGCGGCGCTCGAGGAGCAGCGCGGGCATATCAATCTGATGTGGATCGAGGAGCAGGAAGCGCTGATCGAGCGCCTGAGCGGGGAGATCCATGCGCTGAGCCGGCAGAAGGAGGAGCAGATCTCGCTCCGCGGTCAGCTCGACGAGCGCATCCGTCAGCTGACAGATGAGATCCTGCCCGGACAGTACCGCGAGCAAAGCGAGATGCAGACCTTGCTCGAGAGGGAGTACACCGAGGCGTACCGTGATGAAACCGGCGTGCCGCGTTACCGCATGGAGCTTGCGCGGCTGAAAAAGCCGGAAAATGTGCTCCATGCGTTTTCCGAGAGCCGTGAGCAGGCCGAGAAGGACACGGAGACCGCGCGCAGCCGTCTGTTCGCGGCGCGCCGCGCGTATGCCGAGCGCTTTGCGCCGTGCCCGTTCCGCGCGGAGGCGCTCGACAACGACGAATTCGACGCGGAGCGCCGTGCGCTCGAGGAGAGCGAGCTGCCGCGTTACCGCCGCAAGATCAGGGCGGCGCGCGAGAGCGCGATGGAGCAGTTCCAGAACGACTTCCTCTCCCGGCTCAAGAGCAGCATCGAGCAGGTGCAGGCACAGGTGAGAAATCTGAACCGGGCGCTGCGGCAGGCGCAGTTTGGCACGGACAGCTATCAGTTCCGCGTCGACCGCAGTCCGGATTACGCGGATTACTACGACATGATCATGGCGCCCGAGCTGATGGAGGGCGATATTACGCTGTTCTCCGCGCAGTTTCAGGAGAAATACGGTCCGCTGATCGACAGGCTGTTCAGCCAGATCACGATGGCGGACGATACGCAGCCGAGTGCCCGCAGGCAGAGCGAACTGCAGGAAAACATCGAGCGCTTCACGGATTTCCGCACCTATCTGAAATTTGACCTCGAGACCACAGACCAGAACGGCTCGAAGCAGCTGCTTTCGCAGACCATGGGCACGAAATCGGGCGGCGAGACGCAGACGCCGTTTTATATTTCGGTCCTCGCCTCCTTCGCGCAGCTCTACCGCGTCAGCGATACCTCGAGTCTGGGCAACACCGTGCGGCTCGTGGTGTTCGACGAGGCGTTCAACAAGATGGACAGCGAGCGCATCGTGGAAAGCGTGCGCCTGCTGCGGGGGATGGGGCTTCAGGCGGTCATCTGCACGCCGCCGGACAAGGTCGCAGACCTCATGCCGATCGCGGACCGCACGCTGCTGGTCGACAAGCAGAAATACCGTATGCACATCCTGCCGTTCGGCAGGGAGCTCGCGCAGGAGTAAGAACCGCGCAGGCGCATCCAAACCGAGGGCGTGTACCTCGGTTTTGTTGCGTCCGGAGGGAGAAGGTTTCCGCATGGGAACGTTCGGACGACTCGTGTTCTGCGCAGTCAGAATACAGATTGTCGGAAAAACGATAGTTTTTTCGACAGGTTCAAACCGGGGACAGGCTCCCCGGTTTTTTTGTAGAGGAAAAGCTCCGGAAACGGACAGGAAAACACGCCTGCGGGACACATCGCAGAACGGACTGCACGGGGAGAAAAAACTGCATCCTTCCTTGCGATACGGACAAATGTCTTTATGCAGAAAACACAAAAATGAACGAATTGATTTTTTAATAATCGGTAGATTATCTGAAATTGTTGAAAACTCAAAAAAAAACGTGCCGATGAGCCGAGAGAGTAGTATAATAAACACAATAATCAGACGGGATGGATAGGAAAACCTCCATTCCAGAGATGAAAAGGAGAAATCACCATGAAAAAGACACTCAGTATGCTTCTGGCCGGCGCAATGCTGGCTGCGGCGCTGACCGGCTGCGGTTCTTCCGCTTCCACCGGCTCCGACAGTGCAGACAGCTCGACCGACAGCTCCGCTTCCGGCGCAGCCTTCAAGCTCGGCGGCACCGGCCCGCTGACCGGCGCAGCCGCAATTTACGGCAACGCCTGCAAGAACGGCGCACAGATCGCGGTTGACGAGATCAACGCCGAAGGCGGCGATATTCAGTTCGAGCTGAACTATCAGGACGACGAGGGCGACGCCGAGAAGGCCGTTAACGCCTACAACACCCTGAAGGACTGGGGCATGCAGCTGTCCCTCGGCTCCGTAACCTCCAAGCCGTGCGAGGCTACCGCAGCAGAGACTTACAGCGACCGCATTTTCGCTCTGACCCCGTCCGCTTCCTCCACCGGTACCACCGAGGGCAAGGACAATATGTTCCAGATGTGCTTCATCGACCCGGCGCAGGGTACTCTGGCTGCTGACAAGATCGCAGAGAAGAAGCTCGGCACCAAGATCGCTATCATCTGGAAGAACGATGACGTTTACTCCACCGGTATCCACGACAAGTTCGTAGAAGAGGCAAAGACCAAGGGTCTCGAGGTCGTTTCCGACATGACCTTTACCGATTCCTCTGCGAACGATTTCTCCGTACAGCTGAACGACGCCAAGAGCAAGGGCGCGGAGCTCGTGTTCCTGCCGATCTACTACCAGCCGGCTTCCCTCATCCTGACGCAGGCGCATGACATGGGCTTCCAGACCACCTTCTTCGGCGTAGACGGCATGGACGGCATCCTGACCCTTGAAGGCTTTGATACCTCTCTGGCTGAGGGCCTGATGCTGATGACCCCGTTCAACGCAAACTCCACCGATGAAAAGACCGCTTCCTTCGTTAAGAAGTATCAGGAGCAGTTCGGCGAAACCCCGAACCAGTTCGCAGCTGACGCTTACGACTGCGTATACGCTTACAAGCAGGCTCTCGAGAACGCGGGCGCTACCCCGGATATGTCCGCTGAGGACCTGTGCGACAAGATGATCGAGCAGTTTACCTCCATGACCTTCGACGGCCTGACCGGTACCAGCGCAACCTGGAGCACCGAGGGCGCTGTCACCAAGGACCCGACCGTTGCTGTAATCAAGGACGGCAAGTACGTAAACGTATAATCCACTGAAATATATTTCATAGCGGATTGCTCAAAGGCGAGTGAAGGAGGGCTGTTTTGCAAGCCCTCCTTTCCGCCTATTCTTCTGCATTCCATCTGTTTTTTATGGGGTGGGGCGACGGCTTGACGCGGCTCGCCGAGCCACCGCCCCATTTCATAAGCAATTTTTGAGAGAAATATGATTTGAGGTGTTCCAAACATGAGCTTTTTGAACCATTTGATCAGCGGCATCAGTCTGGGCAGCATCTACGCGATCATCGCACTGGGCTATACGATGGTTTACGGCATTGCGAAAATGCTGAACTTTGCCCACGGCGATGTCATCATGGTAGGCGGCTATATGTGCTTCTGCGCGACGACCTATCTCGGCTGGCCGGCATGGATGGGTGTCGTGCTCGCGATCATCGTCTGCACGGTGCTCGGCATGGCGATCGAAAGACTGGCCTACAAGCCGCTGCGCGCGGCTCCGTCGCTCGCCGTTCTGATCACCGCCATCGGCGTTTCCTACTTCCTCCAGAATGCGGCGCTGCTGATCTGGACCTCCAACCCCAAGAGCTTCAGCTCGGTCGTCACCGGCGACGCGATCAGCCTGTTCGGCGGTCAGCTCCAGATTTCCCGCGTGACACTCGTCACCGTGTTCGCCTGCGTCGTCATCATGGTCGCGCTCATGCTGTTCACCGGCAAGAGCAAGGTCGGCACCGCGATGCGCGCGGTATCCGAGGACAAGGGCGCGGCGCAGCTGATGGGCATTAACGTCAACACGACCATTTCCATCACCTTCGCCATCGGCTCGGGCCTCGCGGCGATCGCAGGCGTGCTGCTCTGCTCCGCCTATCCGACCCTGATGCCGACGACCGGCTCCCTGCCCGGCATCAAGGCCTTCACCGCAGCCGTATTCGGCGGCATCGGCTCGATCCCGGGCGCGTTCGTCGGCGGCGTGCTGCTCGGCATCATCGAGATCTTCGCCAAGGCGTACATTTCCACCCAGCTGTCCGACGCGATCGTGTTCGGCGTGCTGATCGTGGTGCTGCTCGTCAAGCCGGACGGCCTGCTCGGCAAGCACGTGAGCGAAAAGGTTTAAGGGGGAGGCATCGGATATGAACAAGTTAAAATCCTATGCGGCGTCCAGACGCGGACGCGATACCCTGCTTTCGTTCGGTATCGTCATCGCTGCATTCATCATCGTACAGGCGCTCATCGCGGGCGGCATGATCTCGAGTCAGATCAAGGGCCTGCTCGTGCCGATCTGCGCGTATGTCGTCATGGCGATCTCGCTCAACATGACCGTCGGTATCCTCGGCGAGCTGTCGCTCGGCCACGCCGGCTTCATGTCGGTCGGCGCGTTCGCCGGCATCGTCACCACGACCTGCCTTGCGGACGCCATCCCGCTCGCGCCGCTGCGTCTGGCTGTCGCCATGATCGTCGGCGCGGCCTTCGCGGCGCTCGCCGGCGTCATCGTCGGCGTGCCGGTGCTCCGCCTCAAGGGCGACTACCTCGCCATCGTTACTCTCGCCTTTGGCGAGATCATCAAGAACATCGTCAACGTCATGTACCTCGGCAGGGATGCGGACGGCCTGCATTTCAGCCTGGTCGAGCAGAATTTTCAGCTCGGCGACGGCGGCAAGATGATCATCAACGGACCGATCGGCGTATCGGGCGTTGCCAAGATCTCGACGTTCACCTCGGGCGTCGTTCTCATCCTCGTGACCCTGTTCTTCGTGCTGAACTTTATCAACAGCCGCACCGGCCGCGCAGTCATGGCGGTCCGCGACAACAAGATCGCGGCCGACTCCATCGGCATTTCGGTCACGCACTACAAGCTGCTCGCCTTCGTCGTTTCCGCGGCCTTCGCCGGCATGGCAGGCACGCTGTACGCGATGAACTTCTCGACCGTTACTGCGGCGAAGTTCGACTTCAACACCTCTATCCTCGTGCTCGTATTCGTCGTTCTGGGCGGCCTCGGCAACATCTGGGGCTCGATCATCGCGGCGGCGCTGCTCACGCTGCTGCCTGAGCTGCTGCGCGGCCTGAGCAACTACCGTATGCTCATCTACGCGATCCTGCTGATCGTGATGATGCTGTTCAACAACTCCTCGCTCAAAAAGCGCATGCTCGAAAAGCGCGGCATGAAGCAGATGGAAAAGCTCGAGAGAGCGGAGAAGTCCGGAAAGGAGGGCGCGTAACTCATGGCTATGCTCGAAGTAACCTCGCTCGGCATTTCGTTCGGCGGCCTTCGCGCCGTTGACGAGCTGAGCATGAAGATCGAAAAGGGCGGTCTGGTCGGTCTCATCGGCCCGAACGGCGCCGGCAAGACCACCGTCTTCAATATGCTGACCGGCGTATACCGCCCGACTGACGGCGGCATCCGTCTGGACGGACAGAACCTCATCGGCAAGAAGCCGCACGAGATCTGCAAAATGGGCGTTGCCCGCACCTTCCAGAACATCCGCCTGTTCTCCGAACTGAGCGTTCTGGACAACGTAAAGACCGGTCTGCACAACCAGATCACCTACTCGTTCGCGGAAAGCATGTTCCACCTCGGCTCCTACCGTAAAAAGGAGAAACAGATGGACGAGAAGGCGATGGAGCTGCTGAGCGTGTTCGGTCTGGAGAGCGTCGCGGACTACCGCGCGGCCAACCTGCCATACGGCAAGCAGCGCAAGCTCGAGATCGCGCGCGCGCTCGCGACCGAGCCCAAGCTGCTGCTGCTCGACGAGCCGGCAGCCGGCATGAACCCGAACGAGACCGAGGAGCTGATGGAGACCATCGAAGTCGTCCGCAAGCGCTTCGGCGTCACCGTCCTGCTCATCGAGCACGACATGAAGCTGGTCTCGGGTATCTGCGAATATCTGTATGTACTCAACTTCGGCCGTCTGCTCGCGGAGGGCACGCCGAAGGAAGTTCTGAGCAATCCGGAAGTCGTCAAGGCTTATCTGGGCGAATAAGAGAGGAGGAAACAAGCTTATGGCAATGCTCGAAGTCAAGGACATCAACGTTTACTACGGCCTGATTCATGCGCTGCGTGACGTTTCCTTCGAGGTAAACGAGGGCGAGGTCGTCGCGCTCATCGGCGCGAACGGCGCCGGCAAGACCACCACGCTGCACACCATCACCGGTCTGCTGCCGTCGAAGGGCGGCACGGTCACCTTCGAGGGAAGGGACATCACCCGCAAGCCGGGCCACGCCATCGTGCGCCTCGGCATGAGCCACGTTCCCGAGGGTCGCCGCGTGTTCGCCGGTCTGACGGTTGCGGAAAACCTGCGCATGGGCGCATATACCCGCCCGGCAGGCGAGATTCCCGAGTCGCTGAAAATGGTCTACGAGCGCTTCCCGCGCCTGGAGGAGCGCAAAAATCAGGCGGCCGGCACGCTGTCCGGCGGCGAGCAGCAGATGCTCGCGATGGGCCGCGCGCTGATGAGCAAGCCGCGCATCCTGCTGCTCGACGAGCCGTCGATGGGTCTGTCCCCGCTGTTCGTCGGCGAGATCTTCAAGATCATCGAGGACGTTTCCAAGGCGGGCACGACCGTGCTTCTGGTCGAGCAGAACGCGAAGAAGGCGCTGTCCATCGCGGACCGTGGCTACGTTCTCGAGACCGGCAGGGTAGTCAAGACCGGCAGAGCCTCCGATCTGCTGAACGACGACTCGATCAAGAAGGCTTATCTCGGCGAGTAATTTGGAAAAGAGGGTTGGTTTTATGAAGCCTTATATCATTACGATCGCCCGGCAGTACGGCTCGGGCGGCAAGACGGTAGGCAAGATGCTGGCGGAGCGGCTCGGCATCCCGTTTTACAACCGTGAGATCATCACCATGGCCTCCGAGGACAGCGGCGTAAACGCGATGCTGTTCTCCGACGAGCGCCTCAAGAGTGATTTCATCGCGCGTCTGCACGCCCGTTACCGCGGCGATATACCGGTGCCGAACGACTCCTCGAAATCCTACCTCAGGGACGAGGCGCTGTTCTCCTATCAGGTCAAGATCATCGAGCGGCTCGCCGATCAGGGCCCGTGCGTGCTCATCGGCCGCTGCGCGGACTACATTCTCAGGAACCGACCGGATGTCGTGCGCGTGTTCGTCCATGCAGACCCGGAGTTCTGCGTCGAGCAGGCGATGAAGGTCGATTCTCTCCCCGAAAACGAGGTCAGAAAGAAGATCAGCGAGATCGACGACTACCGTGCGCGCTACTACAAGCACCACACGGGCCACGACTGGTACGATGCGAGAAACTATGACCTCTCGATCAACAGCGGCGTGCTCGGCTTTGAGGGCGTGGTCGAGGAGATCGTCAGATATATGGAAGTCCGCAGCGAGTTCTGCAAGTAAATAAGCGAAAGGGCGCTCCCGAACAGGGAGCGCCCTTTAGACTGTCGCGAAAACGTACATAATCGCAAAAGGCCGTTCCCGAGGAGTATGTGAGGGGACGGCCTTCTGCTGTATATAAAGTGTATCGGATGTGGTCTTGCTTATGAGCACAGCCCGCATTTTTCGCAGGCGGACGGGGTGGCGGCGCAGCCGCCGAGGGCGGTCTCGCGCAGCTCGAGCGGAATGCGGCGGCCGACAGCGTACATGGTGTCGAGCATTTCGTCGAACGGGATGAACTGGCGGATACCGGCGAGCGACAGTTCTGCGGCAACGAGGGCGTTCGCCACGCCTGCCGCGTTGCGGTTCTGGCACGGGTACTCGACCAGACCGCCGACCGGGTCGCAGACCAGACCGAGCATATTCATCAGCACGGTGGACGCCGCGTCGAGGCACTGCTCGGGAGAGCCGCCCATCAGCTCGACCGCGGCGCTCGCCGCCATGGCGGAGGCGACGCCGATCTCGGCCTGACAGCCGCCGACCGCACCGGCAACAGTCGCGTTGCGCATGGCGAGATAGCCGATGGCGCCGGCGTTGAACAGCGCGTCGAGCAGCCGCTCGTCCGACACCTTGTAGCAGTCCTGAAGCGCGAACAGCATACCCGGCAGCACGCCGGCGCTGCCCGCGGTCGGCGCCGCAACGATGAGGCCCATCGAGGCGTTGACCTCGAGCACCGCCATCGCATACTGCGCAGCCTTGTGCAGCACATCGCCGCAGATCGAGCGGCCCTTTGCATCGTGCTGCGCGAGCTTTTTCGCCTCGCCGCCGATCAGTCCGCCCATGGACTTGACGGGCGTTTTGAGCGGCGTCATGGCGGAGGCGCGCATGATCTCGAGCGCGTGCGTCATGCGGTGCGTGACCTCGTCGCGCGTGCTCTCGCCCAGCTCGCATTCGCGGCGGCGCATGATCTCGGAGATAGGGAGCTGCTGCTGTGCGCACAGCGCGAGCAGCTCGGATGCGTTTTTGAAATCCATAATCTGCTCTCCTCCTTACGGTTCGATGATCATGACGTCGCGGACGTTCGGGTTGTCGCGGAGCGGCTCCTCGATGCCCTCGGGGAAGCGGCCGTCCGACTCGACGATGGTGTAGGCGGTATGTCCCTTCGCCTCGCGGAACAGGCGCATGAACGCAATGTTTACGCCCTTGTCGCTGAGCACCTTGGTGATGTGCGCCACAACGCCCGGCTTGTCCTGCTGAACGACAATGACCGTGCTGTATTCACCGGTAAAGTCGACCTCGACGCCGTTGATGCGCGCGATGCGGCATTTGCCGCCGCCGAGCGACTCGCCGCGGATGGTCATGACCTGACCGGCGGCGTTCTCCATGCGGATGTCAACCGTGTTCGGGTGGACATCGGTTTCGGTCTCGCACGGCGTGAACGAATAGGCAAGGCCGCGCTCGGTCGCGATGGAAAACGAGTCGCGGATACGGGTGTCATCGGTCGAGAAACCCATGATGCCGCCGAGCAGGGCGCGGTCGGTGCCGTGGCCGTGGTAGGTTTTGGCGAACGAGCCGTACAGGGTGAAATCCGCCTTTTTGAGCGGCGGCGCGATCATTTTGTGCGCGAGATACGCGATGACCGCCGCGCCGGCGGTATGTGAGCTGGAGGGACCGATCATATTCGGTCCCAGCACATCAAAAACACTGATAAAGGACATAGGGGATTCTCCTTACCGAGCGGCGGATTTGCAGATAAACTTGCGGTAGATGGTCTCCACAATCACGCCGATGGCGTTGTCGCCGGAGACGTTGCAGGCGGTGCCGAACGAGTCCTGCGTGATGTAGAGCGCAACCATGATGGCGCAGATCGGGCCGCTCGGGTCGCCGGCCTCGGTGCCGAAGATCATGTACAGGAAGGGCAGGGCGGTCATAATGGAGCCGCCCGGAGCGCCGGGAGATGCTACCATGGCAATGCCGAGCGTCATGATGAACGGAATGACCGTGCCGATGGAGATCGGCAGCTGGTTCATCAGGCAGACTGCGGTCGCGCAGGCGGTGATGGTGATCATCGAGCCTGCCATGTGGATATTTGCGCACAGCGGAACGGTGAAGTTGCGGATCTCTGCGGAAACGCCGTCTGCCTCAGCGCACTGGAGGTTGACCGGAATGGTGGCCGCAGAGGACTGCGTGCCGAGCGCGGTCGCGTAGCCGGGGATCTGGTTGCGGATGAGGGTGAGCGGGTTCTTGCGGCTGATGAGACCGGCGATCACGAACTGGATGCAGATGCAGATCAGGTGCATGATGATAACGACGATGAATACCTTCCAGAGAATGCCGAGGATGGCGAAGGTCTTGCCGGACTTGGTCATGTCGGTGAACGTGCCGCAGATGTAGAGCGGCAGCAGCGGGATGATGACGTTGTGCAGGACGCAGTCGATGATGCCGGAGAAATCGGAAACGCCGTTGTAGAGCGTGTCGCCGATGGTCCTGCCGCGCAGGCTGGACATGCACAGGCCGAGCACGAACGCGAGCACGACGGCGGACAGCGTGTTCATCAGCGCCGGGATCTCCAGTCTGAAATACGGCTCGAGCGAGTTGCCGGCAGTCGCGGCGATCCTGTCGAGCGCGTCAGCGCTCATGAAATGCGGGAACAGGGTGTCGGCGACGAAGAACGAGGCCGAACCTGCGATCAGGGTCGAGCAGTAGGCGAGCGCGACCGTGATGAGCAGCAGCCTGCCTGCGCCGCTCTTGAGGTTCGCGATGCCCATGGTGACGTAGGCGAGGATCATCAGCGGAATGATGAACGACAGGAACTGGCTGAAGAACGACGAGAGCGTCACCACAAAGCGGCAGAAGCCCTCCGGCAGGAACTGGCCGAACAGGATGCCGATGATGATGGCGATGATGAGTTTGGGCAGAAGCCCGAGCTTGAACTTTTTCTTTTCTTCCATTTCTTTTCTCCTCCTTGATTTTGCGGCGCAGACCCCTCGTTATACTTCTCTGTCTGCTGCCGTGAAAGACTGCCGCGGTCTCTGCCGCATTTTGGGCACAAAAAAACCACTTATTTTCGGCAAAATGCTGTAAAATAGATGGCTGGGTTTGTGGACAAAGTGCAAAAGAGAAATTCTGTGGCAAACTTCCAAATTCCTTCTTGACCCGTTTACGAATTTAGTATATTCTGTTTATGCAATTAAGTCAAATTCATATATTCTATCATTTGGATTAAAATTATTTATAACAGACGAAGGGGAAAACACATGGAGATCCGTCAGCTTGCAACGTTCATCCGCGTGGCGCAGTTCAACAGCTTTTCGCGCGCAGCGGAGAGCCTCGGCTATTCGCAGTCGGCTGTAACCGTACAGATCCGCCAGCTCGAGGTTGACCGGGGTGTGTCCTTTCTGCCGTGGTACGCGGTCGAGAGCGGCGTACAGCAGGGCAGGCTGATCCGGCTGTCGGTCGAGGACTGCTATATCTCGCTCTACCGTCAGATCTTCTGCCACAAGGAGAAATGGCGCACGCGCGAGATGGATGAATTTGTGCGTGTCGCGAAGCTCGCAGACGAGTGAAAGCAGCGGGGCGGAGAGACCATTTTCCGCCCTTTAAAAATTTTTTGAAAAATTTCAAAAAAACTATTGACGAAACGACAAAAGGTCTGTATAATACATATTGTTCGCTGCGGTTGACACCGACGAACAACAACTTAACAAGATGGAGAGTTGGCTGAGTGGTCGAAGGCGCACGATTGGAAATCGTGTAGGCGTGATGAGCGTCTCTAGGGTTCAAATCCCTAACTCTCCGCCAGAAGTGAGCTGTAATCGAAAGATTGCAGCTCTTTTTGCATGCGGCGATAAAAACAGAAAAACCGCCCGGAAGGGCGGCAAATTGACAAGGAAAGTCGCTGCATGATATAATATGTGCGCCAGTATGAGACGGCAAGGTTATTCCCTCGAGTAAGGGGGTGACGCGCATGACAACAATGGAGGTACTTACACTTCTGATGCTGCTTGCGACGGTTATCTTCGGTATTTTGAACTACACGAAGAAATAGCCGCCACCTGAAAGGCAGCGGCGTTTTCCTCAAGCTGTAAACTTATGCAGGGGAACGACCGCACCGGCAAGTGAAAGCCGTTCTCATACCGGTATTATACTTCAAACGTTCCGGCTTTGTCAAGACAACACCGGGACGGTTTGCATTGTGACAAACCGAAAAGACCTGAGAGGTGATCGGGATGGGCTACATTCGCCGTCCTTCCTATTATAAAGACTTCCGCTGCATCGCGTCGGACTGCACGGAAAACTGCTGTATCGGCTGGGAGATCGACGTAGACGAGGATACGCTTGCGTACTATAAAAGCATCGGCAGCGACTTTTCAAGGCGCCTGTGCGCCGCGATCGCGCCGGCAGACGAGCAGGCGGGGGAGAATGCGCACTTCATTCTCGATGAGCGCGAGCGCTGTCCGTTCCTCAATGACAAAAACCTGTGCGAGGTATATCTGAACCTCGGTGAGGAGCACATGGCGCAGATCTGCACCGACCATCCGCGCTACTACGAGTGGTTCGCAGGCGGCCGCGAGGACGGCGTGGGTCTGTGCTGCGAGGCGGCGGCCGAGCTCATCCTGCGCCGCAGAGACCGTCCGGAGTGGGATGTGACCGGCGAAGCGGACGAGGAGCCGGATGAATTCGAGCAGGCGCTGTTCGCGATGCGCGACCGGCTGTTCGCCATCATCAAGCCGGAAACGCCGGTTTCCTTCGATGAAAAGCTGGACCGGCTGCACCTTGCCTGCTGTAAAATGCAGAACGAGTATGACGACCTGCTGTTCCCTGTGGAGGGGGACGCCGAATACGCAGACGAGGAGGACGAGCCGTTCCGCTGGTCGGCCATGTTCTGGTCCGAAGCGTGCCTGAAGGCGCTGACCGAGCGTTTTATGTCTCTGGAGATCAACAAGGACGACTGGCGCGGACTGCTTGCAGACGTACACGCGCGTATCCCCGAGCTGCTCGCGCGCCGCGCGGATTTCCTTGCCGCTTATGCAGACCGGCTGTATGAATATGATGAGCTGCTCGAGTATTTCGTCTACCGCCACTTTATGAAGGCGCTGGGCGACGATGTGCTGATCGAAAAGGTGCAGTTCGCGCTCATCTGCACGTGCTTCATCCAGCTGCTCGGCATTTACCGCTGGCTGACCGACGGCAGGCTGACCCATTGGGAGCAAATCTGCCTGTGCAAGGCCTGCTCGCGCGAGATCGAATACAATGAGGACAACGTAGAGGCCGTTTCGCGGTTTCTGACGATGGATTAAGTAGATGAAATCCCCTGCATCGAAACGCTGTGAGCGCCGGTGCAGGGGATTTTTGTCTCATGGGAGCGCATCGAGCACCGCGTCGGTCAGATGAACGGGCGACAGACCGCACTCCGTGCAGCGCTGCGCGAACGCGCGGATAAATTCCTCGTCGCATGAAACATCCGAAAGCGTCAGAAGCGGCACCCATCCGCGTCCGGTCTCGGTCTCCGCACGCAGTCCAAAGGTCGTATAATGCCCGAGCAGAGCGGAAAAACAGTTTTCCTTTACCGGAAGATAACGGCATGTCTGCATGAAAATCCCTCCTTTTCTCCATCATACGCCATGCAGAGCGCGAAGGGGCGCGAACGCTGTCGAACAGAAAAATTTTCGGAAATTTCATGAGAGATTGACCGAATGAGGTCAATTTTCGCGGTTTCCGCGCTATGGGTAGAGGGATCTTCGGCGACGGGAGGTGAAAGCACATGACGACCGAGGTGATCATCGCAGGCATGAGCCTGCTCGGGACGCTCGCCGGCTCATTCGGCGGGATTTACGTTTCGGGCAGCCTGACGCAGTACCGTCTGCGTCAGCTCGAGGAAAAGGTGAACCGCCATAACAACCTGATCGAGCGCACATTCAGGCTGGAGCAGGAATGCGCCGTGCTCGAGGAACGGGTGCGCGCGGCGGACCGGCGGATCGACGGACTGGAGGAGGAACAGGCATGAACTGGAAGGTAAGAATGAGAAATCCGTGGTTCTGGGTGGGCATCGTGAGCGCGGTCGTGAGCGCGCTGCGCGTGGATGTGAACGCACTGACGAGCTGGGGAGCGGTGTGGAGCTGCCTTGCCCGCATTATCGAAAACCCGGTGCAGCTCGGAACGCTGTGTCTGACCGTGCTGAGCGTATTCATCGACCCCACGACCGCCGGTCTGGGAGACAGCGCCCGTGCGCTGACCTACAGGAAGCCGGCCGATTTCTAAAGAAAACGCCATCGCTCGAGAATGTTCTCTCTGCGATGGCGTTTTGTTTACCTGTCGCGCAGACGGAGTGCGAGTGCAGGTCTGCGCGTCGTGATATTGCGGACGCCCTGTTTGAGGAACCAGTCGAGGAAGATCTCCTCGTTGACCGTCCAGGCGGAAAGGGCGATACCGCTGTCCTTCAGCGTTTCGATGAAGCGGCGCGTGATGAGCACCTGATTCATGTTGACCGTCGCGATGCCGTGTTCGCGGCAGACCTTCGTGATGATCTCGGCGGCGGTCAGCTCGAAATCCGGGATGTTGCGGTAGTTCAGGTAAAGATCGGGGACGTATTCCTCGATGTTGAGGTAGACCTCAGCGCAGTCATGCAGTTCGGGATGCGCGGCGAAGATACCCACGTCGACCGAGCCGGATAAAATAAGTCGGCCGGACATGCCGCATTCTGCGGCGAGCGCCGCGACAGCCGGTTCAAGGCCGCGTTCCTTGAGGTCGCAGTTGATGCGCACGCCGGGCTTTGCGGCGGCGAGGGCAAGCACCTCGCGCAGCGTCGGCGCGGTATGGTCGGCGGCATCGTGGCCGAGCGCGAGCGTTCCGTCCGCAAGGCGGCGCACATCGACCTCGAAGGCGTCGACTGCGGTCGAGAGCGCATATTCGACGCAGGCAAGGCTGTTGTCGGGCGTGCCGTCCGAGCCGGAATGCGCAGTGATCTGGATGTTATCTGACATGGAAAAACTCTCCTCCCACGGGAAAATCAAAGCGTGAGAGCGAGATGCTCACACACTCTATTATAAGCCCGAACCCGGCCTCGGAACAAGTCTGGAGCACGCGATTTTACGATAATTTTGCGGAAACGGAATTGTCAGTTTCCCGCGCTGCCGCGCGCCCTTCACCTCTTTCGCGCGGCAGTGCGCATAAAATAGAATTCGCAAGGCAAATTCATCAAAACCGGGGGCGTGTCTGGGGCAACACCACACAATTGAAGCTGCGGCGCTTTGCGGAAATTTTGCACCCTGATTGCGTTGCGATTTCTTGCAATACGTAAGTATTGCTGCAAAACCGCGCCTTATCAGAGCACAAAATTTGCTCGCAAATCGCTCTTGTTCAATTGTGCGGTATTACCCTCGGTTTTGATACCCCGACTCAGCCGCCGGGGGCGGCGTCGTTCGGGTATTTTTTGCCGGTTTCTTCGGAACCGGCAAAAAAATATAGGGGGCTTTTGAAGCCCCCTATAAAGCGTAAGCGTTTTACTGCTCCCAGTCCTTCTCCTTGAGGTTGGTGTAAATATACACGCCTGCGGAAACCGAGCAGAGCAGGAACATGATGACCGACAGCGCGGCCGAACGGTTGTAGGCCAGATACTTGTTGAACTGGTCGAACAGCGCGATACCCAGCATCTTCGGGGAGTTGCCGCCCATCAGGTACGGGGTAGTGAACGAACCGACGTTGGTCATGAATACGAACGTGCCTGCGATGATGACGTCCTTGAGGGACAGCGGCAGGATCATGGAGGTGAATACCTTGAACTTGCCTGCGCCGACATCACGAGCAGCCTCGATGATGCTGTCCGGGATCGCGCCCAGACCGGCGGTGATCATCATTGCCGCAAACGGAATGTTGAACCAGAGGTTCATGATGATCATGCCGTTTGCGTGGTACATCAGACCGAGCTTGAGGTCCATGCCGAAGTGCAGACCGATGCGGTTGATGAGACCGGAATCGCGGATGATCGTGATCATGGCGTAAACCGCGCACATCGCCGGTACGAAACGCGGCAGGAGGTACAGCGTGCCGATGCTCTTTGCGATGCCCGAATGGACGAAGCGCAGATAGAGCGCGAGCAGGTAGGCGACGACCAGCGCGATAACGACGGTCGCGATAACGACGAACAGCGTGTACAGGATGTTCATGCGCTGTGCCGGCTCGGTGAAGAAGTAGGCGTAGTTGTCCAGCGTGAAAGCGCCGGTCTTTTCATCCTGAAAGCTCTGGATGACAGCGGAAACGATCGGATAGGCAACGGTCAGCATAACGACGAGAAACGCCGGCAGAACCAGTGCATAAGCGACCAGCTTTTGCTTCAGGGTTTTACTCATTTTATTATCCCCTCGTATCTAAGTTCATGCGTGGCTTCAAAAGCACGGGCTTCAGGTCGGGGCGGCCCCGGAGGACCGCCGCGATCACAATGTGCTTTTTAGCCGATGGAGCCGATCTCGTTGTCCCAGCGCTCGTTGAACTGAGTGCCCAGATCGCCGATGGACAGGATGCGGAAGTTGGAAACGTCCAGACCCTGGAGATCTTCATAACCGGTCATATCCATTTTGCTGGTGTCGATCAGCGGGATAGCGGCCATGTCGTTGACCATGATCTGCTGTGCCTGCTCGGAGAGCATGTAGTTCATGAATGCGTAAGCGCCTTCCTCGTTGGAGCCGAAGGTCGGGATGGTCAGAGTCTGCAGAGAGCCGGTCAGAGACGGTTCGATCTGGGTGATCTTGATGGAGTCCTTGATGGCGCCCTGTGCACGCTGGCTCAGGACCATGTCAGCCCAGTTCGGGCACATGTCGATCTCGCCCTGGTTGAGCAGGTCCAGAGTACCCTGGTTCTTGTTCGGGTAAACGATGGAGCCGCCGGACTTGTACATGTACGGATGGATGGACTTGAGGAACTCGAAGCCCTTGTCCCATTCGCCGACCCACTTCTCGTCGCCGGAGGTGATAGCCTCTTCTGGCAGGAAGTTGTAGACCGAGGTGCGAGCGAAGGAGTCGCCTGCGCCGCCGGTGCCGGGAGCGTTGTAAGCGAAGCGGCCCGGATTCGCCTTCATCCATTCGACCAGCTCGTCCATGGTCTTGGGCGGGTTCGGAACCTTCTCGGAGTCGTAGGCAAGGATAACGGTGGTGCCGCGGTACGGCTGAGCGTAATCCTGCGCGACCGCGCTCTTCGCCTCAACAGATGCAGCGTTCGGGATCTTGGACTTGTCGAGCTTTACGAAGGACTCCTCGCCGATCTTGGACATGATCTTCGCCAGGTCGTCACCGCTCCAGTCGACGATGTCGTAGTCGGTGTTGGTCTGGCCTGCCTTGCCGGCAGCTGCTACCATGTCTGCGAGGCCCTGCGCGCCGGTACCGGAGAGCATGAACTGCAGCTCAACCTGATACTGATCCTTGTATTCGGAGTTGGTGTTGAAGTCCTCGGTCAGCTTCTCGAAGATGGAGCGGACGTTGTCCGAGCCGGTCGCCCACAGGGTAACGGTGGACTTGCCGCCCTCAGCCTTGGAGTCGCCGCCTTCAGCCTTGGAATCGCCGCCGCCGCAGCCGGTGAGGGCTGCCGTCATCATTGCTGCTGCAAGGAAGATCGAACCTAATCTCTTCAGTTTCATTTGTACATTCTCCTTTTTCTCTTATACATACTCTAAGGGGATCGACAGGGGCGTGAAGCTCACCCGGTGTCTACTCATTCAGGCGCGTGACGCGCGGTTTTCCCGATAAAGGATGTTGTGGTCGAAGTTTACTTGTCGAATACGGTGTGCTTGCCGATGTGCATGCCGACGGACTGGCCGACGGACAGCTTCTCGCTGATGTCGCGGTCGACGAAGCACTTGATAACGTTTTCGCCGTGCTGGACGTTGACTACTACGTAGTGGCCGAGGACCATGATGGTGCGGACCGTGCCGGTGAAGTCGCCCGAGCCGTCGATGGAAACGGTGACGTCCTCCGGACGGACGGCGATGGTCTTGTCGCCCTTGTCGATGAAGTTCATCTCGCCGATGAAGGAGGCGACGTGACGGGTGGCCGGTTTGTCGTAGATCTCGGTCGGGGTGCCGATCTGCTCGAACTTGCCCTTGTTCATAACGACGATGCGGTGGGAGAGGGACATGGCCTCCTCCTGATCGTGGGTTACGAATACGACCGTGATGCCGAGGTCGCTCTGGATCTTCTTGAGCTCCTCGCGCATCTGCTGGCGGATCTTCGCGTCGAGCGCGGAGAACGGCTCGTCGAGCAGGAGCAGCGAGGGCTTGAGGAGCAGGCTGCGCGCGATGGCGATGCGCTGCTGCTGGCCGCCGGACATCTGGTTCGGATACTTCTTCTCGCAGCCGCTCATGGATACGAGAGCGAGCATCTTCTTGATGTCTGCGTCGATCTCAGCCTTGGGCACCTTGCGGAGCTTGAGGCCGAAGGCGAGGTTTTCGTAAATGGTCATGTGCGGCCACAGGTTGTAGCTCTGGAATACCATTGCGGTCGGGCGCTTCTCGGGGGGCAGGCCGATGATGGACTGGCCGTCGATGGTGATGTCGCCGCTGGTAACGTCGAGAAAGCCGCCGATGGTGCGCAGGATGGTGGTCTTGCCGCAGCCGGAGGGGCCGAGGAAGGTGACGATCTCACCCTCGTAGATATCGAGGTTGATGTGCTCGACGCCGTCGCCGTTGTCGTACTTTTTGGTCATATCCTTGATCTGGAGCTTGATCTTACGTTCGCTCATGGGTTATATATCCTCCTGTATTTCGATGGCAGATGCTGCCTTATTTCATCTTGAAGCCGCCGGAGATCGCTTCCGGACCGATGTACTTGCGCATTGCGAAGATCATGAGTGCGGACGGGATGATCAGCAGGATGGCAAATACCGCGCCGATCTGGACCGCCGAGGAGTCGAGCACGATGCCGTACATCGCGACCGGCATGGTCTGAACCTTGGCCATGCCGACGAGCATGGTGCCCTGCGCTTCTTCCATGGAGCCGAGGAAGGTGTAGAGCGTTGCGACCGAGATGCCCGGCATTGCCATCGGGAGCGTTACCTTGAAGAAGGTGCGGATCGGGCCTGCGCCGACATCGCGGGCAGCCTCTTCCTGCTGGCGGTGTACCGCGCGGAACGCGCTCGACGGGAGCCATACCATGAACATCATGGAGTTGATCATGTGGATGATGACGACGCCGGTGTAAGTACCCATCAGGTTGTACTTGTAGAACAGGACCGCGATGGAGGTGTAGATGCCGAGCTTCGGGAATGCGTTGGTCAGCAGGAAGGACAGCATGAACATCTTGCGGCCGGGATACTTGAAGCGTGCGATGGAGTAGGCCGCCGGGATACACAGGATCATGGAAACACCGGTGGTGATGATCGCCACGATGAAGGACTGTGCGATCGAGGAGACCAGACTCTTCTGGCTGAATACGTAGCTCCACCATTTGAAACCCCACTGCTGCGGAAGGATGGCCGGAGCCTGATACTCGTTTGCGAAGGCGAGCATCAGCATATTGATCATTGGTCCGTAGAAGAACAGGATGAACGCCGCCAGCAGGATAAACTCAAGAAACTTGCGTCTGCCTACCGCATGGTAGAAGCGTTTTGGATTGAGCATTTTGAACATTGAATTCTTACACCCCTTTTTTCTTTCGCCTGCCCGGAAAGATGCTCTCTCTTTCATCGACCGGAGCCGGCACCACTCATTTCGGAACGCGCTGTTTCCCCCGAAAAGGACAAAAAAACAGCCAGATATAACACACGACAGTTCTTTCCCACCCGGAAAAGTACGCCCATGTTACTCTGACTCAAATCTCTGAAAGCAACATTCCTTAACCTTGACCTCAGTATAGCACGCCCTTCGGGGGTGTGCAAGTGCAAAATCGCAAAAAGCTGACTTTTTACACAAATCTAACATAATGCGAACATGAGTTTTATACAAAATGACGAAGAAAAAGCGCCGCACACGGTTCCGCACGTAAGATCAGCGGAGTGAAATTTGTGCAGATTGACTGAGCTGCGCCTGCCGTACGGAGCGCCGTCTGTGCAGCATCACCGGGGCGGTTGCAGTTTTGCCGCGAGATATGCTATAATGAGGATATCATTTCGATGGACCCCAAAAAACGAGGCGCAGCGGCAGCCGCGCTGATGGAGGATAAAAATGGAGCACAAGAGAGAAAAAATGGTGGACGCGCTGCAGGACTGTCCGGTGATCGCCGCGCTCAAGAGCGATGCCGGTCTGGAAAAGGCGGTCAGGAGCGACTGCACGACCGTATTTTTTCTGTACGGTACGATCCTGAACATCGCCTCGCACGTCGAGCGGGTCAAGCAGACGGGCAAGATCGTTTTTGTTCATGCCGACCTGATCGAGGGTCTGACCGCGCGGGACATCACCGCGGATTTCATCGCGCAGAACACACAGGCGGACGGCATCATTTCGACCCGCCCGAACATCATCCGCCGGGCAAAGGCGCTCGGCCTGCTGACCATCCAGCGCTTTTTCCTGTTCGACTCGCTCTCGTTCGAAAACGTGCTGCGCCAGAGCTCGAACGCGGACGCGGTCGATCTGCTCCCGGGCACCATGCCGCGCGTGCTCGAGCGGCTGAAGCCGCAGATCCGCCAGCCGATCATCGCGAGCGGTCTGCTCGCGGACAAGCAGGACGTCGTCGCGGCGCTCTCCGCCGGCGCGCAGGCGGTCTCGACGACAAAGCCCGAGCTGTGGGAGATCTAAATACTGTCGCAAAGCTGACGCTTTGCCGACAATATGTGTTCTGACTTCGCAGAACACGGACGGAGAAAAGTTCCTGTGCAGAAACTTTTCTCTCTTTCAGAGTAAAAAAACCGAGGCGCATGTCCCCGATTTTTTTGCGTTTGCAGGCAAACGCTTTTCATGCGCGCTGACGCGCGAAAACGGCAGGTAAAAATTTTTGCCGCCCTTTTAGCGATTCTGCGCAAAAGAAATCCCTTGCAATCTGACAGAAGCTGTGCTATATTGAGAATAACGAAAGTGAATATGTATGTTTGCTTGGAGATTAGAGTCAAAGTAAGCCGTTGCCGCAGAGCGAAAGCACTGCGGTGTGGTTGCTTTGGCTTTTTTTTGTTGGGAAAATGGAGGGAAAAGTATGTATGATGTAACCATCGTGGGCTGCGGCGTGGTCGGCGCATCGCTTGCCTATACGCTCTCGCAGTACAGGCTGCGCGTGCTCGTGCTCGAGCGC
This sequence comes from Agathobaculum hominis, assembly GCF_014288055.1. Classification (NCBI taxonomy): domain Bacteria; kingdom Bacillati; phylum Bacillota; class Clostridia; order Eubacteriales; family Butyricicoccaceae; genus Agathobaculum; species Agathobaculum hominis. Next base: position 128,290 of record NZ_JACOPK010000003.1, read on the forward strand.
GAGAACGACGTTGCCATGGGTACGACCAAGGCCAACAGCGCCATCGTTCACGCGGGCTACGACCCGGAGAACGGCACGCTCATGGCAAAGCTGAACGTTCGCGGCTCGGAGCTGATGGAGCAGCTGTGCAGCGACCTGTCGGTCGGCTACAAGCGCATCGGCTCGTTCGTTCTGGCGTTTGACGAGGAGCAGAAAAAGCATCTCGAGCACCTGCTCGAGAATGGCGTCCGCAACGGCGTGCCGGGTCTGCGCATCCTCGACGCAGAGGAGGCGCACGAGATGGAGCCGAACCTTGCGGAAAACGTTGCCGCAGCGCTGTACGCACCGAGCGCCGCGGTCATCGACCCGTGGGGGCTGTGCATCGCAGAGGCGGAGACCGCCGTGCGCAACGGCGTTGAGCTCAGGCTGAGAAGCGAGGTCACCGGTCTGGAGGACAAGGGCGGCCATGTGCTCGTACATACCAAATCCGGCGATTACGAAACAAAGGTCATCGTCAACTGCGCCGGCGGCTGGGGCGGCGATATCTGCGCGATGACCGGCGAGACCGAGTGGGAGGCGCAGCCGTCGCGCGGCGAGTATTATCTGCTCGACAAGTCGAGCGGCAATCTGGTCAGCCACGTTATCTTCCAGTGCCCGAACAAGCTCGGCAAGGGCGTCCTCGTTTCGCCCACTGTGCACGGAAATCTGATCGTCGGCCCGAACGCAGTCGATGTTGACGCGCCGGACAGCAGGGAGAACACGCTTGCAGGCATGGACTTTGTCGCGGAGACCAGCCGCAGGAGCGTTCCGTCGATCGATTTCCGCCAGTCCATCCGCAATTTTGCAGGCGTTCGCGCGAACACGAGCGAAAGCGACTTCATCATCCGCCCGGCGAAGAATATGCCGCGCCTGCTGCATATTGCCGGCATCAAGTCTCCCGGCCTGTCCGCAGCGCCTGCGATCGCAGAGTATGCCGCCGGTCTGCTGGAGGACATGGGCATCGTCCTCGAAAAGAAGGACGAGTGGAACGGCAGACGCGAGCAGATCCGCTTCAAGCAGCTCTCCGACGAGGAGAAGGCGGCTCTCATCGCGAAGGACCCGCGCTACGGCCGCATCATCTGCCGCTGCGAGACCATCACCGAGGGCGAGATCGTCGCCGCGATCCACTCTCCCATCACGCCCTGCTCGCTCGACGGCATCAAGCGCCGCGCAGGCTCGGGCATGGGCCGCTGTCAGGGCGGCTTCTGCGGCCCGCGCGTGCTGGATATTCTCGCGCGTGAGCTCGGATGCAGTCCGCTCGACATTCAGCAGGACGGCGACGGCACCTTTATTCTGATCGGCACCACCAAGGGAGGCACACTGGCATGAAATATGAACTCGTGATTATCGGCGGCGGCCCGGCAGGCCTGTCTGCTGCAAATGCCGCATGGGAAGCAGGCTGCCGCTCGATCTGCATCGTCGAGCGCGACCGCGAGCTGGGCGGCATCCTCAACCAGTGCATCCACAACGGCTTCGGTCTGCACTATTTCAAGGAAGAGCTGACCGGCCCGGAGTATGCCGGCCGCTTTATCGACATGGTAGGCCAGACCGGCGTGGACGTCCGTCTGGACGCCATGGTGCTGGACATCACCCCGGACAAGCACGTTCACATCGTCTCCTCCGAGGGCGGCTATGAGGACCTTGAGGCAAAGGCCGTCATCCTCGCGATGGGCTGCCGCGAGCGCACCCGCGGCGCGATCGCCATCCCGGGCACCCGTCCGGCAGGCGTTTTCACCGCCGGCGCTGCACAGCGCTACCTTAATATCGAGGGCTACATGGTCGGCAGGCGCGTCGTCATTCTCGGCTCGGGCGACATCGGTCTCATCATGGCGCGCCGCATGACGCTCGAGGGCGCGAAGGTGCTCGCCTGCGTCGAGGTCATGCCGTATTCCGGCGGTCTGACGCGAAACATCGTGCAGTGCCTCAATGACTTTGACATTCCGCTTTATCTCTCCCACACCATTTCGGACATTCAGGGCAAGGACCGCGTGGAGCGCGTCGTCGTTTCCGAGGTCGGCCCGGACCGCCGTCCGATCCCGGGCACCGAAATGACCTTCGACTGCGACACGGTCCTGCTGTCGGTCGGTCTGATCCCGGAGAACGAGCTGAGCCGCGGCGCGGATATTCAGATGGACCCGCGCACGAACGGCCCGGTCGTATACGAAAACATGGAGACCTCCATTCCGGGCGTGTTCGCCTGCGGCAACGTGCTGCACGTACATGATCTGGTCGACTTCGTAACCGCCGAGGCGGCGCGCGCAGGCAGGGCTGCCGCTGCATACTGCGCAGGAAAGCAGACCGCCGAGGGCAGGACGCTCGACATCAGGAACGGCAGTCTCGTCGGCTACACCGTGCCGCAGCACGTTCGCATGGACGCCGACTTCACGGGCGTAGACGTATTTTTCCGTGTCCGTGCGATCTGCGGCGCGAGCCGCATCGCGGTCAGGGACGAGAGCGGCGCACAGATCGCGTCCTTCCGCCGCGAGCATATGGCGCCGGGCGAGATGGAGAACATCAGACTGCCGCGCGTCCTGCTCGAAAAGGCACAGGGCGCAGTCACGGTATCGGTTGAGGAGGAACAGGCATGACCAGCATTATCTGCATTACCTGCCCCAAGGGCTGCCGCCTTTCGGTGGATGAAGAAAACGGCTATAAGGTAACGGGCAACGGCTGCCCGCGCGGCGAGATCTACGGCAAAAACGAGCTTCAGCACCCGGTCCGCGTCATCACCTCGACCGTTAGGATCGAGGGCGCTGCGGTGCCGCGCCTGCCGGTCAAGACCGACAAGCCGCTGCCGAAGGAGAAGATGTTCGAATGCATGCACCTGCTCGACAGCATCACCGCGAAAAGTCCGGTCAGGATCGGAGACCGGCTCGCAGAGCATATCCTCGGCACGGACGTCAATATCGTCGCGACAAAGGCGTTGTAAAACGGCACTTTTCAGGTCTGTAAAAAAATTTGCAAAAAAGTTTACGCAAACGTTTGCATTCTTGTTAAGAATATGTTAATATAAATATACTCAATGACGGATGAGCACAGGGCGCATGTTTTGCCGGGCAGCAATGCCCGAACGAACCATGCGCCGGTGTTTATTTTCATTTTTTCAGAAAGTGAGGCGGACGTCAGTGAACGGAGTAATTCCATATCTGCGTGAAATGAATTTTGTGTCGGTGATGTTCCGACTTATACTTGCCATGGTGTGCGGCGGCATGATCGGTCTGGAGCGAGGGCGAAAACGCCGGCCTGCCGGTTTCCGAACATACATGCTCGTGTGTCTGGGCGCGGCGCTGACCATGCTGCTCAGTCAGTATGAGTTTGCGATGGTCATGGGTCCGTGGAATGGCATTGCGCAGGAGCTTGGCATGAAGACCGACGTTTCGCGCTTCGGCGCGCAGGTCATCAACGGCATCGGCTTCCTCGGCGCGGGCACCATCCTCGTCACCGGCCGTCAGGAGGTCAAGGGCCTGACCACGGCGGCAGGTCTGTGGGCGTCGGCCTGCATGGGTCTCGCCATCGGCGCAGGCTTTTATGAATGCGTTGTGCTGTGCACGGTGCTCATCTTCCTGTGCATGCGTTTTCTCCCGGCGTTTGAGAATTACCTGGTCGAGAGAGCGCGCTTTATCAACATTTATGTAGAATTCCGCTCTCTGGATGACCTCGGCTCGATCATCAGCCGCATCAAATCACAGGGCGCGCGCATCTGCGACGTGGACATCAACCGCGGCCGCACCGAGCGCTCGATCAATCCGAACGCGGTATTTGCCATCCGGCTGCAGCAGAAGCAGCCGCATACGCAGGTCCTCACGGCGATTGCCGCGCTGGACAGCGTATACACGATCGACGAAGTCTGAAAGGGGGGGACGAAATGCTTTCGATTTTTAACGGAGTCCGCGATATTACCATGCTGTCGGTCACGGTGCGTCTTTGTCTCGCCGTGCTGTGCGGCGGCATGATCGGTCTGGAGCGCGCGTTCAAGCGCCGTCCCGCCGGTTTCCGCACGCATATCCTCATCTGCCTCGGCGCATCGCTCACCACGATGACCAGTCAGTATCTGTATCTGAATATGCACTATTTCACCGATATGGCTCGTCTCGGCGCGCAGGTCGTTGCCGGTATCGGCTTCATCGGCGCCGGTACGATCATCGTGACGCGCCGTCAGCGCGTCAAGGGACTGACCACGGCGGCCGGTCTCTGGACGAGCGCGATCGTCGGTCTGGCGATCGGCGGCGGCTTCTATGAGGGCGGCATCGCGGTAAGCGTGCTCGTGCTCCTGGCCGAGCTGGTGTTCTCGCGCCTCGAGTACCGCATTCTGGATAACGTGCCCGAGATCAACCTGTACATGGAGTATTCGGATAAGGACTGCCTGGAGAACGTGCTCCAGCTCCTGCGCCAGAACCGCCTGAGCATCTCGAACATGGAGATCACGCGCTCGGCAGGCAGCGAGGAGCACAACGCCTGCGCCATCTTCGCGCTGCACCTGAAAAAGGGCTGCCGCACGGAAGACCTCATCCAGAAGATCCAGCGCATTGAAGGCGTAGTGTCGGTAGAGGAAATTTAACAGGAACCAGGAGAAAAGTCAAAGAGCGCGGACACAGGTCCGCGCTCTTTTCATCTGTATTATGATGTAATTTGCCGATAACGCTGCTGCTGCGAAAAACATCACTCGCGCGGCAGAACACATACTGCCGGAAAAACTTTGTTTTTCGGCAATATCAAACGGCCTGTCTCCGAAGAAACAGACCGTTCGAGAAAAAGAGAATGAGAGAGGTTGTCTTAGTGAACGCCTTCCTCGGTCGCGACGCGGCAGAGTACATCCGCGTGGTTGGAAATGATGGCGTCAACGCCGCGATGGATCATATCGCGCATGTTTTCCTCGTCGTTTACCGTCCAGGTGTTGACCTTCATGCCGCGGCTGTGGTACAGATCGACCAGTTCCGGCTGATACTGGAGCAGCATATAGCGCGGGTGCATGTTGTCCGCGTTGGAGCGCTCGATGTACTTGTCGATGTCGAGATACGGCTTGTCGTAGAGCAGGCCGGTCTTGATGTCCGGGCAGAGCTCCTTGAACTTCTGCATGGAAATATGGTTGAAGGAGGAGACGAATACGCGGTCCTGCATCTTGTGCGCGGAGATGGCGTCAATGACGCGCTGCTCCAGACCCTCGTAGAATACCTCGTAGTTCTTCAGCTCCATATTGAGCAGCATATTGGTCTCGTCGCAGAAATCGAGCAGCTGATCAAACGTCCAGATGTGCTGTCCTGCGAATTCGGGGGACTTCCAGGAGCCGATGTCCAGCTGGAGCATCTCCTCGTAGGTGTGGTCCTTAATGAAGCCGGTGCCGTTCGAGGTGCGCTCTACCGTTGCATCATGGAAAATAATGAGCTTGCCGTCCTTCGTGATATGAACGTCGCTCTCAAAGCCGTCTGCACTGGTCTCCTCGACCGCCTTGTGGAATGCAAGCGGGCTGTTCTCCGGGTATTTGCCCGAGAAACCGCGGTGCGCGAGCAGCATGACCTTTTTCATATTTCGTTCGCCTCTTTCGTAAAAATAAAAAAGCACATACCGATACTGAGTCCCCGGTATGTGCTCGCTCAACAAATCTCATGCACATATACATTATATCATAAAGCCGGCGGAATGCAAACCCTTCTTTCGTGCATTCCGCATATTTTTTTGTTCGCCGCACACCGGGGGCGGTGCCGGTTTATGTAAAATCCGTGTAAAAAGCGTGAGCCTTGTGTGATACCACCGAAAATACGGGTCTGCTCTCCGCATTAGCTTACAGAAGCAAAAGAAAACAGCAAAGGAGTTTTGCCTTATGGGATACCAGAGTGTGTTTCGCCGCTACGAGAAAAAATACCTCGTAACGCAGGAGCAGTACGACCGGCTCGCGAAGGTGTTCGCCCCGCGCATGGAGCGCGACCGGTTTTCCGAGTCCACCATCAGCAACATCTATTATGATACGCCGGATTTCCGGCTCATCCGCCGCTCGCTCGACCGGCCGGTGTACAAGGAAAAGCTGCGGCTGCGCACCTACCGCACGCCGCACGCGGACACGGAGGCCTTCGTCGAGATCAAGAAGAAGTACGACCATGTGGTCTACAAGCGCCGCATCGGCATGAATTATCAACAGGCTGTGGATTATCTGGACGGCGCCCCGGCGCCCGAGGAGAGCCAGATCTCTCGGGAGATCGACTGGTTCTGCCGGTTCTACGAGGGACTTCAGCCGGCGATGTGCATCTTTTACGACCGGCTTGCGGTGTTCGACCGCGAACAGCCCGACCTGCGCGTCACGTTCGATTCGGGCATCCGCTGGCGCACGGACGACCTCGATCTTGCGCACGGCACGCGCGGCAGACTGCTGCTCGATCCGTCGATGTGCCTGATGGAGATCAAGATCCCCGGCGCGGCGCCGCTCTGGCTCGCCCGTGCGCTCTCGGACGCAGGCGTGTTCCCGAGCCGCTTTTCCAAATACGGCGCGGCATATCAGACCATGCAGCGCGAAGAAAAAACCATCCGCTTTAACGAAAAAGGAGAAATCTACTGTGCTTGAGACTTTATTTGGTTCGGTTCTGACCGCCGGCATCACGGCCGCCTCGTTCACCGTCTGCCTGATCGCGGCGCTGGCGCTCGGCGCGCTCGTCGCGGCGGTATATATGTATAAAAACACCTGTACGCAGTCCATGGCGGTGACGCTCGCGCTGCTGCCCGCGATGGTGCAGATCATCATCCTGCTCGTCAACGGCAACCTCGGCGCAGGCGTTGCGGTGTCCGGCGCGTTCGGCCTCGTCCGCTTCCGCTCCGCGCCCGGCTCTGCGCGCGACATCACCTGCATCTTTCTTGCCATGACGCTCGGGCTCGCGACCGGTATGGGCTACATCGGCATCGCGGTCATGACCGGCGTTGTGATGTGCCTGCTGCTGCTTGTCTATGCGGCGATGTCCTTCGGCCGCAGGCCGGAGGAGGAGAAGGAGCTTAAGATCACCATCCCGGAAAATCTGGACTACACCGGTCTGTTTGACGATCTGTTCGCGCAGTATACGCGCGCATCCGAGCTGGTCTCGGTCCGCACGACCGGCATGGGCAGCCTGTATAACCTGCATTATCATGTAACGCTCGTCTCGTCCGAGGTCGAAAAGCAGTTCCTCGACGCCATCCGCTGCCGCAACGGCAATCTGGACATCGTTTGCGGCAAGGTGCCGCAGGCGAAGGAAGCGCTCTGAGCCTGTCGGAAAAACTTCGTTTTTCCCGACAAACTGTGTTCTGACGAACGCAGAACACGAGTCGTCCGAAAGTTCCCATGCGGAAACTTTCTCCCTCCAGAAGTATCCAAACCGAGGTACACGCCCCCGGTTTGGATGGCTTTGCGAAGCAAAGCCTGTTAAATGCGCGCTGACGCGCGAGTTCTGAATGCGCTTGATGAGCGACTTCATCGACAAATTGTTCCACATTTATGCTATTTCGAATTTAAGAAAGGTTCTGACTGATATGAAAAAGAAATTACTCGCAGCGCTGCTGGCTTCGGCGCTCGCGGCGGGCATGCTGCCGACCTCGGCGTGTGCGGTATCATCTGCCTATACCTCCTCGAACGCGACTCTCATCAGCTTCACCGACTCCGCCGTGACGGCGGACGGCAAATACAGCGGCTATGAGATCGAGGGTACGGACGTCTCCATCACGGCGGCGGGCACCTATGTGTTCTCCGGCGACTGCGACGACGGCTCGATCACGGTCAAAAAGGGCGTCACAGGCGTTACGCTCGTGCTGAACGGCCTGACGCTGACGAATGCGGACAGCGCGGCCATCACGCTGAACAAGACCGCCGAGGCGGCGCTCATTGCGGCGGCAGGCAGCGAGAACACGGTAGCCGATACTGCGGGCGCGAACGACGAGAATGCGGCGGTCAAGGTCAAGAGCGGCGCGTCGCTCTCGCTCAGCGGCACCGGTACGCTGACCGCCTGCGGCAACGTGAAAAACGGCATCAAGGGCGCGTCCGACGCAGTTATTACGGTGGATGAGATGACGCTAAATATCGAGGCGGCGGACGACGGCCTGTCCTGCGATGACGAGCTGACCATCAAGGGCGGCCGGGTGAACATCACAGCAGGCGGCGACGCCGTCAAGGCTTCTCCGGATACGGACGATACCGAGAATCCGGATACGACTTCGCTCGGCAGCGTCACGATCTCGGGCGGCACGATCACCCTCGAGGCAGCGGAGGACGGCGTTCAGGCGGACGGCGACCTGACGATCTCGGGCGGCACATTTGCCGTGACCGCGAACGGCGGACATACGACCACGATTTCGGACGAGGATGCGTCCTGCAAGGGCCTCAAGGCCGGAAAGACGCTGACCGTTTCGGGCGGCACGTTCACGGTGGACAGCGCAGACGATGCGCTGCACGCGAACGATGTGACCGTTTCGGGCGGTACGCTGACGCTCGCCTCGGGCGACGACGCGGTGCACGCGGACAATGACCTCGTGGTCGGCGTGCAGGGCTCGTCCTCGACCTCGAACCCGAAGATCAGCATCACCGCAAGCTGTGAGGGACTCGAGGGCACGACCGTCAGCGTTTACAGCGGCGACATCGACGTTGTGGTGTCGGACGACGGCGTGAATGCCGCGAACAGCGAGCTTGGTGAGCACAGCGACAAATTCGCCATCAATATCGCAGGCGGCGACCTTTATATTGATGCAGGCTCGGACGGTCTGGACTCGAACAACGACATCAGCATCACCGGCGGCCGGGTCGAGGTTTACGGTGCGGACGCCATGATGGATGCAGCCATCGACTATGACGGCACGTTCACGCTCTCGGGCGGCACGCTGTTCGGCGCGGGCATGGAGCCGGGCGCGGGCACGCAGGCGTATATCGCGGTCGGTGAGACCTCGCCGAGCGGCGGCAAGGGAGGCCACGGCGGCATGGGCGGCGGAGCGAACGGCGGTCAGGACATGACACCGCCGAATGATGCCGGCGGTACGGCCGGCACGGCGAACGGCAATCCGCGGACGCCTCCGGCGAATGCGGACGGCAGCACCACGCCGCCGAGCGGTGATCAGAACGGTCAGCAGAGCGGCGCCCGTCCGGAAAAGACGTCGGGTGGCAACGGTCAGCAGGGCGGCAAGCCGACGAATCGCGAGAGCGCCCTCGGCATCGAGAAGGGCAGTGTCATCACCGTGCAGGACGCGGACGGCAGGACGCTTTACACCGCGACCGCGCTCGGCAGCATGAGCAGCGTTATCTTCTCCTCGTCCGACATCAAGGAGGGCGAGACCTATACGGTGCTCGTGGACGGCGCCTCGGTCGGCACCGCGACCGCAAAGCTCGGCACGAGCAGCAGTTCCTCCGGCTCGCTGGGTCCGGATCAGAACGGCGGTCAGCCGGGCAGTGATCGGCAGAACGGTCAGCAGGGCGGCGTCTCCGGCTTTCAGGATGTCGGTCAGAATGACTGGTTCGCCAGCGCTGTCCGCTATGTGACCGGAAAGAGCCTGATGAACGGCGAAAGCACCACGGCTTTCGCCCCGAATGAGAACATGAGCCGTGCGATGCTCGCGACCGTGCTGTACCGCATGAGCGGCGAGACCGCCGAAGCAGACAGCAGCTTCCGCGACGTTTCCTCCTCGTCCTACTATGCCGCGGCGGTAAACTGGGCGTCGAGCGAGGGCATCGTAAACGGTACGGGTGCGGATGTGTTCTCTCCGAACGCGAGCATCACCCGCGAGCAGCTCGCCGCCATGCTCTACCGTTATGCCGGTGAGCCGAGCGTGAGCGCCGACCTGTCCGCCTACACGGATACCGTCGACATCTCGCCCTACGCATCGAAGGCAGTCGAGTGGTGCGTGGCGAAGGGCATTCTGAGCGGCGAGAGCGCGACGCGCCTTGCGCCGCAGGACACCGCAACGCGCGCGGAGTGCGCCGCCATGCTCCAGCGGTTTGCCGCGCTGTAAATTCCCGAAAACGCAACATATTAAACACAGATTCAACACAGGCGGACGGTAGACTGATTGCAGAGAACAAAAGGAGGCGGCTTTTATGCAGTCGAGCAGTCAGGCAGTCCGCGCGAAGGAGGATGAACCGTTCCTCGAGCGCTTTATCGAGGCGCACGAGGGCTTCATCCTGCGCACGGCGTCCCGGCACGCCGGTCACACGGTGACAAGGAGCGATGATGAATACTCGGTCGCGCTGATGGCTTTCTACGAGGCCGTCAAGGGCTACGACCCGGCAGGCGGCCCGTTCGGCGCATATGCGTCGCTCGTCATCGGCCGCAGGCTGGCGGACTACTACCGCGCATCGCACCGGTTCGATGCGGAGGTCAGCCTTGCGCCGCAGACCTTCGACGGAACGATAGAGGAGGACGCGGCGGACGCAGGCGTGCAGCTCGCGGTCGTAGAGAAGCTCGGAGAGATGCGCACGGTCTGCGCCGCTGAGGAGATCGAGAGCGCGGACGAGCAGTTCGCAAAGTACGGCTTTTCGTTTTACGATCTGGCGTCCTGCTCGCCGAAATCGGATAAAACGCGCCGCAGCTGCGGCATGGCGGCGGCGGCTCTCAGCCGCAGCAGCGTACTCGTCGCCTCGCTCCGGCGCACACACGAGCTGCCGGTCCGTGCGCTCGCGAAGGAGAGCGGCGTATCCGCACGCCTCATCGAGCGCCACAGAAACTATATCGTTGCCGCGGCGCTGCTGCTGGACGGAGACTATCCGGTGCTCAGCAGCTATCTCGGCAGCATCAGAAGGTATCTGCACGAGGCAGAAGGGCAGAATGGAAGGGAGGCGGCGGTATGCGCGCAGTCGTGACCGAGATCAGAGAAACGAGCGCAGCGGTGCTGTGCGAGGACGGGCAGATCCGGCTGATCCCGGCGCAGAATTTTCACAAAGGGCAGGAGATCACGCTCAGCGCGGGCAGGCGCCGCATCCGCCGTCCGCTCATGTGGGCCGCGTGCGTCGCGGTGCTGTGCGCGATGGCGACGACGAGCGTTTACGCGGTGTGCGAGCCGTATTCGAGCGTGACCGTGGACGGGGAGGAGAGCGTGGAATACACGCTCAACCGCTTTGACTGGGTGATCGGCACGCGCGTTTCCGGCGAAAAGCCGCCGAAGGGCGAGTCCGTGCCGCCCTTCACGCACGCGAGGGACGCCGTCCGGCAGGCGGTCGAGCGGGAGTACGCGAACGGACAGGAAAACGTCAGCATCACGGTCTCCTCGCACGACAGCGGCAGGGCAGAGGGGCTGCGCGAGATGCTCGAGAAGCCCGGAGACGGGCACGGAGACGATGGGGCGGAGCGCCCGGCGCTGCGCATCCGGACCGCACCGCCCGCGAGCGAAAAGACGGGAGATATGTGACGCACAGTGAACAATCAGCAACGTGCGGCGTGCCCGAAGGCCTTGGGCGGTTTGCCTATAAAAACCATGTGCAATTCGGCTAATGCGCGGAAAATTTTCGCGCGGACACGGGTCTGCTTGCCAAACGGCGGTGAGGAGTGGTAAAATGATTGCAGAAACAAAAAGCAAGAGAAAACCTCCTGATGAGAGAGAAAACCCGTGCTGAAAAGGAGAAAACTGCAATGAAGGATATCAAAGTCGGTATTGTAGGTCTGGGCCGTCTAGGCTCGGTACACGCACAGAACCTCGCGTTCAAGATTCCGGGCTGCAAGCTGGTCGCTGCCTGCTCGCTCGAGCAGAAGGAGCTGGACTGGGCGAAGGACTACCTCAAGGTAGAGTACACCACCACCGATTACAAGAAGATGGTCGATGAGGCAGACATCGAGGCTGTCGTTATCGTTTCCTCGTCGCCCGAGCACTGCTGGATGATCGAGTACGCGCTCGACGCCGGCAAGCATGTGTTCACCGACAAGCCGCTGGGCTGCTCTCTCGAGGAGTGCAAGCGCGCCGAGGCCGCTGTTGAGCGTCATCCGGACAAGCTGTTCTTCCTCGGCTTCATGCGCCGCTACGACCCGTCCTACGCAGATGCGAAGGCACAGATCGACGCAGGCCACATCGGCAAGCCGTATCTCGTCAAGGCGACCGGTCTGGATCCGGAGGCTCTGGTTGAGAGCTGCATCAAGTTCTCCAAGACCTCGGGCGGCATCTTCATCGACGCTGCGTCCCACGACATCGACCTGATGCGCTGGTTCCTCGGCGGCGAGGTCACTGAGGTTTATGCCGCAGGCACCACCTTCAAGCATCCGGAGTTCGCCGAAAACGGCGACACCGAGACCGGCATGGCGATGCTGAAGTTCGACAACGGCACGGTCGCATTCCTGCACGTCGGCCGTACTGCGCCGCACGGCTACCACACCGAGACCGAGATCGTCGGCACCGAAGCGCACATCCGTGTTGCCGGTGTGCCCTGGAAGGACCGCGTCATGGTATACGACCAGTACGGCGCACGCCAGGAGATCGTCGAGAACTTCCCGCAGCGCTTTGCGGAGGCATATCTGCTCGAGATGGTCGACTTCATCGACTGCATCCAGAAGGGCCGCAAGCCGGAGCTGACCGTTTACGACGGCACCAAGGCTACGCTCGTTACCTATGCGATCACCGACTCGTTCCATACGGGCAAGCCGGTACAGGTGAAATACTAACGCATTTCAGTATAAGGGGGACGCTGTCCCCCTTATATACGTTTCCGGTTCCCAGGGAAACCGGAAACGATAACCCCCTCTCGTCCGCACGGCAGACGAGGCCGCGCCGCCGCGGCGCGGGCAGCGGAGTAAAAGTCCGGCAGAGCTGGACTTTTACGGGGATTTTTTATGCGGCGCTCTGCGGAGCGCCTGTCCTGCCTGTTTTGCCTTCGGCAAAATGCGGCAGGAGATTAGCAGTGAGAAGGGCGGTGCGCCAGAAAGGGCACCGCCCTTTTTCTGCATTTTTCAAAAAAGTTATCGTTCAGGATGAAGCTTTTACATTTTATTCACAAACGACACTTGACATTAGGGCGCAGTGGTGATAAATTATGTTTAGCACTCAGAGAGATGGAGTGCTAAAAGAAAAACAGATACGAAAGGAGTCCGCATCGGTGGAGCTGTCAGCAAGAAAAAAGCAGATACTAAAGGCCATCATCGGAGACTACATCCGAACGGCAGAACCGGTCGGCTCCAAGGCGCTCACCGAAGGGCACGAGCTGCCGTTTTCGTCCGCCACCATCCGCAACGAGATGAGTGAGCTCGAGGAGATGGGATATCTCGAAAAGCCGCACACCTCGGCCGGACGCATCCCCTCGCCGCAGGGCTACCGCCTGTACGTCGACGAGCTGATGGAAAAGCCGGGCGAGACAGCAGACGACGACGGTGCGGCTCTTCAGCAGACCGTACTCGCAAAGGTGCGTGAGCTCGACCATCTGGTGCAGGAGGCAGGCAAGCTGCTCACCTCGCTGACCAATTACGCATCGGTCGCGATCACCCCCGCGCTCGCGCAGATCTCGATCCGCCAGTTCGAGATCATCGCGGTGGACAAAATGAATTTTGTCATTGTCGTTGTGACCGACTCGGGCACCGTCAAGAACAAAATGGTCCGGACGGTCTCGGAGGTCACCAAGGACGAGGCGGAGCTTCTGACCTATGTGCTCAACCAGACCCTCACCGGTCTGCCGCTCTCGAACATCACGGCCGAACGCTTCGACATCGTGCGCCGGGCCGCAGGCCTGACCGCGCTGCTCGCGCCGGTGGCCGAATACATCGCCGAGCTGATCGCGGAGCTGAGCGACCAGAAGGTCTACCTTGACGGCACAAGCAAGCTGCTGCGCTTTCCGGAATACCGCGATACGAAAAAGGCGCAGACGCTGCTCGATTATATGGAGGACGACAGCAGGCATCTGCTGCCGGCGACCAGAAAGATCGACGGCATCCAGTTTTTCATCGGTCCGGAAAACGGTGAAAATCCGCTGAGTGAGACCTCAGCGATTTACGCAAAATATGACATCGGCAAGATCGGACAGGGTGCGATCGGCATCGTAGGCCCGACGCGCATGGACTATGCAAAGCTGTCCGCCCAGCTCAGCCGCTTCGCGAAGGGGCTGAACAGGCTGATCGCCGAAACGTTTTTAGACGATAAAGACGCAAAACACTGACGGAGGCATCCAGAAATGAGTAAGAAGAAGCAGCCGGAACAGGCTGAGACCGAACAGACCGAGGCAAAGCAGGCTTCGGAGGAAAAGACCGAACAGCCGGCGGAGGCAAAGACGCCTGCGGCCGACTGGGAGGCGAAGTACAACGACCTCAACGACCGCTATCTCCGCATGGCGGCAGAATATGACAACTTCCGCAAGCGCAGCCAGCGTGAGCGCGAGCAGGCGTACACCGACGCGGTAAGCCGCGCAGTCACCGCTCTTCTGCCGACGTATGACAACCTTGAGCGCGCGCTTAAGGCAGAGACCGCGGACACTGAGTATAAAAAGGGCGTCGAGATGACCATGACGCAGCTCGTTGAGAGCCTCAAGGGCATCAATGTCGCCATCATCGACGCGGCGGCAGGAACCGCCTTCGACCCGAATTTCCATAACGCAGTGATGCACGTGGAGGACGAGTCGCTCGGCGAAAACGTCATCGCGGAAACCTTCCAGCAGGGCTTCCAGATCGGCGACAAGGTCATCCGCCACGCGATGGTGAAAGTAGCCAACTAATTGTTAACAAAGCAAACTAAATCCTAACTTTTAAGGAGTGTATTTATCATGGGTAAGATCATTGGTATTGACCTCGGTACGACGAACTCTTGTGTAGCGGTTATGGAGGGCGGCGAGTCCGTCGTTATCCCTAACGCAGAAGGCGCACGTACCACCCCGTCTGTTGTAGCATTTTCCAAGGACGGCGAGCGCATGGTCGGTCAGGTCGCAAAGCGCCAGGCTGTTACCAACGCAGACCGCACCATTATTTCCATCAAGCGCCACATGGGCACCGACTACCGCGTAAACATCGACGGCAAGCCGTATTCTCCGCAGGAGATCTCCGCGATGATCCTTCAGAAGCTGAAGGCTGATGCGGAGGCGTATCTCGGCCAGCCGGTAACGCAGGCTGTCATCACTGTTCCGGCTTACTTCTCCGACTCGCAGCGTCAGGCGACCAAGGACGCCGGCAAGATCGCAGGTCTGGAAGTTCTGCGTATCATCAACGAGCCGACCGCTGCTGCGCTGGCTTACGGCGTAGACAAGGAAGCCGAGCAGAAGATCATGGTTTACGACCTCGGCGGCGGCACGTTCGATGTCTCCATCCTCGACATCGGCGAGGGCGTTCTCGAGGTTCTGTCCACCGCAGGCGATACCCACCTCGGCGGCGATGACTTCGACCAGCGCATCATCGACTGGATGGTTTCCGAGTTCAAGAAGTCCAACGGCATCGACCTGTCCGGCGACCGCATGGCTATGCAGCGCCTGAAGGAAGCTGCTGAGAAGGCAAAGATCGAGCTGTCCGGCATGAGCCAGACCTCCATCAACCAGCCGTATATCACCGCAGACGCTACCGGCCCGAAGCACCTCGAGCTGACGCTGACCCGCGCTAAGTTCAACGAGCTGACCGCAGACCTCGTTGAGCGCACCATGGGCCCGGTTCGTCAGGCAATGAGCGATGCAGGCCTGTCCGCTTCCGACCTGTCCAAGGTTCTGCTTGTCGGCGGCTCCTCCCGTATCCCGGCTGTTCAGGAAGCAGTCAAGGGCATCACCGGCAAGGACGGCTTCAAGGGCATCAACCCGGACGAGTGCGTTGCGATCGGCGCATCCATTCAGGGCGGCGTTCTCGGCGGCGAGGTCAAGGACGTTCTGCTGCTCGACGTAACCCCGCTGTCCCTCGGCATCGAGACCCTCGGCGGCGTATGCACCAAGCTGATCGACCGCAACACCACCATCCCGACCAAGAAGAGCCAGGTATTCTCCACCGCGGCCGACAACCAGCCGTCTGTTGAGATCCATGTCCTTCAGGGCGAGCGTGAGATGGCAGCAGGCAACAAGACCCTCGGCCGCTTCACCCTCGACGGCATCGCTCCGGCTCCGCGCGGCATCCCGCAGATCGAGGTTACCTTCGACATCGACGCGAACGGCATCGTAAACGTATCCGCAAAGGACCTCGGCACCGGCAAGGAGCAGAAGATCACCATCACCGCTTCCACCAACCTCAGCCAGGATGAGATCGACAAGGCAATGCACGAGGCTGAGCAGTATGCGGAGCAGGATAAGAAGAACAAGGAAGCTGTCGAAGTGCGCAACAGCGCAGAGCAGCTCGTGTTCCAGTCCGAGAAGGCACTGACCGACCTCGGCGACAAGCTGTCCGCAGACGAGAAGGCAGGCGTTCAGGCTGAGATCGAAAAGGTCAAGGAAGCACTCAAGGGCACCGATTCCGACATGATCAAGGCAGCAACCGAAGGCCTGTCCAAGAAGTTCTCCGATCTGGCCGGCAAGATCTATCAGCAGCAGGCGCCGCAGGGCGACCCGAACATGGGCGGCCAGCCGGGCGCAGGCGCACAGAGCGGCCCGCAGGGCGACTTCGTAGACGCTGACTTCACCGAAGTCAAGGACGACGACAAGAAATAATTCATAGAATGAGGCATCAGCAGCGCGGGGAACGCTCCCTGCTGCTGAAAGCCGATGGGAGAGGCGCGCTTCGGTGCGCCTGTCCGCGTGTACAGGTGATATTTTTATGGCAGACAAAAGAGACTATTACGAGGTGCTCGGCGTGCAGAAGGGCGCGGGCGAGGACGAGCTGAAAAAGGCGTACCGCAAGCTCGCGCGCAAGTACCACCCCGACCTCAACAAGGATAATCCCGAGGCGGCCGACAAGTTCAAGGAGGTCAACGAGGCGTATGAGGTGCTGTCCGACAAGGACAAGCGCGCAAAGTATGACCAGTTCGGCTTTGCAGGCGTCGACCCGAGCTACGGCGGCGGTGCAGGCGCAGGCGGCTTCGGCGGCGGCTTCGACATGGGCGACCTCGGCGACCTGTTCGGCTCGTTCTTCGGCGGCGGCTTCGGCGGCGGCCGTTCGCAGCGCCGCAACGCACCGCAGCGCGGCGAGTCCATCCGCCAGACCGTTGTCCTGTCCTTCGAGGAGGCGGCCTTCGGCTGCGAAAAGGAGATCACGGTCGAGCGCATCGAGACCTGTGGCGACTGCGGCGGCACCGGCGCAGCCAAGGGCACGACGGCGGAGACCTGCCCGAACTGCCGCGGCACCGGCGTCGTGACCCAGACCCAGCGCACGCCGCTCGGCATGTTCCAGACGCAGGGCGCCTGCCCGAACTGCCGCGGCACCGGCAAGATCATCAAGAAGCCGTGTCCGAAGTGCGGCGGTCAGGGCCGCGTGCGCAAGACGCGCAAGTTCAAGGTCAATATCCCGGCCGGCATCGACGACGGCCAGTCCATTCAGCAGCGCGGTCAGGGCAATGCCGGCGCAAACGGCGGCCCGGCAGGCGATCTGTATGTAACGGTCGCGATCCGTCCGCATCCGATCTTCACCCGTGACGGCTCGGATGTCTATGTTGAAATCCCGATCTCGTTCGCGCAGGCGGCGCTCGGCGATACGCTTCAGGTGCCGACCATCGACGGCCGTGTCGAGTACAAGGTCCCGGAGGGAACCCAGACCGGCACGATGTTCCGCATGCGCGGCAAGGGCATCCAGAACGTCAACGGCCGCGGCCGCGGCGATCAGTATGTCCGCGTCAATATCGAAGTCCCGAAGAACCTCACCGACAAGCAGAAAAAGCTGCTGCGTGAGTTCGAGGAGACCTCGACCGACGAAAACCAGATCAAGCGCAAGAGCTTCTGGGATAAGGTCAAGGACGCCCTGAAGGATAAATAAAGAACAAAGCAAAAGAGAGTGCAGACGAAAAAGTCCGCACTCTCTTTTTGCGTTTTTATCCTGCCGTGTTTCATAGCATATGTTCTATCCGCAGCGCCGCACCTGCCCCACGCCCGCCCGCAGCAGGACGCAAACGCCCTGCACCGACTGGCCGCGCACTGTCATGCGCGGCGCTTTACGCAAGCGAACCTCAGGGCATTACAGCCACCCATGAGCGAAACGACGCCCGGAACCGAGCCCCCGTACCCCCGTTTCGCCGCACATCTCCGATGTGTCGGCGCAAAGGAAGATTAGGGGGAGTCAAGAGGGGGATAAGAAACCATATTGGTGTCTTATCCCCCTTTTGTCTCCGCCGCCAGACGGCGGAAGGTCTACCCTCAGCAGAGGGTAAAGAAGAAAAAGAAGCGGGAACTCATTCCCACTTCTCCCAGACCTCCGGACAGTACCCGACCGTCGCCTGTCTGCCGTTCCGCACGACCGGCGTTTTCATCAGCGTGCCGTCCTCGAGCAGCTTTTCCTTCCTGTCCTCGTCGTAGGCGAGGTATGCGAGCGACGCATAGCCGCGGCTCTTCTCGTCGATGAGCGCGTCAAGACCGCCGACTGCCCGCACTACGCTGTCAAGCTCGCCCTTGCTCATGCCCTTCTGCGCAAGGTCGATCATCTGGAATTTGATGCCGCGCTCCTTGAACCAGCGCTGTGCCTTTTTGGTGTCGAAACACTTGTTTTTGCCGAAAATCTGAATGTTCATGCTCGTTCTCCTTTGCTCTGCTGAATAAAGTATAGCAGAACGGGAAAGGGAAAACAAGCCTCAGCTGCGCCGCTTCGGCAGCACGTGCAGGATCACGCTCATGAGCGCGGCGCAGCGCCCGGTCTCGCACAGAATGAGCGGCACCGCGAAAAATACCTCGCCGTGGCGTGCAAAATCCCCGATCGCGGCAAGCCCGGCAGCAGAGAAGTTCGGATAGGGAAGCAGGGCGGCGGTGTGAGGGCCGAGCAGCAGAACCGTGCGGAGCGACAGCAGCGCAAGCAGCGCACCGCCTGCCGTGAGTCCGCGCGAGGCCGCCCCGGCAAGACTGCTGTCGCGCAGCGAGAGCGCAAGGATGAGCGTGCCCGGCAGCAGCAGGCGCAGCAGCGACCAGAACTGCGGCAGGAGCGCCGCTGTCGGTGCGGCAAGACGCGAGAGCCGCAGCTCACCTGCGGTCAGCACGCCGGACAGCACCGCGACCGCCCCTGCCAGAAACACCGCAGGCAGCGCCCACATCGCGCAGACGTTCAGTCCGCTCAGCGCGTGCGCAAGGGCGCAGAGCGTCAGCGCGAGACAGAGCACCCACAGCGGCACGCGCGTAAACACGGTCGCGCGGAGAAAGCTGCTCATGCGCGAGAGCGAGCACACGAGCGGAAAGAGCGCTGCGAGCGCGAGCAGGAGCTGCACGCCCGGCCGCGCCGCGACAGCGCCCGAGAGGCGTGCCGCTCCGGCGGCGAGCAGTCCGGCCGCCGCACAGGCCGCCGCTGCGGCGTAGAGCGACTGCGCGTCCGCCGGGAGGTAGAGGATCTCACTGAGCGGCAGGAGCGCGAACAGCGCGCCGCACCATCGGGGGAACAGTCTGTCAGGCAAAGCGCTCGCCTCCGATCATGCCGCCGTCGAGAAAGCAGCTCAGTTTTCCTTCCGTGAACACGGCCGTCCCGGACGGGGCGGTCTGTCCGAAGCGGTCGAGCGAGAGCGAGGGCAGGATGGCCGTGCCGTCGGTCTCGAGCGCCTCGGTAACGCGGTACAGCGGCATATCGGGCAGCGTGCCGGTCTCGGCGGCGCGGTCGAGCAGGTCGCTCAGCGCGTAGATCTCCTCGTCGTTTTCGAGCAGGTCGGACGCCGCGCCGCCGCGCACGACGGCGCACCGGAGATTGAGCCGAATGTCGTTATCCCGGCACAGATATTCCGCGAGCGGCGTTAGATCGTCCTCGGCGGCCTGCTCGCTCAGCAGGAGCACCTGTGCGTGCGACAGGTACAGTTCGCCCGGGAGCAGTCCCTCGAGCGCGTGCAGCGCGTCGGTGAAGCTGTCGCCCTGCGCGGCGAGACAGGAGGGAACGGCGGCGTCCTCGGGCGTGTCCTGCCGGACGAGCTCTGCGGTGAGGCGACAGCCGTTCCCGGCGCGGTCGAGCGCGAGAGCGGAGACCGGAGAGGGTTCGCGCGCGCAGCCGCACAGCAGCGCGAGAGGGAGAAGAAGCAGCAGCTTTTTCATGGTCTCTTCCTCCCAGCAGTACGGAAAAAGGAAAAACGGTCGTATTTCATGAGGTACCACGGCACGCGCAGCCAGGCATCCTCGGAATCGGTCTCGACGCGCGGCACGAGGTTGATGAGGTAAGGTACGCCGCACGAGCTCATGCGGCACAGCAGGACGAGCGTGAGCGAGAGCGCCAGTCCCACGCCGTACAGACCGCCTGCGGCGGCCGCCCCGAGCAGGGCGAACCGCAGCCAGAGCGCGGCGGTCTGAAGGCGTGGCGCCATCAGTCCGGTCACACCGGCTACCGCCACAACGATGACCGTGGGGGCGGCGGAAAAACGCGCTGAGACCGCCGCCTGCCCGAGCACAAGACCGCCGACGATGCTCATGGTCTGCCCCATCGCGCCGGGCGTGCGTGCACCGGCCTCACGCAGTACCTCGAGCACGATGAGCAGCAGCAGCACCTCCCACCCGACCGGCAGGGGAACCCCTCTCTGCGCCGCCGTGACGGCGAACAGCAGCCGCGCCGGGACGAGCTCACGGTGATAGAGCAGCAGAGCGGTGTACACCGCCGGTATCGTCACCGAGCAGAGAAAGCCGAGCGTGCGCAGCACGCGCGATACGTTGGTCCGAAGAAAGCTGATATAGTAGTCGTCGTTCGACTGAAAGCATTCCTGAAGCAGGTGCGGCGCGGTCAGCACGACCGGACTGCCGTCCACGACGAGTGCGCACCGTCCCTCGAGCAGCCGCGAGGCCGCGACATCCGGCCGCTCGGTCGTGCCGAGGGTGGGGAAGGGCGAAAATCGGTGGTCGCACAGGCATTCCGCGATATAATTCGCGTCGAGCACGCTGTCGAGTTCGAGGACGCTGAGCCTTGTCCGCATCTCGTCGACAAGCGGGGCGGGACACAGTCCGTCGATATAGCACAGGCAGACCGCGGTGTTCGTGCGGCCGCCGACGCGCAGGAAATTGAATTTGAGCCGTGTATCGCGCACGCGGCGGCGGATGAGCGCAAGGTTTGGCATGAAGCATTCGGTAAAGCCCTCGCGCGGACCGGACAGCACGCGCTCGTTCTCCGGCTCCTCGGGCGAACGCCGGGCGAAGCCCTTTGTGTTGACGACCAGAGGACGCGCGTCGCCTTCGGTCAGCACGAGCGTGTCGCCGTACAGAAAGGCGGCGAGCGCCTTGTCCATGTCGGTCTCGACGCGGCAGTCATCCGCCTGCAGAATGCGTCCGGCAAGCTCGTCCGCCGAGGCGCGGCGCCTGTCGGACAGCAGGACGGGCCGCACCAGACTTTCGTTGATGGTGAACGAGTCCACCATGCCGTCAAAGAAGAACATCGCGCAGTGCAGGCCGTTCCGGCCCGTCGCCTCGCGCACGATGAACGTGTCGTCGCCTTCGAATATCGATTGCATGAGCGCGATGTTGTGCGCAAGATTTTCTGTAAATGTGATTTTCTGCATAAAGTCACCCCACGGGTTGATAAGATATGTATTCAGCGTGGGAATGACAGCAGATGCGCGACAGCGCACATTGAATAGAATTTGCGAAGCAAATTTCAAAAATCCGGGAGCATGTATCTCGGATTTTTGTCTTTGGGAGGGAGAAAGTTTCTGTACAGGAACTTTCGGACGACTCGTGTTTTGCAAAGTCAAAACACATATTGTCGGCGAAACTGTAAGTTTCGCGACAGTATCACCCCGGAAACAGTCTTTCCGGGGCGGCAGCAGATTATTCGTGGTTTACATCCCTGTCATCTCATCCGCGAGCACATCCGCGAACAGGCGCACGGCGGAGAGCGCCTCGGGCAGCGTGTTGCCGGACGAGCCGACCTCGACGAGCAGCGAGCCGGGGCTTGCGTGCTGGTCGAAGCGCTGTGTGCGCAGGTTGACCGGCCGCATGAGTGACGGATACGCGCGGTTGAGCGCGTACTGGAGGGTGGAGACGAAGTTCAGATTGTCGCGCCAGTCCGGATGATACAGCCCTCCGGCGTCCGTGCCGACGACGAACATCAGCTGCGCGGTCTCCGCGCCGTCTACCGTGCAGGAGGTCTTGTAGGCCTCGCCCTCGTCGGTCAGGATGGAGTCGCGGTGCAGGTCGATGACCACCTTGACAGACGGATTTTCCTCGAGCGCCTGCTCGACCGCCGCGAGCGAGCGGTCGTAGGAACCGGCATAGGTCGGCGTATCGAACAGCGAGCGAATGTGCAGCGTCTCAATGCCGCGCTTTTCGAGCGCGGTGCACAGCTCGTCGCCCACGCGCACTACATTATACCGCGTGTCGGTCGTGCGCTCGGTCTCGGTCGGCGTATAGGGGAAGGCCGCGTCAGGGGTATAGCTCTCGCTCGCGTGGGTGTGGAACACGAGCACCTGCGGCCCGTCGCCCTCGGCGCGGATGTGCGTGTCCGAGGCGAGACAGGCGGCAACGTCTACATCATAGTCGGTATCGTTGTTGATGGTGAGGGTCGCGGCCTTGTCCGGCGCGGAGAGCACAGGCGCGGCATCCTCGGGAGCGGAGGGCACATAAACGCTCTCGCTCTGCGGCTCGGCGGCGTCTTCGTCCCGTGCGGCAGCAGCTGCGCGCGGCACATAGACCTCGGCCGCGTCCGCGCGCACGCCGAATTCGAGCGCGGTGACGCAGGAGAGAAAGCCGGGACTGCGGGCGAGCTTCGAGAGCGCCGCCTGCGCTCCGGCCTCGCCGCCCAGCTGCGCCGCCGCAAGCAGCACGCCTGCCGCCGCGAGCGCGCACCATGCCGCAGGCCGCACGCCTGCCCGGCTCCTGTTCCGTCTGCGTCGCTTCATCCTGTCCGCCCTCCCGAAATCCGTTTGGTCAATCCTATGCGGCGCGGAGCGGCGGTATGTCAGCTGAGATACAGGTCGATCTCCTCGACAGAAATATGCTGGAGGGCCATGTTGACCGCGTAGCCGATGAGCCGGGCGGTATCCGCGACCTCGCGGTCGATGTCGCGCGTGGTGATGATGAACGGCTGAGACAGGTCATCGAGCGCCTCGCACTGTGCGCCGTCGAGCTGCTGCGCGATCTCATGGGCGAGCGAGCCGCCGTCCGCGACCGTGGGCACGCCGATGGACACCACCGGAACGCCGAGCGTCTGTCTGTCGAGCGCGGCGCGCGCGTTGTTTACGCCCGAGCCGGGGACGATGCCGGTGTCGGCAAGCTGCACGGTGCGCACAAGGCGGCTGAGGCGGCCGGCCGCGAGCGCGTCGATGGCGATGACCGCGCGGGGACGCACATGGTCGAGCACGCCCCTGACGATCTCGCCGGTCTCGACGCCCGTCTGACCGAGCACGCCCGGCGCGAGTACGCTCACCGGACGCCAGGATGCGAAAAATTCGGGCGAGCGGGAGATGAGGTGCCGCGTCGCGATCACATGGTCGGCCGAGCGCGGGCCGACCGCGTCCGGCGTGATCGAGCGGCTGCCGAGTCCTGCGATGAGCACGGGGGCGGCGCTGTCCAGCGGCGGCAGCAGCGTTTCGATGAGTGCGGCGAGCACGCGCACGCTGCGCGGAAACGCCTCTTCCTCGCGCCGCGAAAGCGCCTCGAGCGACAGGGTAAGATAGCGGCCGCAGGGCTTTCCGAGCAGCCGCGCGGCCCGTTCGGTCGTGACCTCGGCCTCGTGGATGTGCAGACCCTCGCGCTCATATTCGCGCTCGCTGACGCCGGAAAGCTCGTCCCTGCCGCGCAGATTTTCCAGCAGCTCGACCGCAAGATCGGTCCGGTATGCCATAAAATCACTCCTTTCCGGGGAGTATGCGGCGGGATGAAAAAAATATGTATTTTTCTCGAAAAAAATGCTTGCAATTTTTGAGGTTTGATGTTAAAATAGAAACACTGACAAATAGTAAAACAAAGGAGGTGTTTTCGGAATGCCCAACATCAAGTCTGCTAAGAAGCGTGTCAAGGTTAACGCAGTCAAGGCGCTGAACAACCAGATGGCTAAGAGCGAGCTCAAGACCACCCTGAAGAAGTTCGACGCAGCTATTGCTGCCGGCGATAAGGCGGAAGCGACTGTTGCTTATACGACTGCCGTCAAGGCTGTCGATCAGGCGGCTGCCAAGCACCTCCTGCATAAGAACAACGCATCCAACAAGAAGAGCAAGATGACCACCAAGCTGAACGGCATGGCATAAGTCCTGTTCCGACAATGCGAAACGAGAAGAGTCTGCAATGCAGGCTCTTTTTTCATGTCTGAAAAACATTTAGACAAACATCAAAATATATCTTGACTTTCACAAATGCTGTGGTATTCTATATTTAGATAAACGTCTAAATGAAAGGGGACGGAGCATATGAAAACGACCATTGCGATCTGCGCAGCGGGACTGCTGCTGGCGGCAGTGCTCATCGTGTGGCAGGCGCGGGCGCTGTCGAAGCGCGAGCTGGTGTGCAAGTTCTGCGGAAAGCAGCTGCGCCTGCCGTGGAACAGACTGCTGCTCCGCCAGCATGTCGGGAACGAATGGTGGCTGTTCTGCCCGACATGCGGACGAAAAACATGGTTCACCGCACGAAAGAGGGGAGAATAATGGGCTTTCAGAAGAGCTTCAAGGCGCTCGGAGACCCGGTGCGGCGCGAGATCCTGTCGCTGCTGCGGCGTGAGCCGATGGCGGCGGGCGACATCGCGGCGCATTTCGACCTGTCGGGCGCAACGGTCTCACACCATCTCGCGATCCTGCGCGACGCCGGGCTTGTGCTCGACGACCGGCAGGGCAAGTACATTTACTACGAGCTGAATATGTCGGTCGTGGATGAGATACTGGAGTGGGTTTCCACATTGAGAGGAGAGGACAGAGATGAAAAAAACGAATAAAAAGCAGGTGGCGGCGTGGGTGCTGTCGCTGCTGCCGCTGGTGATGATCGCGGCGGTGTACCGCCGCCTGCCGGCTGAGGTGCCGATGCACTGGGATCTCGACGGCGCGGTCGATTACGGCGCAAAGGCGCAGCTGTGGGTGATCGC
Source organism: Agathobaculum hominis (assembly GCF_014288055.1). NCBI lineage: Bacteria > Bacillati > Bacillota > Clostridia > Eubacteriales > Butyricicoccaceae > Agathobaculum > Agathobaculum hominis. The sequence continues at coordinate 153,267 of NZ_JACOPK010000003.1, forward strand.
GGCGACGGCGCCGGTGCTCGAGGCGATGTTCTGCTTCCTGCCGAAGATCGACCCGAAAAACAAAAATTACGATAAGTTCGGCGACGCCTATCTTGGTATTCAGCTTGTGACGCTGCTGTTCCTCGCGGCGATGACCGGCATCTGCATCACCGAAGCGCTGCGCCCGGGCACGGTCAATGTTTCAGGCGTGGTATGCCTGCTCGTCGGCCTGCTGATGGTCTACCTCGGCAACGTCATGCCGCGCTTCCGCATGAACTGGTACTGCGGCTTCAAAACGCCGTGGGCGCTGTCGAGCGAGACGGTCTGGACGCGCACGCAGCGCGTCGCCGGGCGGCTGCTGTTCGCGGCGGGCCTCATCGGCGCGGCCGGTTCGTTCGCGCCGGGGGACACGGCGAAGTTCGTGCTGCTGCTCGCGCCGCTCGTGCTCGCCTGCGGCCTGTCGACTGTCATGAGCTGGAGATTTTACCGCGAAGAGAGCAGGAAATGACAGGAAAAGCAGAGCAAAATAACCATACACAGACCTGTGTTCGACAAGTTTATCTGTAATTTAACTTGCCAGGTGGGGAACAATATGATATAATATTGCAGAAAGTTTGCATAGGTGGGGAACCGGAACTGTCCGGGGCTATGCGGAAAACGAAGAAGGCAATACCGCCGCGGCTTTGCTCGTGCGGTGCTGCCTGAACCCATCCAGGCAAGGAGAAAGTTATGAAGAGAACGTGTAAGCTGGCAGCGGCAGCGCTGCTCACGGCTGCCGTTACGGTGGGCACAGTCACCGCTTGCGCAGCAGCGGAAACTGCGGTCACGACCGAGACATACGCCTATCTGCCGGACCATTCGGTTTACTTTTACGACGTAGACGACGGCTATTCGTGGGCGTTCCGCGAGGTGGATACGCTCGCGGTCGCGGGCGTCATTCAGGGCCGGGGCGACCATCTGTTTTATCCGAGGAACGCGATCACGCGCGCGGATTTCATCGTTATGCTCGACCGCGCCTACGGCATGAGCAGCGCGCTCGAGAGCGGCGCTGTGACGGCGCAGCAGGACTTCAGCGACGTCCCGTCCGACAAATATTACGCAAAGTCCGTTGCGGCGGCGCGTGCGCTCGGCGTGGCGACCGGCACGGCGGACAACCGCTTTCTGCCGCAGCAGACCATGAGCCGTCAGGACGCGATGGTGTTCCTCAAGCGCACCATCGACCGCACGGAGCTGACGCTGCGGGACGGCGCGATCACCGGCTTTTCCGACGCGGCCGAGGTCAAAAGCTATGCGCAGGAGGCTGTCGGCGCGCTGACGAGCGCCAAGGTCATCGGCGGCACGAACGGCAAACTCAACCCGAACGCGCCGGTTACGCGCGCGGAAATGGCGGTCATGCTGTATCGTGCGCTGCATCTGACCGAAAACGGCGGCTCGGGCGGCGCGGTCTACCACGAGCGCAAGGACACGGTCAATCTGTGCATCGGCGCACAGAGCTACAGCGACGTTGTCATCGAGAACTATGACTCGTCCGTGACCTATGAGGGTCTCGTGCAGTATTCCGGCCTGCATCAGGACGGCAGCACGATGTATGTGTCCATCGACGGCGCGCATGCCATCGACCGCACGGCCGAATATAAAAACGGTACGTTTACGTTCGATACCGATGCGGAAAATGACGGCATCACAGGCGATTATCCGGCCGCTGCGGACTGCGTAGCAATCGACGCCGGCGAGCCGTACCATCAGATCGCTGAACCGGTCAGCACCGGCTCGGAATACCGCGTCTGCTATCCGTCCGTAAGGGACGGCGAGGTCGTCGCGGTGTATTATGTCAAGTAAACAGAGATAGAGAAAACCGGCTCTGCCGAGGGGAAACACCTCTGGCGGAGCCGGTTTTTTGTTTGTCTTTATTTTTCGACGGTAACGTGGGACGCGAGCGCGGCGTCGAATTCCGGCCAGCAGCGGCGCAGGATCGCCGGATGGCCGTCGGAATTGATGAAGCAGTGGCGGCTGTCGCCGGTGCAGCGCACCTCGCCGGTCGCCTTGTCGAAAACGTCGTAGTGCAGCGTCATGCGCACGCCGTTGTACTGGGTGATCGCGGCTTGAATGCTGACCGTTTCACCGAATTTGGACATGGTCTTATACTGGCAGGAGACCTCGAGGACGGGGCCGCTGTAGCCTGCGGCCTCGATGCGGTCGTAGCCGAAGCCGAGCTGCTCGAGCAGATCGACGCGGGCCTCCTCGAACCAGCGGATGTAGTTCGAGTGATGGACGATACCCATGCCGTCGGTCTCGTAGTACTGGACCTTGTGTTCACAGGGGTTCATGAAAACACCTCAATTCTTCGAATTATTTGCTTTACCGTCAGCAGACGATGAAGTTTCTGCCGCTCCAGCGGCGCGCCGGTGGAGGCGACTTGACGCTTAAAGTAAGCGTGCACAGTGGCCGCCTTCGGCGGCTGGGAGTGTCGCCGCCCGGCGACGGGGGCAAGAGGGGAAAGACAACCAAGGTTTTCTTTCCCCTCTTAACTCCCCAAACTTTCCTTTAAGCCGCTCAGCGAAGCATTCGCGGCTAAACGGGGGTTACGAGGGCTCGGTTCCGTGCGTCGTTTCGCTCATGGGACGCTGTGCTGCCCTGAATTTACTGAGCGCCATCTGCACTGGCTCTGCTTCCATCAAAAATGAATCCTTGGAGCACCAAACGCATCTGTGGGCCCCTCGTTTTTAGACGCGCAACCGAAGGGCGTCGCGTCCGAAGGAAGGTAAGGGGAGTCAAGAGGGGACAGGAAACCATACTTGGTGTCCTGTCCCCTTTTGCCCCTGTCGGTGGGCACCGACATCCCTCGACCGTGGGGACGGCCAATCCCACCTCCAGCGGTGCGCCGCTGTATCGGCGGAAGGTCTGCCGTCAGCAGACGGTAGAGAGAAAGAGGGGGCGCCCTCTTTCGAGAGCGCCCGACAGGTAAATCGCTGATTTACTTGAAATACTTTACGCCGTTTGCGAACAGCGGCTGATACTTTTCGCCGTAGATATTCTTGCCGACAAACGGGCTGTAACGCTCGGTATGACCCATCTTGCCGAGAACACGGCCGTCCGGAGAGGTGATACCCTCGATCGCGCACATCGAACCGTTCGGGTTCCACGCAATATCCATGGACGGCTCGCCCTGAAGGTCGGTGTACTGGAACGCTACCTGACCGTTCTTGATAAGCTCATCAATGACGTGCTGCGGCGCTACGAAGCGGCCCTCGCCGTGCGAGAACGCGATGGAGTGCAGGTCGCCGACATTGCAGGAGGACAGCCACGGGCTCTTAACGGACGCGACGCGGGTGGTCGCGTAGCGGCTCTGGTGACGGCCGATGAGGTTGAAGGTCAGGGTCGGGTCGTCGCCGGTCATCTCGTCGCGGATCTCGCCGTAGGGCACCAGACCCAGCTTGACGAGCGCCTGGAAGCCGTTGCAGATGCCGAGCATCAGGCCGTCGCGCTGGCGGAGCAGCTCGTGGATGCTGTCCTTGATGCCTGCGTCGCGCAGGAAGGATGCGATGAACTTGCCCGAGCCGTCCGGCTCGTCGCCGCCGGAGAAGCCACCCGGCAGGATGACCATCTGCGCGCGGCGGATGGCGCTCTCGAGCTGCTCTGCGCTCTCGCGGAGCGCGTCAGCGGAGAAGTTGCGGACTACGACGATCTCAGCAGCGCCGCCTGCGTTTTCGACTGCACGTGCGGTATCGTACTCGCAGTTGGTGCCCGGGAATACCGGGATGACAGCGAGCGGCTTTGCACTCTTGACCGCCGGAGCGGACGCATTGCGCTCGGTGAAGGAGACCTTGGTCAGGTGCTCGTCGGAAGCGGCGGCCCTGGTCGGGAATACGCTCTCGAGTCTGCCCTCAAAGGCAGCGGTCAGCTCGTCGATGGTGATCTTCTCGCCCGCGATGGTGATGGTCTCGTCTGCGGTGGTCTGGCCGACATACCACTGTGCCGGCAGCTCGCAGGAAGCCTCGACGAGGATGCCGCCGAAGTTCTTCATGTAGAGCGCGTCGGTCGGGAAGCTCTCGTCGACTGCGAAGCCGACCCTGTTGCCGAGGGACATCTTCGCGATGCCCTCCGCGATGCCGCCGGTGGTCAGAGACCATGCGGAAACAGCCTTGCCGGAGGCGATGAGGTTCGCGACCTCGTTCCAGACGTGCTTCATGGTGACGTAGTCCGGCGTGCCGTCCATGTTGTACGGCGCGTCGAAGAAGTAGACCGGATGGCCGGCTTCCTTGAACTCAGGCGAGATCAGACGGGAAGCGTCCTGCGGCGCGATGGCGAAGGAAACGAGCGTGGGCGGTACGTCCATGTCATCGAACGAGCCGGACATGGAGTCCTTGCCGCCGATGGCCGCGAGGCAAAGGTTCTCCTGCGCGGTGTACGCGCCGAGCAGGGCGGACAGCGGCTTGCCGAAGCGCTTCGGGTCCTTGCCCAGACGCTCGAAGTATTCCTGGAAGGTCAGGTATGCGGTCTCGAAATCGCAGCCTGCTGCGACGAGCTTGGAGACCGACTCGATCACGGCGGCGGAAGCGCCGAGATACGGGTTCTGCTCGGTGAAGTACGGGTCGAAGCCGAAGGCCATGACGGACGCGGTCTCGCACTGACCGTTCAGCGCCGGCATGGTAGCGGCCATGACCTGCGTCGGGGTCAGCTGATACTTGCCGCCGAAGGGCATGAATACCGAGCTGGCGCCGATGGAGCCGTCGAAGCGCTCGACCAGACCGCGCTCGAGGCAGATGCCGAGGGTGGAGGCGAGGTTCAGCAGCTTTTCCTTTTCGGAATCGCCTTCCGGCGCGCAGGAGATGGACGGGGTCGGGAGTGCGCCGACCTCGGCGTCAACGTGCTTGGAGCAGCCGTTGGTGTTGAGGAAATCGCGGGAAACGTCAACGATCGTGTTGCCGTTCCAGGTCATGCACAGGCGGTTCTTGTCGGTGACGGTGGCAACGACGACAGCCTCGATGTTCTCCTTTGCAGCGGCCGCGATGAAGGCGTCGGCGTCCTTTGCGCGGACAACGACAGCCATGCGCTCCTGCGACTCGGAGATCGCGAGCTCCGTGCCGTCCAGACCGTCGTACTTCTTCGGAACGGCGTTCAGGTCGATGTCAAGGCCGTCGGCCAGCTCGCCGATGGCGACGGATACGCCGCCCGCGCCGAAGTCGTTGCAGCGGCGGATCATACGGGTAACATTGCCGTCGCGGAACAGGCGCTGGATCTTGCGCTCCTCGGGCGGGTTGCCCTTCTGTACCTCAGCGCCGCAGGTCTCGAGCGACTCCTCGGTGTGCTTCTTGGAGGAGCCGGTAGCGCCGCCGCAGCCGTCGCGGCCGGTCTTGCCGCCGAGCAGGATGACGATGTCGCCCGGCTCGGGGACCTCGCGGATGACGTTTTCGATCGGAGCCGCGCCGACGACAGCGCCGATCTCCATGCGCTTTGCAACGTAGCCCGGATGGTAGATTTCGTGTACAAGGCCGGTGGCAAGGCCGATCTGGTTGCCGTAGGAGGAATAGCCTGCGGCAGCAGTCTGGCACAGCTTGCGCTGCGGCAGCTTGTGCTCGAGCGTTTCGGAGAGGGGAGCGGTCGGGTCGCCCGCGCCGGTCACGCGCATCGCCTGATAGACGTAGGAGCGGCCGGACAGCGGATCGCGGATCGCGCCGCCGAGGCAGGTGGCTGCGCCGCCGAACGGCTCGATCTCGGTCGGGTGGTTGTGGGTCTCGTTCTTGAACATGAGCAGCCAGTCCTCGTAGTGGCCGTTCACGAGCGCCTTGACCTTGATGGAGCAGGCGTTGATCTCCTCGGACTCATCGATATTCTTCAGATAGCCGCGCTTTTTGAGCACCTTGGCGGCGATGGTACCCATGTCCATCAGCGTGACCGGGCGCTTTGCGGCCTTCTCCTCGCCGTAGACCTCGACGCGCGCGGCCATGTAGCGGTCGAAGGCGTCCTGAACCATCTGGTCCTCGAACTTTACGTCGTCGATCTGGGTGAGGAAGGTGGTGTGGCGGCAGTGGTCGGACCAGTAGGTGTCGACCATGCGGACCTCGGTGATGGTCGGGTCGCGCTTTTCGGTGTCGCGGAAGTAGGTCTGGAGGAACTTGAGGTCGTCGAGATCCATCGCCAGACCCATGTGGTGCAGCATGTCGGAGAGGGCAGCCTCATCCATGTGCGTGAAGCCGACAACGCTTGCCACGCTCGTCGGGATGGCGTACTCTACCTTGAGGGTCGAGGGCTTGTCCATGGAAGCCTCACGGGTGTCGACCGGGTTGATGAGGTAGCCGCGGATCTTGTCCATGTCCGCGGCAGTCAGCTCGCCTTCGAGGACATAGATCTTCGCTGCTGCGACGGTCGGGCGTTCGCCGCCGGTGAGCAGCTGGATGCACTGGGCGCAGGAGTCCGCACGCTGGTCGAACTGACCGGGCAGCGGCTCTACCGCGAGGACGGTATGCGCGCCTGCCGGACGGGGGAAGTCCTCGTCGTAGCACACATCAGCCATCGGCTCGGAGAAAACGATGCCCTTGGCCTTTTCATAGGTCTCCCCGCTCAGACCCTCGGCATCGTAACGGCACAGGTACCGTACATGCGTGAGGTTTTTGATCTCGAGGAGGTCGTGCAGACTGGAAAACAGGCTGCGCGCTTCGACATCGAAGCCGGGTTTCTTTTCGGAATAACAACGATTAACGCTCATTTTATCGTGTCCTCTCCTTTATGTTGCAAGATAATTTTATTCTACCTGTTTTTACGAAATAAATCAATCGCCAAGGGGTACAAAAACTGAGGATATTCGAGCATTTATTTATACCCTGTTAAGAAAGATGCCGGCTGTCGATGAGGTTCGTTTTCGCGCAGGGAAGTAATCGCGCGACAGCGCATTCAAAAGCGTTTGCGGAGCAAACGCATGAAAACCGGGGGCGTGTACCTCGGTTTTCATACTTCTGGAGGGAGAAAGTTTCCGTATGGGGACTTTCGGACGACTCGTGTTCTGCGTTCGTCAGAACACAGATTGTCGGAAAAACGAAGTTTTTCGACAGCCTGGAAAAATACGTTTGTCCCAAAGAGAGAAACATGATATACTGACTCTGCATAGAGATAAAAACGAAGGGACGGACAGCCTGTGAACATCAGAAAGGCAGAGGAGCGCGATATTTCGCGCATTACGGAGATTTACGCGCACGCGCGCGCCTTCATGGCGGAGAACGGCAACGCGACGCAGTGGAGCGGCGGCTACCCCGGCGAGGACGTCATCCGCGCGGACATCGCGGCCGGCACGCTGCATGTCTGCGAGCGGGAAGGGAAGGTCGCTGCGGTATTCGCGTTCATCCTCGGCGGAGATCCGTGCTACGCGGTCATCGACGGTGCGTGGCACGCCGCGCGTCCCTACGGCACCATCCACCGCATCGCCTCCGACGGCACGGCGAAGGGCATGGCGCGCTTTGTTTTCGACTGGTGCGCGCAGCAGATCGACTATCTGCGCATCGACACGCACGAGAACAACAGGCCGATGCAGGCGGCTGTCCTGCGCTACGGTTTTCAGCCGTGCGGCGTCGTACAGGTGCGCGGCGGCGCGAGACTCGCGTTTGATTATGAGGTGAGAGCATGAAGACAAAGGTGATCGTCTGCACGGAGTACAGCGAACAGGCGCGGGCGGAGCTGCTGACGCGCTTCGGCGACAGATTCGACATCACGTTCGACGAGCACGCCGCTTCGCTCGGCGACGCGGAGATCTGCATCGGCGAGCCGCCGCTCGCCCTCGTGCAGCAGGCGGAAAAGCTGCGGTGGGTGCAGATGACATGGGCAGGCACGGATATTTACACGCGCCGGACAGGCTTTCCGGGGCGCGTCACGCTGACCAACGCCTCGGGCGCGTTCGGCCGCACGATCTCGGAGTACGTTCTCGGCGGAATCCTCACGATGTACCGCAACTTCCCGGCCTACCGCGAGCAGCAGAAGCAGGCGGTATGGCGGACGGTCGGCGCGGAGCGCACGCTCTACGGCCGCACCGTGCTCATCCTCGGCACGGGCGACCTCGGCAGCAATGTCGCAAAGCGCCTGCGCGGCTTCGGCACGGTGAACATCGGCGTGCGCCGCGCGGCAGGGGAGACGCTGCCGTATTTTGACGAGGTGCGCGGTATCGCGGAGCTCGACGAGCTGCTGCCGCAGGCGGACATCGTCATCAGCTGCCTGCCGAATACGCCGGGCACCACAGGACTGCTTACCGAGACGCGCCTGCGCCGCATGAAGCAGGACGCCCTGCTCGTCAACGTCGGACGGGGTACGCTGCTTTCGACCGCCGAGCTCGCCGCCGTCCTTGCGGACGGCCATCTGAGCGGCGCGGTGCTCGATGTGTGCGATACCGAGCCGCTCCCGCCCTCTTCGCCGCTCTGGGGCATGGAGAACGTGCTGCTCACGCCCCACGTTTCGGGACGCGGCTTCGGCCACGACCGCGGCACCGAACGCCTCATCTGGGAGATCGTCATGGACAACCTCGCGCGGTATCTCGAGGGAAAAAAACTGCGGCATATTGTAGACATGAACCGAGGTTATTAAACAGGAGGACTTTTTATGGCTGTCACTGCTGCTTTATCCACATTTTTCTCGCTGCTGAGCATTATCTGCGGCGCGGCGGCGCTCGCGCTGCCGGTCATCGCGCTCGCAAGACGGAAGAACGCGCTGCCGTTTGCGGCGGTGAGCATGGGATTGTGCGCGTTTTCGCTGCTCGGACAGATATTCGAGTACAACACCCGTGTAAACGTGCAGGACTGGAGCGCACTGCTCGATACCTCGTATGCCGTGCTGTTCTGCGCGGCGGTGCTGGTCGCGCTCGCGCTTGTGCTCAATATCGCGGCCTGCCTGCGCGCCATGAAACAGTAAATTTATACTTAAACTTTTACAGGCAGTATGTTATAATGGAAAAAGAAAACTGCCGTGCCCTGCCGGCACGCTCGACCACACTGCGGACTGTCTCCGCGGTCACAGGAGGAAAAAGTTATGGAAATCAAGCTCTCACCGTCTATTCTGTCCGCTGACTTCGCCAATCTGGCACGCGACATCAAGATCGCGACCGATGCAGGCGCGGAGTACGTTCACGTTGACGTAATGGACGGTCATTTCGTACCGAACATCACCATCGGCGCGCCGGTCGTCAAGAGCCTGCGCAAGGCGACCGACAAGGTCCTCGACGTACATCTGATGATCTCCGACCCGGATCAGTACCTCGACGACTTCATCAAGGCAGGCTCGGACATCATCACCGTGCACTATGAGTCCAACGGCGACACCCTCGAGCAGCTGAAGAAGATCCGCGCGGCAGGCGTCAAGGCGGCCTGCGTCATCAAGCCGAAAACTCCGGCGGAGGCGCTGTTCCCGCTGCTGCCGTACTGCGACATGGTGCTCATCATGACCGTAGAGCCGGGCTTCGGCGGTCAGGGCTTCATTCCGGAGTGCATGGACAAGATCAAGGCCGTCCGCGCGGAGATCCAGAAGCACGGCTATCAGTGCGAGCTTGAGATCGACGGCGGCGCAAAGCTGAACAACACCGCAGACATCGTTGCAGCCGGCGCAGACGTCATCGTCGCAGGCTCGGCGGTATTCGGCGGCGACATCGCGGACAACGTCAAGAAGTTCCACGAGGTGTTCGAGGAAGGCGCAGCCAAGGCGGTCTGGACGAAGTAAACGAAAAATAACAGAAAAAGCGTGCAGAATAACCAAATCTGCGCGCTTTTTTCTGTTCCTGTTGACAAACAGAGAGCAATGGGTTATACTGAAGATAGTTTTTAACACACTATTAAAAACTATGAAGAAAAGAGGTGCACCATGGCAGATGCAGGGCTTCTCCGGCAGGAGAATACGGCGCTGCTGCGCCGGGCCATGCAGGACGGCGTTTTCAGCAAGAACGAGCTCGCGCGGCAGACCGGATTGAGCTTTCCGACGGTCGGACGCATCATCGACGATATGGTCGAGCGCGGCGAGGCACGGGAGGCAGGCGTGGCGGCTTCGACCGGCGGCCGATGCGCGATGCGGTACGAGCTGGATATGCATTACCGGCTGTTCCTGTGTCTGCGGCTGGAGCAGGATACGCTGCACTGGTTCGTGTGCGGCCTCGACGGCGTGCCGCTCGAGCAGGGAGAAGAGACCTGTCCGGGCGATGTGCGCGAACTGCTGGACACGCTTCTGATGCGTGTCAGGGCGCGTTACCCGCAGCTGGCGTCGGTCGCGTTCGGCTTTGCCGGCGCGATGCATGACGGCGTTGTAATGGAGTGCTTCGGCTATCCGGAGCTGCGGGGCGTGAGCCTTAGTACGCATCTTCACGATAAATCCGGACTGCCGAGCGCGGCGGCGCGCGACATGCAGATCGTCGCGGCCGGTTATGCGGCGCAGTGCAGCCCAGCGCCGCGCGCCGCGGTGTGCATCTACATCGGCAGGATGGGTGCAGGCGCAGGCATCGTGCTGGACGGCAAGGTCTGGAGCGGCGCGGCCGGTTTCGCCGGAGAGCTGCACTTTCTCCCGATCGAGCACAATATGGAATACGCGCAGACGCATTTTGCGGATGCAGATATGACGGCGTATATGGCGCAGGTGATCTGTGCGTGCGGTGCGCTCATCAACCCGGACCGGGTCGTGCTCTACACCGATCCGCTGTTCCGGAACAGGGTGGAGGACATCCGCGCCGCATGCGCGCGCATGCTTCCGCCGCACGCAGTACCCGAGATCGAGCTTTCGCGGACGTTCACCGAGGACTATGACCGGGGCCTTTTCACCATGGCACGGGATCTGATGGAGGGAAACGCATGAAATACTTCGTTTTCGATGTAGACGGTACGCTGATGAACTCGGCGGCGGTGGATCAGCAGTGCCTGAAGCAGACGCTGCACGAGTTCGGCCGCGACTATACCTTTGAGGAGCTGCGCCCGTCCTTCGGCAAGCCCGGACGGCAGACGCTCGCCGACCTCAGCTTTACCGGAGAGACCGCCGAGCGCATCATGGACCGCTGGGAGGGCCTGTCGAAGGAGCGCGCTTCTGAGGTGCTCGCCTTCGACGGCATCGAGGCGCTGCTGCGCGAGCTGCACGCACGCGGCTGCCGCTGCGGCATCGTGACCTCGCGCACGCATTATCAGTTCGACTACGGTTTTTCGCCGCTCGGTCTGGACGGGTATTTCGATGCGGTCATCTGCATGGAGGACGCGCCGCGCCACAAACCGGCGCCCGACCCGCTGCTCGAATGCCTGCGCCGCATGGGCGGCACGGCGGCCGAGGCGGTCTATATCGGCGACAGCGCGTGCGATATGGAGTGCGCCGCCGCGGCAGGCGTAAAGTCGTGCCTTGCGCTCTGGGGCATTCCCGAGGACGCGCGCATCAGGGCCGACATCGAGCTTGCAGCTCCGGCTGACGCACTAAAACTGATATAAAAAACAAAAAGGGCGGTATCCGACGAGAAATCGGATACCGCCCTTTGGCTGTACTGTTATGCTTTCTGTGTTTCGGCAGGAGCCGTCTCGGTCTGCTCGGCGAGGCGTTCCTCGAGCCAGCGCGAAATATCGCCGTAGGTCTCGATGCGGCCGAGCTCGTTGAGCAGCTCATGACGGGCGTTTTTGTAAAAAACTGCGTCGATGTTGCGGGAGCCTCCTGCACGATAAAGACTGATGACGCGGCGCACGCCGTCGCCGTAGCGGCCGACCGGGTCGCGGTCGCCTGCGAGGAAGAACAGCGGCAGGTCGCTCGGCGTGCGGCGGAAGGTCGCGTTGCTGTTTGCGCGCGCGCAGAGGATGAACAGATCGCGGAAGGCGGAGGCGGTGAAGATAAAGTTGCACTTTTCGTCCGACTGATAGAGAGAAACGACCTCTTCGTCGCGGCTGAGCCAGTCAAAGACCGAATTGGGGTGGTCGATCCTGCGGTTGTAGGCCTTGAAGGCGATGCTGTTCAGCAGGCCGCTGCGGAAGGTCACGCCACGCGTGCGTGCGATGGAGTCTGCGATATGGGCCGCGCTGAGGGCGGCGGCGTTCGGGCCGGCGGTGCCGATGAGGATCGAGCCTGCAAGCTCCGTGCCGCACTCGGGCAGGCACAGGCGGACGATGAGCGAGCCCATGGAATGACCGAGCATGAAATAAGGGAGGTCGGGATAGCGGCGGTGCATCAGCTCGCGCAGGTGGAGTACGTCCTGAATGAGGTATTTCCAGCCGTCATGCGCGGCGAAAAAGCCGAGGTCAGCCGGCCGGGAGACCGAAGCGCCGTGGCCGATGTGGTCGTTGCCGCAGACGATGAAGCCGAGGCCGCAGAGATATTTGGCAAAGGCAGTGTAGCGCGAGAAATATTCGCACATGCCGTGGCTGATCTGAACGATGCCGCGGATATGGGAGTCCTCGGGCACGAGAATGTAGTAGGCGACATTGGAAACGCCGTTCGCGCTTTTATAAATATTCTGAGTGCATTTTATATTCATAAACCCACGTCCGATCGCAGAAATAGGAGACAGGCCGCCGGAGACTGACAGACGCTGTCAATGGTTATGTTAATATCATACCACATAAAAGCGGAATTGTGCACATTATTTGATAAAGTTCACAAAGCGTTTATAAATTCAGCGAACGCGCCGCGCCTTTGTACTTTTTACCGTCTGCCGACGGTATGCCTTCCCGCCGATACAGCGGCGCAGCCGGTGGAGGCGAGACTGGCCCTTCCGGGCAGGGGGATGTTCGCCATGACATGGCGTGGCATTGCCGCCGTCTGGCGGCGGGGGGATTGCCGGGGTCTCCCGGCGGAGACAAAAGGGGCAGGGAAACCTTGGTGTCCCTGCCCCTCTTGACTCCCCAACCTTTCCCTCGGACGCGACTCCCTCCGGTCGCGCGTCTAAAAGCGAGAGGCCCACAGGGACGTCTGGTGCTCCAAGGCATAACCCTTGATTGAAGCGGAGCCGGTCGCAGCACAAATCAAGCGCCCTGCACCGTCTGGCCGCGCACTGATATGCGCGGCAAATCACGCAAAGTAAATTCAGGGCATAACAGCGTCCCAAAATCTGCCCGACGCCCGGAATCGTGCTCCCGTAACCCCCGTTTCGCTGCACATCTCCGATGTGTCAGCGCAAAGGAAGGTCTGGGGAGTCAAGAGGGGACAGGAAACCATTGGTGTCCTGTCCCCTTTTGTCTCCGCCGCCAGACGGCGGCACTCTCGGCCGCCGAAGGCGGCCACTCCGCCGCGCCCTCCGAGGGCGTAAAGTCACCTCCACCGGCTGTGCCGCTGTATCGGCGGAAGGTCTACCGTCAGCAAACGGTAAAAAAGAAAGAGCCGATGCCTGGTGGGGGACAATTTGCAAAATGTTCACATTTGAACCATTGACGCAGGATGAAAAAACGGCGTATATTATATAGTAATCCCAAAGCACTGCGCGCGGTGCGCCGCGCTCTCCCGACAAAGGACAGGTGAATCCATATGCCAACAAACAAGGGGCAGAAATCCCCTAAAAGACCGCTGATCTTCTACTATGCTGTGACGCTCATCGTTCTGATGCTGCTCAACTGGCTGTTCTTCCCGTCTCTGCTCAGCCGGCAGGTGACCGAGATCGGCTACGACGAGCTGGTCAGCATGGTGGACGACGGAAAGGTCGAAACCGTTTCCTACGACAGCCAGGACCACGAGATCGTTTTTGAAGCGAAGGACGACAAGGGCAAAACCGCCCTCTACAAGACCGGCATCTTCCCGGATGACGCGCTTGTTGACCGCCTGCTGAAGGGCAACGTCAAGTTCGCCGCCGAGATCCCTACGCAGGCTTCGCCGCTCGTCAGCATGCTCGTCAGCTATATCGTGCCGATCGTGCTCATTATCGCCGTCGGCCAGTGGCTCCAGAAGAAAATGATGAAGAACATGGGCGGCAACATGATGAGCTTCGGCAAGTCGGGCGCGAAGATCTACGCCGAGAACGAGACTGGCAAGACCTTCTCTGACGTCGCCGGTCAGGACGAGGCCAAGGAGGCTCTGACCGAGATCGTTGACTTCCTGCACAACCCGAACCGCTACGCCGCCATCGGCGCGAAGCTGCCCAAGGGCGCGCTGCTCGTCGGCCCTCCGGGCACCGGCAAGACCCTGCTCGCCAAGGCTGTCGCGGGCGAAGCGCACGTTCCGTTCTTCTCCATCTCCGGCTCGGAGTTTGTTGAAATGTTCGTCGGCATGGGCGCGGCCAAGGTGCGCGACCTGTTCAAGCAGGCCGGTGAGAAGGCGCCCTGCATCGTGTTCATCGACGAGATCGACACCATCGGCAAAAAGCGCGACGGCGCAGGCATGGGCGGCAACGATGAGCGCGAGCAGACGCTCAACCAGCTGCTGACCGAGATGGACGGCTTCGACGGCACCAAGGGCGTCGTCATCCTCGCCGCGACCAACCGCCCGGAGTCGCTCGATCCGGCGCTGCTGCGTCCCGGCCGTTTCGACCGCCGCATTCCCGTACAGCTGCCCGACCTGCAGGGCCGTATCGCCATCCTCAAGGTGCACGCCAAGGATGTGCACATGACCGGGCACATCGACTTCAACGCCATCGCGCGCGCGACCTCGGGCGCGTCCGGCGCTGACCTTGCGAACATCATCAATGAGGCCGCGCTCCGTGCCGTCCGTCTCGGACGCAGCGCCGTGGAGCAGGCTGATCTCGAGGAGAGCGTCGAGACGGTAATCGCCGGTGCGCAGCGCAAGAACGCCGTGCTCAGCGCAAAGGAGAAGGAGATCGTCTCCTATCACGAGATCGGCCACGCGCTCGTCGCGGCCAAGCAGACCAACTCTGCGCCCGTCACCAAGATCACCATCGTTCCGCGCACCTCGGGCGCGCTCGGCTACACCATGCAGGTGGACGAGGGCGAGCATAACCTCATGACGCGGGACGAGCTGCTGAACAAGCTCGCCACACTCACCGGCGGCCGTGCGGCCGAGGAGCTGATCTTCGGCTCGATCACGACCGGCGCGTCCAACGACATCGAGCAGGCGACCAAGCTCGCACGCGCCATGATCACCCGCTACGGCATGAGCCGCAAATTTGACATGGTCGCGCTCGAGACCGTTACGAACCAGTATCTTTCCGGCGACACCACCCTTGCCTGCTCGGCTGAGACCGCCGCGCAGATCGACGAAGAGGTCATCGCGACCGTCAAGGCTGCGCACGAAAAGGCCATCGAGATTTTGCAGGACAACATGGATGTGCTGCATCGCCTTGCGCATCATCTGCTCGAGAAGGAGACCATCACCGGCGACGAGTTCATGAGCATGCTGTAAACAGAAAAGCCGCCCCGAAGGACGGCTTGACAACAGCAGAAATAACAGGTATACTGAAAATACAAAGAGGCACTGTCGGCAGACGGTCAGCCCTCAAAGTTTTTCAATCACGTAGTGACCGCTTACTTTCTCAGGGTAGGGCGGTCACTTCGCGTATGTAATAAGCATGTCGAGCACGAATGCTGCGCATACCAGAATGCGAAAGAGTTTCTTTCTCATACGCATCACCCCCTCTCGCAAGGGAGTGGCTGACCGTCCGCCGTCTGTAACAGCGCCTCGGGGACACCGAGGTGTCCTTGTCAGCATTATAACAGAGTTCGACAAATAACGCAAGAAAGCAAAGGACAGAACCCGGAAAAGGGCTCTGTCCTTTTGTTTTTGTTTATTTTCTGTGGCGTCGCTGATAGGTGCTGTCGTTATAGCGCGAGCGGGAGGAACGGCGCCGTCTGCGGCGGCGGACACCGCCAAAGACAAGGCCCGTAAAGATATGCAGCAGGAAGAAGGCTGCGGCGGCGAGCAGCAGTACCTTGAACACGATGCTCTGGGAGAACGAGCTGAGCTTGTCCGCGTAGAACAGGACCGTGCTGCGCGAGATGTCGTTGAGGGCGACAAGCTCGACCGTGCCGTAGTCGCGGCCGTCATAGGTATAGGTCACGCTGCCGATGGTATCGCCGGCCTTGATGGGAGCGTCGACCTCCTCGGGGATGTCGGACTGAAGCTCGAGATCCTTTACGTCGAGCTCCCTGGGCAGCAGGGAAACGAGATCGTTCTTCGCGGTGAGGATGACCTGATTGGTGTCGGTCGAGAGCTTGACTTTGGTGTAAGTGACCTCCTCGCCCTGCCGGGCGAGGGTCTTGGAGGTGAAGTTCTCAAAGCCCCACTGGCACAGGCTCTTGGTATCGGTGAAGCTGGCGGCGACGGTCGGGTATTCCTTCGAGCTGCTCGAGCAGCCGAGCACGACCGAGAACAGCTTTGCGTCGCCGTATTCGGCGTAGCCGACGAAGCAGTTGCCTGCCTGCGAGGTATGGCCGGTCTTGATGCCGAGACAGTTTGCGTAGCTCCACGGCTGGAACGAGCTGAAGATCAGCTGGTTGGTGGTGAGGATAATGCGCTCCTCGTGCAGGTTGGTCTTTGCCATGCGGTGCTGCACGGTGCTCACGATGTCGCGGAAGGTCGCGTCCTTCATGGCTTCCTTCGCGATTAAGTACAGGTCGTGCGCGGTGGTGTAGTGGTCGTCCTCGTGCAGGCCGCAGGGGTTGCAGAAGTGCGTGCCGGTGCAGCCGAGCTCGGCGGCGCGTTCGTTCATCATGTCGACGAACTGCTCCCAGCTGCCGCCGACGTGGCGCGCGAGCATGTAGGCCGCCTCATTCGCGGAGGGCAGCATGAGTGCGTACAGCAGATCCTTGACCGTGACCTGCTCGCCGACCTTGATGCCGGCGTTCGAGCTGTCTGAGGTCACGTTTTCGAAGTCGCTGGCCTCGGCGGTCACGACCACGCTCAGGTCGGAGACGTTCTCGAGCGTCAGCAGGGCGGTCATGATCTTGGTGGTCGAGGCGGGATAGCGCTTTTCGTCTGCGTTCTTCTCATAGAGCACCATGTCGCTCTCCGGGCTGACGAGCAGGGCGGCCGTCGCGTCGAGAGCAGGCGCGTTCGCGGCCGCCGCCGTGACCGTCGGGTCGTTGTCCGCCGTCGTAACCGCAGTTTTGTCGGCCGTATCGGTGCTGTCCGCGCTGTCAGAGGACGAGGCGTCGGTGTCGTCCTCGACCGCAAAGGCCTGCGGCAGGGGCGCGGCGTTCAGCAGCAGCGCCAGACCGAGCGCGAGCGCGCTCAGCCGGCGAAGTATTTCATTTTTCATCGTCCATGTCCCCCAGAGAAAAGTCAGCGTTGGTGAATTTTTCGCGCAGAACGGCCGGCTTTGCCGGAACGCGGCGCAGCGGGTCATAGCGGAACGAACGGCAGTGGTCGGCGGCGTCCATCACGCCGCGCTTGCGGCACGCGATCCGCTTTCCGTCCGAGAGGGGGCTGCCGTGGGCACAGTAGGTGCAGCGCGGCTCAATATCTTTACGCAGCAGCTTGCTCAGCTTCATGCGAGAGTCAACTCCTTAAACACTAATAATCTAATTATAGCGTATCGTCTCGCTTTTTGCCAGAGTAAAATATGTACAAAACGGTAACAGCCGCGAGCACGCCTGCGGAGACGGCGGAGGGCGAGGAGACCGGTCTCGCAGGGGCGAAGGCCGGAACGCAGGACGGGAATGCACGGCAGAGCGCGGCGCTGAGGGCGGCGGCGAGAGCGCCGTGCAGGAGCTTGGCGCGGACAAGGCCGGGCAGGTCGAGACCGTCCGCAGCCGCGACAGCCTGCATCTGCATCAGGACGGACGCGCCGCCGAAGGCGAGCAGGAACGAAACGAGCACGAAAAGTGTGTTTTTGGGGAGAAATGACCCGGAAAGCGCAGCCAGACCGCTCGTCAGCTCAAGCAGGCCGGACAGCAGCCGCAGCGCCGGAGCGCGGGAAAAGACCGGCTCCATGAGCGTGAGCACGGCTGAGAAGGTCACGAGAAAGGCCGTGACGTCGAGCGAGACCGCCGCCGCATGACGCACGGCCGAGCAGAATACGACGGAGAACGGTCTGCTGTCGGAAGGTTCGGGAGATACCGGTATCGTTTGTCCGTTCTCCGTTCCACGGGAAACAAAAATACCGGTCAGCAGGGCGGAGACGACCTGTATGCCGTAGAGCAGCGCGCCGGTTTTCGCCGAACCGAACAGCGTGACGCCGGCAAGCGCGATGCAGAAGCCGGGACTTGCGCACGAGCAGAACAGCGCCTCGCGCCGGGCGTCCGAGGCGGACAGCCGTCCCTCGCGCAGCAGCGAGGCGCATGCCGCCGCGCCGACCGGGTAGCCGCCTGTCAGACCGAGCACAACGGGCGCGGCTCCGGCCTGCGGCAGGGCGAAAACACGGCGCAGCAGGGGCGCGAGAAGGCGCGAGAGCGCCCGGTCGGCATGAGAGGCGGTCAGCAGCTCTCCGGCCACGAAGAACGGGAACAGCGCCGGGAGAGCCGAGCCTGCCGCGAGGGCAAGGCCGCGCCGAACCCCCTCGGCGCACGGCCACGGGAACAGCAGCGGCAGCACGAGCAGCAGCACACAGAGAATGCGCAAGGCTTTTCACCTCCGGCAAGAATAAAACACGTTGACGCGCAGCAGCGCGCATGAAATAGAATTTGCGCAGCAAATTCATGAAAACCGGGAGCATGTATCTCGGTTTTCATACTGTGAGAGGGAGAAAGTTTCCGCATGGGAACTTTCGGACGTCTGTGTCCGGCGAAGTCCGGACACAGGTTGTCGGCGGAACTGTAGTTCCGCGACAGGCTTTATCCACCTCCTGTGGAAAAGTTATGTGTGGAAAAGTTATGCGCAAATCGGAACGCATATGCGCATACAGTTAGCGAAGGGGGAATGCTTATGGCGTTTGACGGATTTGAACTGTTCGAGCCGCAGGTCGAGCTGCTCGGGCGGCATCTGGCGACGATAGAGAACCACTGCGGCATAGTAGAGTATGACGAGACCGTGCTGCGGGTGAAATGCCGCCGGTGCGAGGTGCGCATCGAGGGCGAGGGACTGCATCTGACCGCGCTGACGCTTGGAGAGCTGGCGGTCGAGGGAGACATCCGCTCGGTCGCGTTCCTGCCGGGAGGGGAGGGAGCGGAATGATCGAGCGGCTGCTGCGGCGGACGGCGGGGGAGGTGCGCGTGCGCGTGACGGGCGCGAGCTTGCCGCGGTTCCTCAATGCCTGCACGCAGGGCGGCGTGCGGCTGCGGCGCATGGAGCGTGTCTCATGGGACAGGATGGACGCGACGCTGTCGCTCGGGGATTTCCGAAAACTGCGCTCGTGTATGGGCCGTACCGGCTGCCGGGTGCACATTCTCGAGCGGCGCGGCGTGCCCTTCGTGCTCGCGCATCTGCTGCCGCGGACGGCGCTGCTGGCGGGGCTGGCGGCGTTCTGCGTCATGGCGTACCTTGTCGGCACGCGGGTGTGGGAGATCCGCACGGACATCTCGCCGTCGCTGAGTGAAAGCGCGGTCATGGGCAGGCTCGCTTCGCTCGGCGTCGACATCGGCACGCCGCTGCGCAGCATCGACACGCCGTCCATCCGGCGGCAGATGATGGTGTGGGACCCGGACATTACGTTTTTCGCGCTGAATCTGCGCGGGAACAGCCTGACGGTGACGGCGCACGCCGGGGCGGCCGCGCCCGAGGTCGCGGATGAAGCGCGCCCGATGCGCATCGTCGCGTCGCACGGGGGCGTGGTGCAGCAGGTGCGCGCGCTGCGCGGCGAGGCGCTCGTGCGTGCCGGGGACGCGGTGGAGACGGGGGATGTGCTGATCGACAGTCTCGTGCCGCCGACGAGGGAGAACGGTCTCCCGCACACGGTTCGGGCGGAGGGGACGGTCGAGGCATATACCGTGCGCCGGGCGCGGTCGGTGCGGCCGCTGAGAAAGGCAAAAAAATCCTATTACAGGAAAACGTGTCGACTTATGTCGATTAACATTGGAAAAATGACGAAAAAATTGTATTTTGGTACTGGTATTGCAGGGGGGACCTGTGATAAAATGATAGAAGCGAAAACGTGGCGGCTGAGCGAGAGCGTTTGTCTGCCGGTGACGGTTTTCGTGCAGACCTATCGGTACTATGACGCAGAGCCGGAGACCGTGACGGCGGCGCAGGAGCGCACGGAGATGGTGCGCCGGGCGCTGGGGGCGGTCATTCGCGAAACGGACGGAGGGCGCGTGCTTTCGCTGCGCAGTGCGCTCGAGGAGAAGGACGGCGCGGCCGTGCTCGACCTGACCGTTCACGCGGTGGAACAGATCGGCAGCCCTGCCGAGGGGGACGCTTCCGAGGGCAGCGGCCCTTGACTGCTTTACCGTCAGCAGACGGCTGACCTTCCGCCGATACAGCGGCTCGCCGGTGGAGGCGACTTTACGCTCGAAGTGAGCGTGCACAGTGGCCGCCTTCGGCGGCAGGGGGATGCCGTGCCCACGGCGGGGGCAAAAGGGGACGTAGGACACCTGCGGTTTCCTATGTCCCCTCTTGACACCCCTTTGACCTTCCGCTGGCCGCTCAGCAAAGCATTCGCGGCTAAACGGGGGTTACGGGGGCTCGGTTCCGTGCGTCTTTCAGCTTGTGGGACGCTTTATTGCCCTGAATTTACTTTGCGTAAACCGCCGCGCATAACAGTGCGCGGCCATCCTGTGCAGAACGCTCACCCCGTCGCTGCGAAAAGCTCCGCTTCAATCAAGAGCATACCCTTGGAGCACCAGACGCCCCTGTGGGCCCCTCGCATTTAGACGCGCGACCGGAGGGAGTCGCGTCCAAAGGAGGGTCTGGGGTGTCAAGAGGGGAAAGGGAACCATCGGTGCCCTGTCCCCTCTTGTCTCCGCCGGGAGACCCCGGCACTCTCCGCCGCCAGACGGCGGCAATGCCACGCCATGTCATGGCGAACATCCCCCCGCCCGGGAGGGCCAGTCTCGCCTCCAGCGGCGCACCGCTGTATCGGCGGAGATAAACCCTCTGCTGAGGGTAAAGAAAAAAGGCCGCATTGCCTGCGGCAACAAAACTGTAATTATATCCCTTTTAAGGAAGGTGTTTCTCATAGATACGTTAATCCCTGTTGAACAGACCGAGCTGCTGATGGCAGTGTTCGGCGCGTTCGACGAAAACATCAAGCTGCTCGAGCATGAGCTCGAGATCTCCGTCATCAGCCGCGGACAGGAGCTCAAGATCTCCGGCGAGCCGGAAAACGTGGGCGTGGCGACGCGCACCATCGGCGCACTGCTCGCCATGGCAGGCCGCGGCGAGGCCATCGGCACGCAGACTGTGCAGTACGTCATCGGTCTTGCGCGCGAAAACCGCGAGAGCGAGGTTCACACGATGAGCCGCGATGTGCTGTGCATCACGGCCAAGGGCAAGCCGGTCAAGGCCAAGACCCTCGGACAGAAGCGCTACATGGAGGCCATCCGCAAGAACACCATCGTCATGGGCGTCGGCCCGGCCGGTACGGGCAAGACCTACCTTGCCGTAGCGGCGGCGGTCGCGGCGTTCCGCGACAAGCAGGTCTCGCGCATCATCCTCACGCGCCCGGCGGTCGAGGCGGGCGAAAAGCTCGGCTTCCTGCCCGGCGACCTTCAGAGCAAGGTAGACCCCTATCTGCGTCCGCTGTATGACGGCCTGTTCGATATGCTCGGCGCGGACAACTTCACCAAGTACCAGGAGCGCGGCTCGATCGAGGTTGCGCCGCTCGCGTACATGCGCGGCCGAACTCTCGACGACAGCTTCATCATCCTCGACGAGGCGCAGAACACGACCCCCGAGCAGATGAAGATGTTCCTGACCCGTCTCGGATTCGGCTCCAAGGCGGTCATCACGGGCGACATCACCCAGATCGATCTGCCGGGCGGCAAGCAGAGCGGTCTGCGCGAGGCGCTGCGCGTGCTCGACCACGTCGAGGGCATCGCCCAGTGCTATCTCACCGAAAAGGACGTAGTACGTCATGAGCTGGTGCAGCGCATCGTCAAGGCGTATGCGGAATATGAAAGCAAGAAACCGAAAGACAGACCGGAGGCAAAGCCGCACCGCTTCGTCCGCCGCAGGGAGGAAAAATAAACATGAAGATCATCAAGGAACCGTTTATGCAGCTCCAGCCGGAGCACTTCATCAGCGTCACGTTCGAGACCGAGGTCAAGGACGCGGACAGCGTGCGCGAGCTGATCGAAAAATGCGCGAAGAACGTGCTCGAGCGCGAGAACATCCCGTTCGACGCGGAGATCGACGCGCGCGTGGTAGACGCAGAGGAGATCCGCCGCCTGAACGCTGAGTTCCGCGACAAGGACGTGGTGACCGACGTTCTGAGCTTTCCGATGTTCGACTATTACAACGGCGCGCCGCGCGAGGATCTCGAGCCCGATCCGGAGAGCGGCCGCGTCATGCTCGGCGACATGGTGCTGTGCTACACGCGCGCCTGCGAGCAGGCCGAGGAATACGGACACTCCGCCGCGCGCGAGTGCGGCTTTCTGACCACGCATTCCGTGCTGCATCTGCTCGGCTATGACCACGAGCGGGGCGAGGATGACACGGCACGCATGCGCCGCCGCGAGAAGGAATACCTCGAGGCGATCGGCCTGACGCGCGACGATGGCTAAAAGCCGTATCCGTAAATTCCGCGAGAGCTTCCTCTACGCCGGGCGGGGGCTCCGGCTGTGCATCACGGGCGAGCGCAACTTCCGCGTGCACATGACCGCGGCGTTCTATGTGACGGCGGCGGCCGTCATGGGACATGTAACGAGCACGGAGGCGGCGGTGCTGTGCCTGTGCTTCGGCCTGACGATGGGCGCGGAGCTGATGAACACGGCGGTCGAGCGGCTGTGCGACAAGACCGCGCGCGGCTACGACCGGATGGTGCGCGACGCGAAGGACATCGCGGCGGCAGCCGTGTTTGTGTGCGCGGCCGCCTGCGTGGCGGTGGGCGTGTGCATCTTCCTCATGCACGGCGTGCTGGCGGCCGCTCTGCGGTTTTTAGCCGCGCGGCTCTGGCTCGCGATGGTCTTTCTTGTCACCGTTCCGGCGGCCGTGTGGTTCGTTTTCTTCTTCGGAAGGAAGCAGTAATTGCCCCAAACGGGGACAGGCGTCCTTTCTTCCTTCCCCTCAGCAGAGGGGAGACCTTCCGCCGTTCCGGCGGCTTGCCGCCGCAGGCGAGGAGTGGCTGCCGATGGGCAGGCCGGACATTGCCGCCGTGCCCACGGCGGGGGGGGCAAAAGGGGAAAAGGGCACCGTATGGTTCCCTTTCCCCCTCTTGACTCCCCCAAACCCTCCTTCGAGCCGCGACGCCCTTCGGTTGCGCGGCTAAACGGGGGTTACGAGAGCTCGGTTCCGTGCATCGTTTCGCTTATGGGACGCTGTAAGGCCCTGAATTTACTTTGCGTAAACCGCCGCGCATAACAGTGCGCGGCCATCCGGTGCAGAGCGTTTGCTTTGCGCTGCGAAAAGCTCCGCTTCGATCAAGAATGAACCCTTGGAGCACCAGACGCCCCTGTGGGCCCCTCGCTTTTAGACGCGCGACCGGAGGGAGTCGCGTCCGAGGGAAGATGTGGGGGTGTCAAGAGGGGGATAAGAAACCCGGAGGGTGTCATGGCCCCCTCTTGTCTCCGCCGCCAGACGGCGGCGCACCGCTGTATCGGCGGAGATAAACTCTCTGCTGAGAGTAAAAGAGAAAAGGACGCACATCTGTGCAGAAGATAAAAGTTTAATTCTTTAGGAGATATTTTCATGAAAATAACCAAGACTGCGGTCGTCTCTGTCGTCGGCCGCCCGAACGTGGGCAAGAGCACGCTCACCAACAAGCTCGTCGGCCAGAAGGTGGCCATCGTTTCGAGCAAGCCGCAGACCACGCGCACGCGCATCACGGGTCTTTTGAACAAAAACGGCACGCAGTACGTCTTTCTGGACACGCCGGGTTTGCACAAGCCGCGCACACAGCTGGGCGACTATATGTGCAAGGTCGTGACCGACACGGTCTCCGAGGTGGACGCGGCGATGCTGGTGGTCGAGCCGATCGCGAACATCGGTCCGGCCGAGGAGAGCCTGATCGCGCAGATCAAGGCGCATCATATGCCCGCTGTCCTCGTCATCAACAAGATCGACACGGTCAAGAAGGAGGAGCTGCTGAACGTCATCGCGACCTACGCCGCAGCGCACGAGTTCGAGGCGGTCGTGCCCATCTCTGCGCGCACGGGCGAGGGTCTGGACGACCTGCTGGGCGAGCTTTCGAAGTACGCCATCGAGGGCCCGCAGCTGTTCCCGGAGGATATGGTCTCCGACCAGCCGGAGCGACAGCTCGTCGCGGAGATCATTCGCGAGAAGATGCTCCGTCTGCTCGACCGCGAGGTACCGCACGGCGTCGCCGTCGGCATTGAGCGCTGGCACGAGCGCGAGGACGGTCTCGTCGAGATCAACGCGGTCATTTACTGCGAAAAGGCGAGCCACAAGGGCATCATCATCGGCAAGCAGGGCGCGATGCTGCGCGAGATCGGCAAGCAGGCGCGCGGCGACATCGAGCGCATGCTCGACGCGAAGGTCTATCTCGAGCTGTGGGTCAAGGTCAAGGAGGGCTGGCGCAACAACCAGTACCAGATGCGCAACTTCGGCTACGAGGAGCAGTAACCCGTGGCCGAGGTGAAGCTGCGCGCGCTCGTGCTGCGCGAGGTAGACTTCGGAGACTGGGACAGGTATCTGACCGTGCTCGCGGAGGACGGCCGCAAGGTGGAAATCCTCTGTAAGAACGCGCGGCGCGGCAAAAAGACAAACCCGGCGGCGCGGCAGCTGTGCTTTTCTGAGTTTATCCTCGCGGAGAGAGGAGAGAAGTACGCCCTGCGCGAGGCCGACCTCGTGCACTCGTTCTTTGTCCTTGCCGAGGACATCGAGCGCTACGCGCTTGCCTGCTACCTGTGCGAACTGACTTCGGCGCTGAGCGACCCGGGGCTTGAGAGCCCGGCACTGTGCAGGCTTCTGCTGACGGCGCTGCTCGCCCTCGAGCGGAAAAAGCGCGACCCGGCACTCGTCAAGGCGGCCTTCGAGCTGCGCGTGATGGCGGAGAGCGGCTACGCGCCGGATTTAACCTCGTGCGGCGTGTGCGGCGAGGTGATAGAGAACCCGCCGGTGTGCTTTTCCGTTCGGGCGGGCACAGCCGCGGACGCAAAGTGCGCGGGGAGAGTCGGCGGTTATGCACAGCTTGTGGACAGTACCCTGCGGGCGATGCTTCATGCGCTGACAGCCGAGCCGAACAAGGTGTATGCGTTCGCACTCAGCGGACCCGCCAGAGAGCAGTTCTGCGGCATGGCCGAGGAGTATGTAAAGTACCACCTTGGACGAGAATTCGAAAGCCTGCGGTTTTATCGGTCATTGCAGATGCCGATGAAGTGATGGTATATAAACGCGTAGAGAGTCGTAGAAATACGTAGAGAAATATACAATATTTAGAATAATAGTGTATTCTTCTACGACATTCTACGCATTTCTACACTAATACTCATCTATCCCAATAAACGGGTGACAGAAAGGAGCAGCAGTATGGATCGCAAAGCAGCCTCCATGTGGAAGGTAACGAGAAATCTGATTCTTACAGACGTTTGTGCAATCGCCTTGTACTGGCTCATACCGAGCGCAAAGATGCTCGTGCTGCCGCTTGGTGTACTGTGCGCCATCGGATATATGCTGTGGCTGGGACGGTGCTTCCTGAACGACTGCAAGGCCAATCTGCCGAATGAGGACTATCAGCGCATTGCCGCCGAGTTCGGCTTTATCTGGTTCTGGAACCCCGGTCGGAGAGAGCAGTGGCAGTACACCGCCGAGGAAAGCGGCGAGACCGGTGCGGCGCTGCTGCGCATCTGGCGCGGGAATATGGTGCTTGTCATCGTGTCGCTGGCGGTCATGGCGGTACTGGTTTGGATGGGGTAAACGTATAGAAATGTCGTAGGGTTGCGTGGGTATGTAAATGTATATTGGTAATCCATCAACGAAACCCTGCGCAATAGGTTGAAATAATTTCCAAATCATAATTGAGAGGATTTGAAATGAACAGATTAGGCGAAAAGTCCCTTAAAACACTGGAATATTACGAAATACTCGAGCGGCTGGCCGCGCAGGCGGCCTCGGAGGCGGCCAAGGAAAAATGCCGCGCGCTGCGGCCGCTGGACGACCGCGAGCAGGCGGAGCTGTGGATGCGCCAGACCACGGACGCGAAGGACCGCATGGTGCGGCAGGGCAGCCCGTCCTTCGGCGGCATCCGTGAGGTAGGCGCGATCCTCATCCGCGCCGACCGCGGCGGCACGCTCAATCCGCGCGAGCTGCTGAGCGTGGCGAGCCTTTTGCAGACCGCGCGCCGCGCGCTCGCCTACGAGGCGGAGAGCGAGGAAAAGAGCGCGCTCTCGCCAATCTTCGGCCTGCTCTCGGGCAACCGCAGCCTCGAGGAGGCCATCACCACCGCCATTGTCTCCGAGGAGGAGATCGCGGACGGCGCGTCCCCCGAGCTGCTCTCCATCCGCCGCGAGCTGCGCCGCATCTCCGGCAGGGTCCGCGAGACGCTCAACCGCATGATCTCGGGCGAGCGCTCCAAGTACCTCCAGGAGACCATCATCACCCAGCGAAACGGCCGCTTCGTCGTGCCGGTCAAGGCTGAGCACCGCGGCGACGTGCCGGGTCTGGTGCACGACACCTCGTCCACCGGCGCTACCGTGTTCGTCGAGCCGCAGCAGGTCGTTGAGATCAACAACCAGATCAAGGTGCTCGAGGGCCGCGAGGAGGCCGAGATCGAGCGTATCCTCGCCTCGCTTTCTGCTGAGGTATCCATGTACAAGGGCGCCATCGAGCAGGACTACGACGCGCTCACGACACTCGATTTTATCTTCGCGCGAGCCAAGCTCTCCTTTGAGATGAATGCAGCAGCGCCCTCGCTCCTCGAGAGCGGCAGCCGCGTGCGTCTGCTGCGCGCCCGTCATCCGCTGCTCGACAAGGACAAGGCGGTCGCTATCGACATCGCCATCGGCGACGACTACGACACCCTCGTCATCACCGGCCCGAACACCGGCGGCAAGACGGTATCCCTCAAGACGCTCGGCCTGCTCTCGCTCATGGCGGCGAGCGGTCTGCACATCCCGGCGAGCGAGGAGTCCGAGATTGGACTGTTCGAGCATGTTTACGCCGACATCGGCGACGAGCAGAGCATCGAGCAGAGCCTGTCCACCTTCTCCGCCCACATGAAGACCATCGTCTCCATCATGGACTGCTGCGGTCAGGGCGACCTTGTGCTGTTCGACGAGCTGGGCGCCGGTACCGACCCGGTCGAGGGCGCGGCGCTCGCCGTCGCGGTCATCGGCTATGCCCGTCAGATGGGCGCGTGCGTCGCCGCGACCACGCACTACGCCGAGCTCAAGACCTTCGCTCTCACGACCGACGGGGTGGAGAACGCCTCGTGCGAGTTCGACGTACAGTCGCTCCAGCCGACCTACCGCCTGCTCACCGGCATCCCCGGCAAGTCCAACGCCTTCGCCATCGCGGCGCGCCTCGGCCTTCAGCCGACCATCATCGACCGCGCGAAGGAGCAGGTTTCGACCGAGGATGCACGCTTTGAGGACGTTCTGGCTGAGCTTGAGCGCGAGCGCCGCCGCATCGAGAAGATGAAGGAGGAGGCGCAGCGCATGAGGAGCGCCGCCCAGTCCGAGCGCGACAAGATGCGTGCGGAGCGCGATGCCGCCGAGGAACGGGCGGATAAGATGATGGAGGGTGCGCGCAGCCAGGCGGACAACATCCTCAAGAATGCGCGCATGACGGCGGAGACTGTGTTCGACGAGCTGGAAACGCTCAAGAAGCAGTCGCAGAAGAAGGCGAGCGAACAGAATCTTGCCGCCGCAAAGGCGGCTCTGCGCGGCGTCATCACCCAGACCGAGAACGAGCAGCGCCGGGGCATCCAGAAGCGCGTCGTGGACGCGGAGGAAGTCCGTCCGCTGGCCAAGGGCGACCGTGTTCGCCTGTTGAACGTCGGCGGCGTCATCGCGACTGTGCTCGCCGCGCCCGACAGGGACGGCAGCGTGCAGGTGCAGGCAGGGCCGATGAAGATGACGGTCAAGGTCAACGAGGTACGTCTCGTCGAGGAGAAAAAGGCGGCGCCCAAGCCGAAGATGCAGCCGCGCCGCGACGCACCGCGCCGGGAGCTCAATCTGCGGAGTGCCGAGAGCGAGGTGGATGTGCGCGGCATGAGCGCGGAGGAAGCACTGTTCGAGGTGGACAACTTCCTGTCGCGCGCGATCATGGCCGGACTTCCGGCCGTCACTGTCATTCACGGCAAGGGCACGGGCGTGCTGAGAAATGCGGTGCAGCAGCACCTGCGGAAGAACAAGCGCGTCAAGTCGGTTCGCAGCGGCGTCTATGGCGAGGGCGAGCAGGGCGTTACTATCGTAGAATTGAAATAATTCCCCGTCGGGGACAGGCGGTTTTTGTTCTTTACCCTCAGCAGAGGGGAGACCTTCCGCCGATACAGCGGTGCGCCGCTGTATCGGCGAGGGGGAAAGCACTCGGCTGGGTAGAGCCTGCAATAAAGTAAAGATGCTTTAATTCATGGGAAAATCTCCTTGGTTTTCTATGAAAAATGCTGAACAAAACCGCGGCCTTTACTGCGTTTTGGTAAACTATTTTAAGCAATCACAGCAATATGACCGATAAAACCGGGTTTTGCAGGAAAAAATTCATTCAAAAAACAAACATGCCGGAGAGAAATTCTCCTTGACGAACTCCGGAAAAAGAGATAGACTATATATAACGGATTTGAAGAAATAGGAGCGATGCAGATTATGTATTCAAAAGAGGTACAGGTTACCAATCAGGTAGGCTTATATGCCCGTCCGGCAACTTTTTTTATTCAGAAAGCTAACGAGTTCAAGTCGACGATCCTCGTAGAGAAGGAAGAGCGTCGTGTCAACGCGAAGAGCCTGCTCGGCATTCTCTCCCTTGGCATCACCAAGGGCACGACCATCAACCTGATCGCAGACGGCCCGGATGAAGAAGAGGCTGTTGCTGCACTGGTCGAGCTGATCACGTCCAATTTTACTGACTAAGTTATCGCATCCTGAATGAGCACCGATCTTTTGTTTTAGGTCGGTGCTTTTTTATCGAAACAGGACGAAAACCGCGAGGGAGGAACGGCCTGCCATGACAAGAGAACAGCTGAAAGAGCGCGTGCGCCGGCTCCCCATGCAGCCGGGCGTATATATGCACAAGGACAAGACCGGCCGGGTCATCTACGTCGGCAAGGCCAAGCTGCTGCGCAACCGTGTGGCGAACTATTTTCAGCCGCCCGAGCGCCTGAATGCCAAAACGCGCCAGCTCGTCAGCCATATCGACACCTTCGACATCATCGTCACCGAGAGCGAGTTCGAGGCGCTCGTGCTCGAAAATTCGATGATAAAAAAATATCAGCCCAAGTACAACATCCTGCTGAAGGACGACAAGGGCTATCCTTATATCCGGCTGGACACGACGCAGGACTATCCGCGCTTTACGGTCGTTTCGCGGCCTGCGGAGGACGGCGCGCGGTATTTCGGCCCGTACATGGGCAGAAAGGCTGCCTTCAGCGCCATCGACACGATCAGCGAGGCGCTGCATCTCGCGACCTGCTCGCGCGTCTTTCCGCGTGACATCGGAAAGGACAGGCCATGCCTGAACCAGCATCTCGGCCGGTGCTGCGCGCCCTGCACGGGCAGGGTCAGCGCCGAGGAGTACCGCGCACTCATTTTACAGGCGGCGTCCATCTTCGAGGGCGGCGCGAAGCAGCTCGAGCGCGAGCTGACCGAGAAGATGAACGAGGCGGCGGAGGAATTGCAGTTCGAGCGAGCGGCCGATCTTCGCGACCGTCTGCGCGCCATCCAGAAGCTCGGCACGCGGCAGCATGTGGTCGCCGGGGCGTTCGCCGAGCTGGACGCGATCGCGTTCGTGCAGGGACAGACCCGTGCGTGCGTGTGTGTGCTGCATTACGGCGGCGGCTCGCTGCAAAGCAAGGAGTACACGCTGTTCCACCTGACCGGGGGCGACCCGGCCGAGGTGCTGTCCGCCTTCGTCAAGCAGTATTACGCCCAGCGCGGCGCCGCGCCGAAGACCGTCCTGCTCTCGCATGAGATCGAGGACGCGGCAGCGGCAGGGGAGTACCTGTCCTCGCTCGCCGGACGAAAGGCAGAGCTGGCCGTACCGCAGAGAGGCGAGCGGCGCGTGCTGACCCGGCTCGCGGAGAAGAACGCCTATGAGGAGATCGAGCGGCGCGAAAAGCAGTCCGAACGCCGTCATAAGTCGCTCGAGCTGCTCCAGAGCGTGACCGGCATGGCGGCGCTGCCGCTGCGGCTCGAGGCCTACGATATTTCCAACTTCGCCGGACAGGACACGGTCGGCTCGATGATCGTTTTCGTCGAGGGACAGCCGAAGAAGTCCGACTACCGCAAGTTCAGGATCGCCTGCGCCGCGAACGGACAGGACGACTATGCGTCCATGCGCGAGATGCTGACGCGCCGCGTGCAGCGCTATGCGGACGGGGACGAGAAATTCGCGCCGCTGCCGAACGCCTTCATGATCGACGGCGGTCTGGGTCATGTGCGCATCTGCAAGGAGGTGCTCGACTCGTTCGGGCTGTCGGTGCCGTGCTTCGGCATGGTCAAGGACGACCATCACCGCACCCGTGCGCTCATCGCCCCGGACGGGCGCGAGTTCGGCATTTCGGCAACGCCTGCGCTGTTCGCGCTTGTCGGCCGGATGCAGGAGGAGGTGCACCGCTTCGCCATCGAGTACAACCGAAAGCTCGGCGGAAAGCGTGTGCGCGGCTCGACGCTCGACCGGATACCCGGAGTGGGCGACAAGCGCCGCACAGAGCTGCTGAAGCACTTCGGCAGCGTGGAGAATATCCGCCATGCGGAGGAGAACGAGCTTGCCAGAATCGTCCCGCGGAACACGGCCAAAGAAATCTACGATTTCTTCCATAAGGAAGGCTGAGAGACTTCACGGGTTTACCGTCTGCTGACGGCGGAGCTTTCGCCGATACAGCGGCGTACCGCTGGAGGCGAGATTTACGCTCAGGGTGAGCGTGCACATTGGCCGCCGCCCGGCGGCGGGGGATTGTCGGCGCCCGCCGACAGGGAACGCCGTGCCCACGGCGAGGGGCAAAAGGGGACGTAGGACACCTGCGGTTTCCTATGTCCCCTCTTGACACCCCTTTGACCTTCCGCTGGCCGCTCAGCAAAGCATTCGCGGCTAAACGGGGGGGACGGGGGCTCGGTTCCGTGCGTCGTTTCGCTTATGGGACGCTTGTCCGCCCTGAATTTACCTGCACCGGCTCCGCTTCCATCAAGAATGAAGCCTTGGAACACCAAACACATCTGTGGGCACCTCGCTTTTAGACGCGCAACCGAAGGGCGTCGCGTCCGAGGGAAAATGTGGGGGGTGTCAAGAGGGGGATAAGAAACCCGGAGGGTGTCTTGGCCCCCTCTTGCCCCTGCCGCCGGGCGGCGGCAATGCCCGGCTGGCCCATCGGCAGCCATTCTTCGCCTGCGGCGGCAAGCCGCCGGAACGGCGAGAGATTTACATTTAGGATAGTTGTTTACTTCTTTTTAAGAAAGGAAAATATTATGCGCGTTGTTTCCGGTTCCGCCCGGGGCTGCAGGCTCCAGCCCGTCCCCGGCATGAACACCCGTCCCACCACCGACCGGGTCAAAGAAAACGTCTTTAATCTCATTCAGGACCATGTCCGCGACGCCGACGTCCTCGACCTGTTCGCCGGAACCGGCCAGCTCGGCATCGAAGCCCTCTCGCGCGGCGCCGCGCACTGCGACTTCATCGAGCACAACGGCACGGCGTACAGCGTCGTCTCGAAGAACGTTCAGACCGCCCGGGTGCAGGACCGCGCCTCGCTCCACCGCGTCGAGGCACGCGATTTTCTGGCGAAAGCCGCCGCGAAAAAGTATTCCCTTATCTTCCTCGACCCACCCTACGGCGGAACTATTCTGGAAAATGCGCTTTCCGGCATAGAAAGGTTTGACATTCTCTCTGCAAATGGTATAATAATTTGTGAAAGTGCAGTAGAGGACAGGTTCGCCCACGGCTTCGAGGTCGTCAGGGAACGCCGCTACGGCGCGACCATGATTACCGTTCTGCGTCGGCAGGACGGCGGAACGGATGAGTAAAAGAAATATGAGAATTGCGATCTATCCCGGCTCCTTCGACCCCGTGACGCTGGGACATCTGGACATCATCCGCCGCGCTTCCGGTCTGTTTGACCGGCTGATCGTCGCGGTGATGCACAACCAGAACAAAAAGCCGATGTTCTCCGTCGAGGAGCGCATGGAAATGCTCCGGCGCACGACGGCCGGCCTCCCGAACGTGGAGATCGAGAGCTTCGGCGGCCTGCTGGCGGACTACGCCCGCAGAAAAAACGCCTGCGTGCTCGTAAAGGGTCTGCGCGCAGTATCGGACTTCGAGTACGAGTTCCAAATGGCTCTGGCAAACCGGAAATTAAACGCCGATCTTGATACGGTATTCCTTATGACCAGTTCGGAGTATATGTACCTGTCATCCTCGGTGGTTAAGGACATAGCAGTACATGGCGGCAGCGTGGCCGGTTTCGTACCGGATGAGATCGTGCAGGATATCGTGCGCCGCACACGAAAGGAAGACTAAATATGGCAACTTTAGACGAACTGATTAACCGTATGTACGACATGGTGCAGGATGCGAAGGGCATTCCGCTGGCTGGCGAGAAGTGCATCCTCGAGCGCGACCAGATGCTCGACCTGCTTGACGAGCTGCGCTCCACTCTGCCGAACGACCTGCAGGCTGCGCAGGACATCGTAGCCAAGCGCAACGACCTGCTCGCCTCCGGCAAGCGCGAGGCTGAGGCCATCCGCCGCAAGGCCGAGGAGGACGCGCGCCAGATGGTCTCCGAGACCGAGATCGTTGTCGCCGCCCGCAAAAAGGCCAAGGAAGTGCAGGGCAACGCCGAAATCCAGGCGCGCGAGCTGCGCAGAGTTGCCAATGAGTACTGCGAGGACACCCTCAAGCGCACCGAGGAGGCTGTCGCCCTCTCGCTCGACGAGGTCCGCAAGGCCCGTCAGCGCTTCAAGAGCATCGCAAAGTAAACATGAAGATCACGGGGGACTGTTTCGCGGCGGTCCCTCTTTTTCTGTTTCGTGGGAAAAGTGTGCAGGACGGAAAAAGCACGCGGCAAACTTCGAACAAGTGTTCGGAGCTGCAAAATCTGCTCAAAATCGCGAATACAGAGCGGTAAACTTCTGCAAAATATAACAAATTAAATCTTGCATTCAAGGCGCTGTGCCGTTATAATGTTAATAAGAGTGGTGAGATGTGGGGCAAAGTGTCACGCATTCCATCGAGGCGGCAGGAAAGCGAGTGTGAGGTGAGACAGGGTGAAGGGCGAATACAGGCATACCATCGACGCAAAAGGGCGCCTTGCCATGCCTGCCAAGCTGCGCGACGAGCTCGGCGAGCACTTCACGGTCACAAAGGGCCTCGACGGCTGTCTTTTTGTCTACCCCGACGCAGAGTGGGCTTCGCTCGAAGCACGCATCCGCAGTCTCGGCAACGGCGAAAAGGCGCGCCGCATCAAGCGCTATTACTGCGCCAACGCCTTCGATGCACAGCTCGACGCGCAGGGACGTATCCTTATTCCGGGTAATCTGCGCGAATTTGCATGTCTGGAAAAAGATGTAACTGTTGTCGGCCTGCTCGACCATGCCGAGATCTGGGACACCGAAAAGTGGAACGAGTACAACGGCTCGATCGACGCGGAAAGCATCTCTGCGGACATGGAAGGAATCGATTTTTAACCGGGAGGCTGTGAATATGGAATTTCATCATGTTTCCATTCTGCTCCAGCCTTGTCTGGACGCACTGAATATCAAGCCGGACGGCATTTATGTGGATGCCACGACCGGCGGCGCAGGCCATTCGCTGCACATCGCGCAGGAGCTCGGTGAGGGCGGCAGACTGATCTGCATCGACCGCGACGACGAGGCGCTTGAAAACGCGAAGACCCGTCTCGCGTCGGTCTGGGACCGCGTGACCACTGTCAAGAGCGACTTCCGCGAGATCGACCGCGTGCTCGAGGGGCAGGGCCTTTCGGGCGCGGACGGCATCCTGTTCGACCTCGGCGTTTCCTCGCCGCAGCTCGACCATGCGGAGCGCGGCTTCTCCTATATGAAGGACGCGCCGCTCGATATGCGCATGGACCGTCAGCAGGCGCTCTCTGCGTGGGATGTGGTCAACACGTGGAGCCGGGAGGACATCCGGCACATCCTGTTCGAATACGGCGAGGAGCGCTATGCTCCGCTGATCGCAGCCGCCATCGAGCGCGAGCGCGGAAAAAAGCCGATCGAGACCACGCTGGAGCTCGTGGACATCATTCGCGGCGCCATGCCGGCCAAGGCGCTGCGCGAAAAACAGCATCCGGCCAAGCGCAGCTTTCAGGCCATCCGTATTGCGGTAAACGATGAGCTGGGCGCGGTGCGCGAGGCGATGGAAAAGGCGATCGACTGCCTGAATCCGGGCGGCCGTCTCGCTGTCATCACGTTCCACAGCCTTGAGGACCGCATCGTCAAGGCCGCGTTCAATCAGGCAGCCCAGGGCTGCACCTGCCCGAAGGATTTTCCGGTATGCGTCTGCGGCAAAAAGCCGAAGGTGCGTCTGACGCCGCGCAAGCCCATCCTTCCGAGCGATGAAGAGATCGAGGAGAACCCGCGTGCACGCAGCGCAAAGCTGCGCGTGTGCGAAAAAATATAAGCACGGCGTGCCGTGCACGGACTTAGCAGAAAGGGTAATGCTTTATGGCAGCAATAGCAACGAGAGACAGTGCCGCCTATAAACGATATAACGAAAAGCTGCCGGAGGTCAAGGCGGAGGGCAAGAGCAGCCTTCAGCTGGCGAAGCCGCCGAGGAAGCGCCGCAGAAAAAGCCTGCGCAGGAGCGTCATTCTGAGCATTCTGGCGGCGGTAGGCGCATCGGCGTACATTCTCTACTGCCAGATGCAGCTGACGCAGCTGACCGCCGAGGTGAGCAAGCAGAGCGACAACCTCAGCGAGATGCAGGCGGAGAACGTTTCGCTGACGACCAAGAAGATGAACAGCATGGACATGACCGAGGTAGAGCAGCACGCTGTGGACGATCTCGGCATGGTCAAGATGGATAATTCGCAGATCGAGTATGTTGAGCTGACCCGTCCGGACGTTGTGACGGTCGCGCACAGCGAGCACTCGCTTGAAAACGTGGTTTCCGGTCTGACGGAGTGGTTTTCCTCGATCGTGGAATATATCCGCTGACGGAAGGAATAGGATATATACAGGGGAGTGAGAAGGGGATGCTTCTGACTTCCCTTTATTTTTCCAGGGGGGACCGGTCCCCCCTGGATACCCCGTCGGTTCCGGAGAAACCGCCGGGGATACCCCCCTCTCGTCCGCACGGCGGACGAGGCCGCGCCGCCCCGGCGCGGGCAGAGGTAAGAAAGTCAGGTACACGCCCTGACTTTCTTGGAGATTTTAACGCGGCCTGCTGCGGCAGGCCTGTCCTGCCTGTTCCGGCTTTGCCGGAATGCGGCAGGAGGAGATAGGCTTTTGTTTATTTCGGAGGATATTTTTTCTATGGGAGAGAAGAAAAAGCCCAGAGTTAATATGACGATGCGTCTGCGCGTGCTCACGGCGCTGTTTCTGGTCATCGGCTTCGGTCTGGTCGGCGTGCGCCTGCTCTATATGCAGGTGTTCCACCACGACTTCTATATCCAGAAGGCCACCTCGCTCCAGACGCGCGATACCTTCATCACCCCGAACCGCGGCAAGATCTACGACGCGAACATGCAGGTGCTCGCCGAGTCCGCCGAGGTCGAGCGCATCACGGTATCGCCCAAGGCGGTCGTGTCCGAGACCAAGGAGAAGAACGGCGTGACCGCCGACGTCCAGCGTCAGACGCTCGCGACCATCCTTTCCGAGACGCTCGACGTCAGCTATGACAGCGTCATGGAGAAGCTGAACAAGACCGACTCGGAATACGAGATCATCGCGCAGAAGGTCGACAAGGACGTCACCAAGGAGCTCAACGCCAAGCTCGAGGCCGCCGGCTGCACCGGCGTGTACTCCGAGCCGGACACCAAGCGCTATTATCAGCACGGCTCGTTCCTGTCCGCCGTGCTCGGCTACGTCGGCAGCGACAACAACGGCGCCTACGGCATCGAGTCGCAGTACAACGACGAGCTTTCCGGCACGGCCGGCCGCATCGTGCGCGTGCAGAACGCCCAGAACGAGGACATCGTTCCGGACACGCAGCAGTATATCCCGGCCAAGGACGGCAACTCGCTCGTCCTGACCATCGACAGCGATATTCAGAACTACCTCGAGAAGCATCTCGAGACCGCGTTCGCGGACAATCCGGAGGCGCGCGACGGTGTTTCCGGCATCGTCATGAACATCAAGACCGGCGAGGTGCTCGCGATGGCGAATCTGCCGGACTTCGACCCGAACGACGCCTACCATCTGACCAGCGAGGTCTATATCAACGAGCTCAAGACCGACGTGCAGAAGATCCTGACTGACGCGAAGATCGCCGCGGTCATCCCGGATAAATGGTATGAGGAGGGCGGCCTTGCGAATCTGCCCGAGGAGCTTCAGAAGAACGACGACATCGTCAGCAAGCTCGGCTCGGCGCGCGTCAACATCCTCATGAAGACCTGGCGCAACCCGGTCGTTTCCGACAACTACGAGCCGGGCTCCACCTTCAAGCTCATGACCGTCGCTACGGCCTATGAGCTGGGCGAGGTGAACGAGGACAGCTCGTTCTACTGCGGCGGCTCGCTGATGGTAGGCGACTGGAAGGAGCCGATCAACTGCGCGAACACGAGCGGCCACGGCATGCAGACGCTGACCGAGGCGCTGATGAATTCGTGCAACGTCGCGATGATGCAGATCGTCCAGAAGGTCGGCATGGCGCGGTTTTATGAGTTTTACAAAGCCTTCGGCCTGCTCGATCAGACCGGCATCGACCTGCCGGGCGAGAGCCGCGGCCAGTTCCACAACACCAGTGAGACGAGCGACTGGAACGAGGTCGCGCTCGCGACCGCGTCCTTCGGTCAGCGCTTTACCGTCACCCCGATGCAGATGATCACCATGGTCAGCGCGATCGTGGACGACGGCAAACTCAAAAAGCCATACGTTGTCAAAAACGTGCTGAATGCCGACGGTACGATCAAGTCCACGACCGATCCCGAGGTGCTGCGGCAGGTCATCTCCGAGGACACCTCCGCCTATATGCGCGAGGCGATGGAGCAGGTCGTCGCAGCCGGCACCGGCAAGAACGCCTACGTCACCGGCTACCGCATCGGCGGCAAGACCGCGACCTCCGAGATCGAGAAGGAGCGCGACGAGACCGGCAAGATCACCGACACCGAGGACCGCTACACCGCCTCCTTCATCGGCGTTGCGCCGATGGACGATCCGCAGATCGCGGTGCTCGTTGCCATCAACGACCTGCCCGAATCCGCGCCTCACGGCGGCGGCGCGATCGCCGCTCCGGTCGTCGGCCGCATCATGGAGGACGTCCTGCCGTACATCGGCGTGACCGCATCCTATGATGAGGACGAGAGCGACCGCCGCGAGCAGACCGTGCCGAATGTGATCGGCATGACGCGCGACGCAGCGGACGAGGCGCTGACGAACAGCGGCTTTGAGTACATCATCCACGGCGAGGGCGAGACCGTTACCGATCAGGTGCCGTCGAGCGGCATCCGCATCCCGGCGAGCGGCCGAGTCATCCTCTACATGGGTGAAGAGAAGCCGACCGAGCAGATCGAGGTGCCTGATGTGAGCGGCATGGACCCGGATACCTGCCGGGATACGCTCGAGGAGTATGGCCTGTATCTCAAGCAGCGCGGCGTCGCCACTTCGCAGATCACGGGCGACACCACCGCGAGCAGCCAGTCGCCTGCGGCAGGTACAAAGGTGAGCATAGGCTCGGTCATCACAGTAGAATTTTCCGATACAACCACGGTCAACGACCGATAGGAGGACGTTTTATGAAATTGCAGGAACTTTTGAAGGGCGTCGCCGTGCTTTCGAGCACGGCGGACGGCGAAGCCGAGATCGGTGAAGTGCGCTACGACTCGCGTGCGGTCGGCAAGGGCGATCTGTTCGTCGCCATCCGCGGCTACGCGACCGACGGCCACAAATATATCGAAAAGGCGCTCGAGCAGGGCGCGGCGGCAGTCGTGTGCGAGGAGGCGCCCGAGGGCGCACCGGCGGTCGTCGTCGAGAACTCGCGTAAGGCGCTCGCGGAGATCGCGGCGAACCGCTTCGGCCATCCGGCGGACAGCATGGTCATGCTCGGCGTGACCGGTACGAACGGCAAGACCACCACGACCTATCTCGTCAAGCACATGCTCGAGGACGCTGGCCACAAGGTCGGCCTCATCGGCACTAACCAGAACCTCATCGGCAGCGAGGTCATCGAGACCGAGCGCACCACGCCCGAGTCCTACGAGCTGCACGCGCTGTTCGCGCGCATGCGCGACGCAGGCTGCACCCATGTCATCATGGAGGTTTCCTCGCACTCGCTCGTGCTCGACCGCGTGCACGGCATCCGCTTTGCGGTCGGCGCGTTCACCAATCTGACGCAGGACCATCTGGACTTCCACAAGACCATGGAGAATTACCGTCAGGCCAAGGCTATCCTGTTCACCGTCAGCGACAGAGGCGTCATCAACCTCGACGACGCGGCGGCAGACAAGATGCTCGCGGACGCGAAGTGCCCGTGCCTGACCTATTCCTGTGGTAATGAAAAGGCGGGTCTGTGCGCGACGAATCTTCAGCTGCACGCGGACGGCGTGGAGTTCGACGCACGGTATAACGGCGAGACCGCGCACGTCAGACTGCCCATTCCGGGTCACTTCTCGGTCGAGAACGCGCTCAACGCCCTCGGCATGGTGCTCTCGCTCGGCATGCCGCTCGCAGACGCGGCGAAGTCCATGGCGACCGCGACCGGCGTCAAGGGCCGCGTGGAAGTCGTTCCGACCGACACGGACTACACCGTGCTCATCGACTACGCCCACTCGCCGGACGGCGTGGAGAACGTGCTGAAGGCCGTCCGCGGCTTCGCAAAGGGCCGCGTTGTCGCGCTGTTCGGCTGCGGCGGCGACCGCGACAGGACCAAGCGCCCGAAGATGGGCAGGATCGCCGCTGACCTTGCGGACTTCTGCATCGTCACGAGCGACAATCCGCGCACCGAGGAGCCGAAGGCCATCATCGACGACATCCTCGAGGGCATGAAGGACAGCAAGACCCCGATGCAGGTCATCGTTGACCGCCCGGCGGCCATCCACTGGGCGCTCGAGCATGCACAGAAGGACGACATCATCGTCCTCATGGGCAAGGGTCACGAGACCTATCAGGAGGTCAACCATGTGAAGCATCACATGGACGAACGTGAAATCGTCGCAGAATATTTCAAAAACTGATAGGGGACTTCAAAAGTCCATCAGCTTTTGACTGGGCACTTCGTGCGACAGCACGCATTTAATAGAATTTGCGAAGCAAATTCATAATTTCCGGGAGCATGTATCACGGAAATTATACAAGGGAAGAAAAAATGTGCCCGTAGGGCGCGGTTTTTCTTCAATCTTCGCTCGAAAGCGTGGTTTCGGGCGAGAGGCTGTCAATGACAGCCTCAGATCGCTGCAAGCAGCGGCGGAATTTTGATATTTACACTGGGGGAAACGGCATGGAACGATTTACACTGGCGCAGGCGGCGGAGTGGACGAAGGGCGAGACGGCGGGAGACGCTGTGCTCACCGCAGTCTCGACCGACTCGCGTCGCATTCCACAGGAGGCACTGTTCCTGCCGCTCGCGGGCGAGCGCTTCGACGGCCATGATTTCATCGGAAAGGCGCTCGAAAACGGCGCGGCGGCGGTCATGAGCCATCGGGCGTGCGAGGAGTATCCGGTCCCGGCGCTCTACGTCGGGAACACCTCGCAGGCGCTGCTCGATCTGGCGGGCGGCTACCGCATGATGTGCGGCGGCTCGGTCGTCGGCGTGACCGGTTCGGTCGGCAAGACCACGACCAAGGAGCTGCTTTACGCCGTGCTCGCGCAGCAGTTCCGCGCGGAAAAGACCGAGGGCAATCTCAACAACGAGATCGGCCTGCCGCTGACGCTCATGCGCATGACGAAGGACACCGAGGTCATGGTCGCGGAGATGGGCATGAACCACTTCGGCGAGCTGTCGCGCATGACGGCGAGTGCGCAGCCGGATTATGCCGTCATCACCAACATCGGCACCTCGCACATCGAGTTCCTCGGCTCGCGCGAGGGCATCTGCAGGGCCAAGCTCGAGATCCTCGAGGGTCTGCGGCAGGGCGGCGCTGCCGTTCTGTGCGGCGACGAGCCGCTGCTCTGGGACAAGCGTGACAGCCTCGGCTGCACGGTCTATACCTACGGCATGGAGAACCAGGCGTGCGACCTCGTCGCGCACCTGCATCCGGACGGCAGCTTTACCGTCATAAACAACGGTCTGCCGTCGGAGATGCTGCCGGTCGGCGGCAGCTTCACCGCAAAGCTGTCCATCCCGGGCGCGCACAATGTACTGAACGCTCTCGCGGCGGCGTCCGTCGGCCTGTTGATGGGCGAGACGGTCGAGAACATCCGAACGGGTCTCGTGTCCTACACCGCGAGCGGCATGCGCCAGAACATCTATGAGCAGAACGGCTTCCGCATCTACGCCGACTGCTACAACGCAAGCCCGGACGCGATGGAGGCCACGCTCGGCGTGCTCGGCACGATGGGCGATACTGGCCGCCGCATAGCGGTGCTCGGCTCGATGCTCGAGCTCGGAGACTATACCGAGGAGGGGCACCGCCGTGCAGGCAGAGCTGCCGCGGAGCACGCGGATGTGCTCTACGCCTACGGCCCTTCGGCGGACGCCATCGCGCGCGGCGCGGAGGAAAAGGGGATGACAGCGGTCCACGCCTTCACCGACCAGAATGAGCTGGTCGAAAAGCTGCGTGCGGACGCAAAGCCGGGCGACGCGCTGCTGTTCAAGGGCAGCCGCGGCATGCGCATGGAGCGCGCACTCGCACTGTTTTTAGGGGAGGAAGTTGAATAAATGAAGCAGGCACTTATCTGCTGCGCGATCGCGTTTGTGATCACGGCCGCCATCGGCCCGTCGGTCATCCGCTATCTGCGCAAGATGAAATTCGGTCAGAAAATTCTTGAGATCGGACCGAAGTGGCATATGAACAAACAGAACATCCCGACGATGGGCGGTTTCATGTTCATCATCGGCATCGCGCTCGCCGTCATCCTCGGCGGCCTCATTACCGGCACGCTGTCGGTTCACGCGCTGGCCATCCTCGGCCTGTCGGTGGCCTACGGCGCGGTCGGTCTGGTGGACGACTACGCAAAGATCAAGAAGAAGGAGAACGCAGGCCTGACGCCCAGACAGAAGCTCGTGCTTCAGATTCTGGTCGCGGCGGTGTTCATCCTCGTGCTGTTCCTCGAGTCGGACGGCCTGCCGTCGCTCATGATCCCGTTCACCGGCATCTCGATCGATCTGCCGTGGCCGGTCTACATCATCTTCGCGGCCTTCGTCATCGTCGGCGCGGATAATGCAGTCAACCTCACCGACGGCATCGACGGCCTCGCCGCGAGCGTCACGGTGCCGGTCGCGGTATTCTTCGCGGCGGTCGGCGCGCGCATCGGCAACACCGGCGTGACCATCTTCGCCGGCGCGCTGGCGGGCGGCCTGCTCGGCTTTCTGATCTATAACTTCAACCCTGCGAAGGTGTTCATGGGCGACACCGGCTCGCTGTTCCTCGGCGGCGCGGTCGCAGGCATGGCCTTCGCGTGCGATATGCCGCTCATCCTACTGCTCGTCGGTCTCATCTACATCATCGAGACCTTGTCGGTCATCCTGCAGGTCACTTACTTCAAGGCAACGCACGGCAAGCGCCTGTTCAAGATGGCGCCTATCCATCATCACTTTGAAATGTGCGGCTGGGGCGAAAAGCGCATCGTGCTCACGTTTACTGCGGTCACGATCGTGCTGTGCCTCGCGGCGTATTTTGTCGCGCTGCCGTAACGCATCCCCCTCGGAGGTGGCACAATGACATCGTCAACAAGACAGCCGCGCGGCTCGGGCAGCCGCCGGAGAGCGGGACGGCCCGCACCGGGCGGCGCAGCCTATCCGGCGCCGCGTCCCTCGCGCCAGCCGATGCCGCGGCAGTCCTACCGCCCGGCGTCCGCGAAGCGTCCGGCAAAGCCGCAGCGACGCGCGCGAAAGCCGCACACGATCGATATGCCGACCATGTGCGCAACGCTGCTGCTGCTGCTCGTCGGCCTGATCGCGCTGTTCTCCGCGAGCTACTCGAACGCGCTGTACACGCAGGGCAGCGCGACCTACTTCATCGCAAGACAGCTCAGGTGGGCGGCAGGCGGCCTTATTGCCATGTTCCTGCTGAGCAAGTGGGACTATCACGACTATAAATATCTGACCATCCCGGCGATCGCGCTCAGCGTTTTCCTGCTGATCCTGGTGCTTATTCCGGGCGTCGGCACGACGACCAAGGGCGCGACGCGCTGGCTGTTCGGCTTTCAGCCGTCCGAGCTCGCGAAGGACGCGGTCATCATCTGCTTCGCGGCGTGGGCGTCCACGAAGTACCGCGACGTGCAGCACTGGAAAAAGCTGCTCTACCCGTACGGCGCGCTGCTCGCGGTCTATGTTTTCCTGCTCGCGAAGGAGCCGCATAACTCCGCAATCATCATCACCTGCGGCATCGGTCTCATCATGCTGATCGCCGCCGGTCTGCGCATCTGGTTCCTCATTCCGGCAGGCATCCTCGCCGCTCTCGGCGCGTTCGCCTCGTATCTGACGTTCGAGCATGTACGCAACCGCGTGAATATCTGGCTCGACCCGTTCTCGGATATGCGCGACACCGGCTTTCAGGCCGCCATGGGTCAGATCGCCATCGGCTCGGGCGGACTGTTCGGCCGCGGCCTCGGCAACGGCATGCAGAAGCAGCTGTACCTGCCCGAGCCGCACAACGACTTCATCTTCGCGACCTGGTGCGAGGAGATGGGCCTCATCGGTGCGCTCGCCGTCATCGCGGTCTTCGCCTATCTGATCTGGCGCGGCCTGCGCATCGCGCGCTCCTCGCCCGACCGCATGGGCATGCTGCTCGCGACCGGCATCACCGCGAAGCTCGCCATCCAGACCATCATGAACCTGTTCGTCGTCACGGGCCTCATGCCCGTCACCGGCGCGTCCCTGCCGTTCTTCAGCTACGGCGGCACCGCGCTCATGCTCCAGCTCGCGGAAATGGGCATCCTGCTCAATGTCTCGCGGTATATGCGCATAGAGGCGCGAACAGAATAGCAAAAGCAGTTACAGACCGCTGCGGCGGGGGGAGAGATCCCGTTCCGCCGCGCGGAGGGCTGTGAAGGGGAGACAGAAACGCGCTGTCTGCCGTTCAAAGCATTCCGCACATTCAGTTTTATATTCAGAATAAATTTCGCCTGCCGCGCAGGCGAGAGGGGGAAAATTTACGATGAGACTTTATATTACCGGAGGCGGAACGGGCGGTCATGTCACGCCCGGCCTCGCTATCGCACGATATTTTGAAAAGCGCCAGCCGGAGACGGTCATCCGCTTCGCCGGCTCGGCCCGCGGCATCGAGAACAAGCTCGTTCCGCGCGAGGGCTATCCGCTCGACGCCATCGAGATCATCGGCCTGTCGCGCTCGATGAGCCCGAAGGGCATCCTGCACAACATCAAGGCCGCAAAGCTCGCGGTCTCTGCGGTCGCGAAGGCGAAAAAGCTGCTGAAGGCGGCGCGTCCGGACTGCGTCATCGGCTGCGGCGGCTATGCGTCCTTCGCGGTTGTCAAGGCCGCGCAGGAGCTCGGCATCCCGACCGTCCTGCTCGAGGTCAACGCTCTGCCCGGCAAGGTCACGCAGATGCTCGCGAAAAAGGCAGACCGCGTGCTCGTCTGCTTCGAGCAGGCGAAAAAGCTGCTCGGCGGCGACGAAAAGATCATCCTGACCGGCGCGCCGGTGCGCGGTGAGATCCTCGCGGCAAGCCGGGAAAAGGCGCGCGCGAAGTTCGGCCTCGGCGAGAACGACCAGCTTGTCGTCTCGTTCTGGGGCTCGATGGGCGCGAAGTACATGAACGAGCACATGGCCGGAACCCTCGCGCTCGAGTGCAAAAACGGCGTTTCCTACCACCATGTCCACGCCACCGGCGCGGCGGCGCGCGAATGGCTGCCGAAAATGGCGCGCGAGCAGGGCGCGGACTTCGAGAACCACCCGAATATCCAGTACACCGAATACATCTACGACATGGCGGACCGCATGGCGGCGGCCGACCTTATCGTGTGCCGCGCAGGTGCGGCGACGCTCGGCGAGCTGTGCATGCTCGGCCGTCCGGCGCTGCTCGTGCCGTCCCCCTTCGTCGCGGAGAACCATCAGGAGAAGAACGCGCGCGCGCTCGAGTCGGCAGGCGGCTGC
This sequence comes from Agathobaculum hominis, assembly GCF_014288055.1. Classification (NCBI taxonomy): domain Bacteria; kingdom Bacillati; phylum Bacillota; class Clostridia; order Eubacteriales; family Butyricicoccaceae; genus Agathobaculum; species Agathobaculum hominis. Next base: position 197,632 of record NZ_JACOPK010000003.1, read on the forward strand.
CGCGTGCTGCTCGAAAAGGATGCCACGCCGCAGAAGCTGTATGACGAGATCGGCGATATGCTGTCCGACCCGCTGCGGCTGCACGCGATGGGCGAGAACGCGACCGTGCTGGCGGCGCACGACGCGAGCGAAAAGATCTACCGTGAGATCCTCCGGGCGATCGAAAACCACGGCAAGTAAGGCGGAACACGCATGAATGAGAACAGAAAAGCGCCGGCGCCTCCGCGCAGAAAGCGACGGCGCCGGCCCGGAAAATTCAGACGCGCACTGCACGCCTTGAGCCGTGCGGTGCTGCTCCTGCTGCTGACGGCGGCGGCGATCGTGATGATGACCATCTTTTTCAAGGTGAACACGATCTCGGTCGAGGGCGCGGAAAAATACTCCGCCGAGGAGATCACGAACGCGCTCGACATCAGCAAGGGCGACAATCTCTATCTCTGGAACAAGATGAAGGTGCAGGAGCATCTGCTCGAAAAGCTGCCCTATCTCGACTCTGTGCGCATCCGCAGGCATCTGCCTGACGCGCTCGTGCTGACCGTGACCGAGTGCCGCGCGGCGGCGGCGGTCAAGGCGGAGGACGGCTCGTACTACTACATCAGCAGCACGGGTAAGATCCTCGAGCAGAGCACCTCGGACGGCGGCCTTGCGGTCGTGACCGGCCTCGAGGGCGCACAGATGCAGACCGGCAAGGAGATCGCGCCGCAGACCGACGCGGCGGTGAGCGCCTATCTCGAGATCATGCAGGCGCTCAGTGAGCAGCAGATGGCCGACGATCTTCAGTTCATCAATTTGCAGGAGCTGACCGATGTGCGCATCGGCTGCGGCGGACGCTTTGACCTGCGCATCGGCGCGGTGGACAGCGACCTGTCCTACCGCATCCGCTTCGCGCAGACGGTCATGTCCGAGCGGCTTTCTCCTTCGGATATCGGCAGGCTGTACTGGGACGATGAGGGCAGGATGCACTTTGTGCCCGAGACGGCCGAGGAGGTCGCGCGTTCGGGCAGCGTTTCGGGTGCGGCGGATGCGATGAACACCATCGCACAGAACCCGGACGGCGAAAACGGGCTGACCGATTCGCAGAAGAACAATGCGCAGACCTCGACGGACAGCTCGACCACGGACAGCAGCGATACCTCGGACAGCGCCGATACCTCGGACAGCACGGATACCTCGTCGGACGATACGACGTACTACGATGACAGCAGCTACGATGACAGCAGCTACGATGACAGCGGCGATGACTCGTATGACGACAGCTATGACGATTCGTATGACGACTCGGACTATTCCGACGAGTCGGATTACAGCGAATAACGTATTTGTGCAAAAAAAGTCCGCCAGCGCGCAAAAATGTGTGCAAACCGCCCTTGTCCGCCGCGAAAGGCGGCGAGGGACGGAAAACCGCAAGTTTTTTTTCACAGGTTCGCTATTTTCTGTTGCAAAATCGGGAAAATAGAGGTAGAATTATAACAATAGGGGCAGACTGTCCGCGCGGAGCGGCAGGGGCTGTCCGTCAAAGGCACGTTAAAAATTATCTGTACGATCTTTAACTATAAAACGGAGGATGTCAACAATGGGTTTTGAGTTTGAACAGGGCTTGGATAATGTAGTTAGTATCAAAGTCATCGGCGTCGGCGGCGGCGGCGGCAATGCGGTAAACCGCATGGTCGAGAGCGGCGTGCAGGGCGTTGAATTTATTTCGGTAAACACGGATATGCAGGCGCTGAACTTCTCTCAGGCCGGTACCAAGATCCAGATCGGCGAGAAGCTGACCAAGGGTCAGGGCGCAGGCGCGAACCCGGAGATCGGCCGCAAGGCTGCCGAGGAGAGCAAGGAGCAGATCGCAGCAGCGCTCGCAGGCACCAACATGGTATTCATCACCGCCGGCATGGGCGGCGGCACCGGCACCGGCGCAGCTCCGGTCGTTGCACAGATCGCCCGCGAGATGGGCATCCTGACCGTCGGCGTTGTTACCCGTCCGTTCGCATTCGAGGGCAAGAAGCGCCTCGAGCAGGCTCTGGCCGGCATCGACGAGCTCAACAAGAACGTTGACTCTCTCGTTATCATTCCGAACGAGCGTCTGAAGTACGTCTCCGAGCAGAAGATCACCTTCAAGAACGCCTTCGAGATCGCAGACGGCGTTCTGCGTCAGGCAGTAGCCAACATCTCCGAGCTGATCACCGTTCCGGGCTTCATCAACCTGGACTTCGCGGACGTTACCTCGGTCATGAAGGACGCAGGCTACGCGCACATCGGCACCGGCCGCGCTGCTGGGAAAGACAAGGCAGCTGAGGCTGCACGTATGGCGATCTCCAGCCCGCTGCTCGAGACCTCGATCGACATGGCGCACGGCGTGATCGTTTCCGTCATCGGCTCGGACGACATCGGTCTGGACGAGGTCGAGACCGCAGCTACCATGGTTCAGCAGGCGGCTCATCCGGATGCACACATCATCTTCGGTGCGTTCATCGATGACACCATGGATGACGAGATCCGCGTCGTCGTTATCGCGACCGGCTTCGACAACATCCCGAACTCCGCAAAGATGGACATGGACGGCGCCGGCCTTCAGCGCAAGGCGGCTCCGGCACAGACCGGCTCCGGCCTGTTCTCGAATGCTTCCGCTGAGGCTGAGCAGAAGCCGGCAGCAAAGCCGCAGTCCTCGAGCGACGTCGGCTCGGACGATGCAGCCTTCGATGTTCTGATGCGCATCTTCGACAAAGACCACCGCTAAAAACTGAATGGATTCAAAACAGCCCCTCGGGGCTGTTTTGGTCTGATGATACAGGTTAAATCTCTGTAAAATGAGAGATGGCTGAATTCCTGTAAACCTGAGAGAGAAAGGAGAGTGATCGCTGTGAGTACGGACCCTGGAAGTAGGGAGAACAATCTAACTCGCGGCGGCGCTTTCCGATAAGACCGCCGAAGAAAGGCGGTTTTATTATATGGTTGAATTTTTCAAGACGATCGACGGCAGGATCACGGAGATAAACGAATTCTCTGAGGGTTGCTGGGTAAATATGGTACATCCATCCTCGGACGAGCTGGCGCAGATCGCGAAGGCGGCCGAGGTCGAGGAGGAGTTCGTCCGTGCGGCGCTCGACCCGGAGGAAAGCTCGCGTGTCGACATGGAGGACGAGCAGCTGCTCATGATCGTCGACATCCCGATGGTCGAGAAAAGCTCGGTCGAGGACGGCGGTCAGCTGTTCAGCACCATTCCTATGGGCATCGTCGTGGCCAAGAGTGCGGTCATCACGGTCTGCCTCGAGGACAGCATCATCCTCCGCTCGATCGCGGAGGGCGCGGTCAAGGGCGTTCATACCGCGCTGCGCACGCGCTTTGTGTTCCAGATCCTGCTGCGCATCGCAGGCCGCTTCCTGAAAAATCTGCGCATGATCGAGCGCGACTTCACGCGCATCGAGAAGCGCCTGTACGACTCGCTCAAGAACGAGGAGCTGATTCAGCTGCTCGGCCTGAGCAAATCGCTCGTTTACTTCTCCTCCTCGCTCAAGGGCAACGAGGTCACGATGGAGAAGGTGCTCCGCGGCCGCGTGCTCAAGCTGTACGAGGATGACCGCGACATTCTGGAGGACGCGCTGATCGAGGTGCGTCAGGCGATCGAGATGGCGAGCATCTACTCGAACATCATGGCAGGCACGATGGATGCCTATGCATCGGTCGTTTCGAACAACCTCAACATCATCATGAAGGTCCTCACCATCCTGACCATCATCATGACCATTCCGAATATCGTGTTCGGCTTCTTCGGCATGAACATCGGCGAGGGACGGATACCGGGCGACTGGGTCTGGTGGATGCCGCTCGCGATCACCGTGGTCGGCTGCTTCTTCGCGTGGTATATGCTCAAGAAAAAGAACCTCGACTGAGTTTTCCCAGAAATAAAAGCACCCCCGGCGCAGAAAAAGACTGCGTGCGGGTAGTGGCGCATAAGACAGGTTTATAGCTTTAGAGAGAACAGCGTGGCGGAAGTCACGCTGTTCTGCTTTTTGATGCATGAGTGAGCATTTCGGCAATGATGCTCTCCGGTAGTTCTGCCTGCTCATTTTCATAATCGACAAACAGCTTTTCAAATCGGCTATCATTGATTTTGCCGGAGATGTTGTTCTCATAGAGCCGTTTGAACAGACGGTCAATCTCTTCCATGCAATTCTTAGAAGAAGAGTAAGCACAGCTGCACTTGCGAAAAAACAGCGTGGGTTGACCGGGATTTGCTTGCAGAGCAGCAAGCAAATCCGGTGAGTACCCACACCGAAAAAACAGAGCGTTCCTGCTGACCGCCGAAACGCCCTGTTTTGTATTTTGGGATAGTCCCAAGCTCTTAGAGAAGATTATTTGAAATGATTTACCCATTGTAAAACCGGTTTTGTTTTGCTACAATGAATTTAAATAATGATTGCGCAGAGGTGAGTATCATGCCCCTTATCATCGTTCGAAACGATATCACGAAAATGAGCGTGGACGCTATCGTCAACGCGGCGAAGGAGTCTCTGCTGGGTGGAGGCGGCGTGGATGGCTGCATCCACCGTGCGGCGGGGCCGGAGCTGCTCCAAGAGTGCCGGACGCTGGGCGGCTGCCGAACCGGCGAGGCCAAGATCACCGGCGCTTACCGCCTGCCGTGCCGCTACATTATCCACACCGTCGGCCCTGTGTGGAACGGCGGTAAGTGCGGTGAGCGGGAGCAGCTCGCCTCCTGCTACCGGACGAGCCTTGCGCTGGCGAAGGAGCACAGCTGTGAGACGGTGGCATTTCCACTGATCTCCTCCGGCATTTTCGGCTACCCCAAGGCTCAGGCACTCCGGGTGGCAGTGGACACCATCAGCGAATTCCTCGCAGAGAACGACATGACGGTGTACATCGTCATTTTCGATCGCGCGGCGTACCAGATCGGCAATAAGCTCTTCGCGGACATCGCCGCCTACATCGACGATCACTATGTGGATGCCCACACCGATTCCCGCCGGGAGCGGATGCGCCGGATGGGCGTCGTAGAAAGCCGGATGCTGACCGCCTGCGAGGATGCGCCCATGGTGGCCTCCGGGCTGGACGAGGCGCTTGCGCATCTGGACGCCGGATTTTCGGAGACGCTGTTGAAGCTCATCGACCGCAGCGGCAAAAAGGACGCCGAGGTTTACAAGAAGGCCAACGTGGATCGCAAGCTGTTCTCGAAAATCCGCAACAACCCAGACTACAAGCCCTCCAAGCCCACGGCGGTGGCCTTCGCCATCGCGCTGGAGTTGAGCCTGCCGGAGACCCGCGACTTCATCGCCCGCGCGGGCTACGCACTCAGCCCCAGCAGCAAGTTTGATGTCATCATCGAGTATTTTATCATGCAGCGGGACTACGATATTTTCAGAATCAACGAGGCGCTGTTCGCGTTTGACCAGAGTCTGCTGGGAGCGTGAGGAAAAATATGCTTTTATAACGAAGGAGCGTAACACCATGGATGTACATCGAGCAAAAGAACTGTTGACGATTTTGGCGGACGGCGTTGATCCCTTGACGGGGGAGGTGCTGCCGGATAACCACGTGTGCAACAAAGGAGAGATCGTGCGGGCGCTGCACTGCGCCGTAGAGGAACTATCCCGCAGACGGAAAAAACCGCTGCCCGAAAACAACGGAAAACCTTGGACGGAGGAACTGGACGACGAGCTATGCCGCTTGTTCGACGGCGGTATGAAAAAGAAAGACCTCTGTACGCACTTTGGCCGCACCTCCGGCGCGATCGAGTCCCGATTGGAGCGGCTGGGAAGGCTGTAAAAATGCAACATAAATGTCGCCCCACAGGCGACCAAACCCTCCTTCGGATGCGCTACAATGTGAGCGTAATCAAACGAAGGAGGGCTTTTTTATGACGGAATTGGTTTTTATTTTGGATCGCAGCGGCTCTATGTCTGGTTTGGAATCGGACACCATCGGCGGCTTCAACTCCATGCTCGCCAAGCAGAAGAAGGAGGCGGGGGAGGCGCTGGTCTCCACGGTGCTTTTCGCCAACGACAGCACGGTCATCCATGACCGCCTGCCGCTGAGCGAGGTGCCGCCTCTGACGGAGGAGGAGTACTTCACCCGCGGCTGCACGGCGCTGCTGGATGCCGTGGGCGGCGCCATCCATCACATCGGCAACATTCACAAGTACGCCCGCCGGGAGGACGTTCCGGAGAAGACGATGTTCATCATCACCACCGACGGTTACGAAAACGCCAGCCGCCGCTACGATTACGAGCGTGTGCGCCGCATGATCGAACGGCAAAAGGAGAGATACGGCTGGGAATTCCTGTTCCTCGGCGCAAACATCGACGCAGCGAAGGAAGCAGCACGCTTTGGCATTGGCGCTGATCGTGCAGTGGACTACAAATGCGACGAGGCAGGCACGGCGCTGAATTACGAGGTCATCAGCGAGGCGGTGTGCAGCGTCCGCGCCGCCCGGCCGCTCAGCGCCGACTGGAAGCGACGCATCGACGAGGATGTGCAGAAAAGAGGGAGGTAAGCATATGTACGGAGCGATTTTGGGCGACATCGTGGGCAGCCCCTACGAGTTCGACTGCAACAACTATAAGGCAAAGGATTTTCCCCTGTTCAGCCGCCGTTCCGACTTCACCGATGACACAGTGATGACGCTGGCGGTGGTGAAGGCGCTGCTCAGCACCCGAGGGCAGGATGATGCTGCCATCAAAGCGGCACTGGTGCATGAGATGCAGCAGCTGGGCCGCGCCTACCCCGACCGGGGCTATGGCACCCATTTTGTCGGCTGGCTCTATGAGGATGCCCCGCAGCCCTACCGGAGCTACGGCAACGGCAGCGCCATGCGGGTGTCGTCTGCCGCATGGCTGGCGAAAAATATGGTGGAAACGCTGCGTCTGGCGCGGCTCACCGCCGAGGTGACCCACGACCATCCGGAGGGTATCAAGGGCGCACAGGCCACTGCCGCGGCCATCTTTCTCGCCCGCACAGGTCACGGAAAAGAGGAAATCAAGGCGTATGTGGAGCGCGAGTTTGGCTACGACCTCAGCCGAACCTGCGATGAGATTCGCCCCACCTACCATCATGTAGAGAGCTGCCAGGAAACCGTGCCGCAGGCTATTATGGCATTTCTGGAAAGCACAGATTTTGAGGACGCACTGCGCACAGCGGTGTCCCTCGGCGGCGACAGCGACACCCTCGCCGCCATCACCGGCAGCATCGCTGAGGCGTTCTACGGCGTGCCGGAGGAACTGCGGCAGGAGTGCCGCAAGCGGCTGACGCCGGAGCTGGCGGAGATTTTGCACCGGTGGGAAAGTGCGCATTGACCCGCTGAAGGAATACGAAGGCAGACTCTTGATCGAATGCGGTCTACCTCATTTAAAACGGCAAAAAAAGCAAAGGGGTATGTGTCTTAACGGCACATACCTCTTTTGTCAGCAACCCTTGTCCGGCAACTGCCATATTATTTGTTTCGTGAAACCTGTTTTATGGACAGCTGCCTCCGGGGGTGCTTTTTGTTTATGCTTCCTCGCCCTCGACGGGGTGGGGGCGGCCGGCGGCGTAGAGCTGGCGGCGGATCGCCGCGAACATGCGCTCGGCCATGTCGAGATAGCGCCGGATCTCGACCTCGTTGATCTCAAACGGCAGGTCGGTGGGATAGCGCGTTTCGATGTACAGATCGTTGAGCGCCGCGCTCTCATCGAGGTACTCCGAGAAGCCGTCCGGGTCGAGCCGGATGGCCTGACGGCACAGATAGGTGAGGTTGTGGCCGTCGAAGTGCCTGCCCGTGCGGTAGAGCAGATAACCCTTGAGAGCCTTTTCGATGGCCTGCTGACAGTGGAAGGCGATATTGTAGGCGTCGCCTCCGTAGGTCAGCAGCAGGCGCGCGCATTGCAGGTCGCACAGCGCCTTGTCGAGCCATTTGTAGTAAAAATGGCTGTCTGAGCCGCCCTTACGCCGTCTGGTCATAGATTACCCTGCCTTTCCGGGCGATCCATGCGGCATACGAGGTCTTGTCCGAAATCAGATCGTCCCATTCACCGATCGTGTAAACGCTCAGGCTGACCGGCACATCGACCGTGATCGCCAGATGCAGGTGGGTGCGCACCGCGCGGGCGTCCGCATCATCGGGAAGGATGACGCAAAGGCTGAACGCCTTGAGCTTGTCGGTCGCCATGGTGCGCTTTTCCGCATAGAGAATGACTTTCCGGGGCGTGCACGCCGTGAGGATGTCGCGCACAGCCTGTTCGATGATCTCTGTCATTTAGGCTTCCTCCTTTTGCGGCAGGGGGGAGAGCGAGGCGAGCGCCTCGAAGTGAGGCTTGCCCTCTGCTTCGCCGCGGATATAGCGCGCGCCGTCCACGGTGCCGCAGAGCAGCGACACCTGCTCGCCGAAGGCGGTCTCGGCGGTGTAATTGACCTGAAGCGAGGACACGAAGCCCGGCTGCTTCTGGAGGTCAAGCGCATCTGAGATCAGCTCGACGACACGCACATTGTTGACATGGTTGTTGATGTCGAGGTCGGAATACTGAACGGGGTGGATATGATGCAGCCGCACGTTGTCGCACGACAGCCTGGGCAGCGGGGCGAACAGCTCGCCGCTCGTGCACGACAGGCAGCCCTGCGCGGCCGGGAGCGCGGTCGGACGCAGAATGCGGTGGGTCGACGGCTCGAGCGTGACCCACATGGACTGCGCCTCGCCCACCTGTACGTCGTCGATATAGAATGCGAAGCAGCGGTACCAGCTCGGCCCCTTGAAGCCGGGACACCAGGTCTCGCAGCGCACGCGCTCATACGGCAGCAGCGGCCGCGTGAGCGTGGCCTTGATGCGCGAGAGCACCCAGACCACGCCGAGCGCCGCAGGGCCGAGACCGAGCGCCTCCGCGTGCACGGTGGCGGCGTCCTGCATCATGCTCCAGAGAAAGGACGGTTTTGCGATGCCACGGTTGTCGATGTGGCTGTAGCTGATCTCATATTCACGGGAAAGAAGCTCGACCATGGGAAACACCTCCGAAAAATCAGGCGAAAAGACTTGCGATGAGCGTCGAGAGCATGTTCAGCAGCGTGACCTGCTGCTGGGTGCAGCCGTCCGGCTCGTTCGTGCTCGGGGGCGCGGGATGCCCGGCATCCTTTGCCTTGTAGTGCGCGGTCAGCATGGCCGGGCAGCCGGCCACGCGCTCGAGCGAGGCATAGCTGAAATAGACCTCGCCCTGAATGTCGATGCTGTCGTCGAGCAGCGCGAGCTGACGCTCGAGCTCGGCCGTGCCGTACCAGACATCGCCCTCCTGCGCTTCAGCCGAGCGGTACGCGCCGAGACCGATATAGAGCGCAACGTCGCTCGTCGAGACCGCCTTCTGCCACCAGCGCACGAGCGTTTCGAAGTCGGCGGCCTTGTAGCCGATCGCCCAGTAAAGCTGCGGACAGATGTAATCGACCGTGCCGCGGCGGATCCATTCGAGCGAGTCGCAGTACAGCTCGCTGTAGGAGGACTGGCCGTGGGTGTCGCTGCCGCGGGAGTTCTCGGACTTGTTCGCCCAGATACCGGCCGGGCTGACGCCGAAGGACAGCTCGGGGTCGAGCGTATGCAGCGTCTCGTCGAGCGAAGCGATGAGCGTGTTCACGTTGTCGCGGCGCCAGTCGTCGATGCTGTTGAAGTCCGCGCCGTAGCGTGCAAAGGTCTCTGCATCATTGAAATCCGTGCCGGGATAGAAGTAGTCGTCGAGATGGATGCCGTCCACATCATAATTGCGGACGATCTCGGCCGCGCCGTCCACGACGAGCTGCTGCACCGCCGGGAGACCGGGGTTAAAGTAGTAGTTGCCGTCGTATTCGACCACCCATTCAGGATGCTGGCGCGCCGGGCTGCTCTCGGGCAGGGCGTCAAGCTCCTCCTTGCCGTTTCGCGTGATGCGGTAGGGATTGATCCAGGCGTGCAGCTGAAGGCCGCGCTCGTGCGCGCCCTCGACCCAGTACGCGAGCACATCAAAGTCCCCGTCGGGCGAAGCGCCGCAGTTGCCGCTGACGTAGCGGCTCTGGGGGAAAAGACCGGACCGGTAGAGCGCATCCGCCGAGGGACGCACCTGCAGAAAGACCGTGTTCAGGCCCATCGCCGCGATGTTGTCGAGCATGGTGTCCGCCTCGGCGGCGAGCGCCTGCGCGGTCATGCCGGCAGAGGACGGATAGTCGATGTTCGCTACGCTTGCGACCCAGACGCCGCGCATATTGTCCTGTGCGGTCTGCGCCGCGCCGGCAAACGGCACGAGCATGGCGAGCACAAGTAAAATCGAAAGTATACGTCGCTTGAGCATATTGTTCTCCTTTATATTTATCTGTATAGCATGCTTCTCTGGCTACATTATAGCACAGGGCGGACAAAAAAGCGAGGGGAAGAGAGAAATGGAAAAGCGTGTTTCCGCCCCGGCGCATGCGACGGAAAACCGTGCGTTTCGGAAAGAAAATGACCGCGTTCATGCAAACAGAAAGCACAGTGCACAAAAATCTCGATTATTCAGGAAGATTTCAGGAAAAACAAAGAAAAGTTAGGTAAAAGGTAAACAATGTATTGAAATACGCGCATGAAAACTCTGATAAAAATAAACAGGATTTTGGCGGAGTTTTTGTGCGAAGAGTGAAAAATGTTTAGTTCGTACAAAAATATGTTGCATAATACGGCAATAGTGCTATGATAATACGAGGGAAAAACCAGAGGGTTTATATTCAGAGAGAAGGAGACGTGGCCTGCCATGTTACGATTTTTGGAAAGTATGCAGTTTATGCTGTTTGTTTTCTTCACCGCAGCATATGCGTATCAGATCGTCTACCTGTTCGTCGGTCTCATCGGCAAGGGCAGGGGCGGCAGAGAGAACGCGAAGCTGCATCGCTATGCGGCGGTCGTTGCGGCTCGAAACGAGTCGGCGGTCATCGCAAACCTTATCCGCACATTAAAGGAGCAGAACTATCCGTCAGAGCTGCTCGATATATACGTCATCGCGGACAACTGTACGGATAATACCGCCCAGATCTCGCGGCAGGCGGGCGCTTATGTCTACGAGCGCTTTAACAAGGTGCAGGTCGGCAAGGGCTACGCGCTCGAGTACCTGTTCCACCATATCTTCGAGGATAAGGGCGAGACGGCCTACGACGGCTTTTTCGTGTTCGACGCGGACAACATCGTAGACAGGGACTTCGTCCGCGAGATGAACAAAATGTTCGACACCGGTGAGTACACCGCACTGACGAGCTACCGCAACTCGCAGAATTTCTGTGCGAACTGGATCAGCGCAGGCTATGCGCTGTGGTTCCTGCGCGAGTCGCGCTTCCTCAACCGTCCGCGCACGCAGCTCGGCGTGAACTGCGCGGTCTCGGGCACCGGTTTTCTGGTCTCGGCGCAGGCTGTCCGCGAGGATGCCGGCTGGCCGTACCATCTGCTGACCGAGGACATCGAATTCTCCATCGCCTGTGCAACGCGCGGCCGCCGTATCGGCTACTGCGGCAAGGCAGTCATCTACGACGAGCAGCCGGAGAAGTTCAAGCAGTCCTGGGACCAGCGTCTGCGCTGGAGCAAGGGCTTCTATCAGGTCGACGCGAAGTATACCGGCTCTCTGCTGCGCGGCTGCACGCGCGGCGGCCGCGAGGGCATGTCCTGCTACGACATGCTGATGACGGTCGCGCCCTGCAACCTGTTCACCATCGCGGTGCTCGCGCTGTCGATCATCGTATGCGTGACGAGCCTGACGCAGCCGGCGTTTATTACATACCGCGCGATGCGCGTTCTGGGCCGCATTTTCTGGCTGACCCTGCGCGGCATCACGGCAAGCCTGTTCCTGTTCGGCGCGGTCACGATGGCGGCCGAATGGAAGCGCATCGCAGGCCCGGTGCACAAGAAGATCCTCTATACCTTCACGTTCCCGCTCTTCATGCTGACCTACGTTCCGATCTCGGTCGCAGCGCTCGTCGGCAAGGTCGAGTGGCGTCCGATCCGTCACGGCATCGCCTCCTCCAACTCCTCCATCGAGAGCTGAGAACAGCAATGAAACTCAAAAACCGCCTGATACAGTTCTATCAGGCGGTTTAGTCTGTCGATAAAGTCCATTTTTACGCAGAAAGTGAAGCCGCGCGGACGCGCGCATTAAAAAGCGTTTGCTATGCAAACGCATAAAAACCGGGGACATGTGCCTCGGTTTTTTTACTTTAGGAGGGAGAAAGTTTCCGTATGGGAACTTTCGGACGACTCGTGTTCTGCGCAGTCAGAACACAGATTGTCGGAAAAACGAAGTTTTTCGACAGTCTCGTTTTTCTGTTGACAGAGGGCGAAAAACTCTGTATAGTGGATGTTACATGGACAGAATGGATGTGTTTTGAATGCAGAAAAAGGTACTTGCGCTGCATGATCTATCCGGCTTCGGGCGCTCGTCGCTCGTGCCGATCATATCGGTGCTGTCGGCGTTCGGCCATCAGTGCGTCCCGCTGCCGACGGCGGTCTTTTCCACGCACATGGCGATACCGGGCTGGGTCAAGAGCGACCTGACCGGGGAGATGCACCCGACCATCGACCAGTACGACCGTCTCGGTCTGCGGTTCGAGGCGGTGTATGCCGGCTTTCTCGGCTCGGCCTCTCAGATCGACAGCGTGCGCGAGGCGGCCGAGCGCCTCAAGGCGGAGAACGGTCTGACACTCATCGACCCGGTCATGGGCGACAACGGCGAGGTGTACAGCAGCTATACGCCCGAAATGTGCACGCGGATGCGCGAGCTCTGCGCGATCGCGGACCTCATCACCCCGAATACCACCGAGGCCGCGATCCTGCTCGGCCGCGATCCGGCGTCTGCGCCGCAGTCCGAGCGTGAGGCGGAGGAGTGGATGCGCGCGCTCTATGAGGAGTACGGCGCGTCGGTCGTGCTGACCGGTCTGGACTACGAGCCGGGACGGGTCGGCTCGGGCTGTCTGGAAAACGGAGAGCTGACCATCAGCCTGCATGAGCGCATCGACTGCTATTATCCGGGAACGGGCGACGTGTTCGCCGCGGTCATGCTCGGCGCGCTGCTGGGCGGTGCAAAGCTGCGCGATGCCTGCGTCAAGGCTGGTGAGTTCGTGCGCGACACCATCGCCTACACCGCGCAGCAGGGGACTGACCCGAACTTCGGCGTGCAGTTCGAAAAGCTGTTACCATACCTTTGGCAGAAATAAAAGGAGAGCCTGTGAAACCCTTTGCGGTACACAGGCTCTTTTTTCGTTTACTTTCGCAGAAATTCCGGCAGGCGGCGGCGCGCCTCGACGCGGTAGATGCGCGAACCCTCCGAGGAGAATTTCTCCTCATACTCGGTCATGACGTTGCCCTCGAAGTCCGAGTTGTGCAGGTCGAGCGAGATGTTCTGGAGCAGCCAGCCGAACTGGCAGATCTCCTGAAGGCTCCACTCGAAAAAGCGCTGATTGTCGGTCTTGAAGCACAGATCGCCCTGCTGCCGCAGGATCTCATCATAGACCTCCAGATACGCGCGCCAGGTCAGACGGCGCTTGCGCTGGCGGTTGGGCGGCCACGGATCGGAGAAGTTCAGGTAGATGCGGTCGACCTCGGCCGGAGCGAATACCTCGCGCAGCTCGGCCGCGTCGAAGGAGACGAAGCGCAGATTGGGGAGCGGATGCTCCTCGCAGCGCTCGGCCGCCATGATGAGCGCGCCCTCTTCGCGCTCGACCGCGATGAAGTTTACGTCCGGGTGAAGCTCTGCCATGCCGATGGCGAAGCGGCCCTTGCCGCAGCCGATCTCGAGGTGCAGCGGATTGTCGTTGCCGAACAGCGCACGCCACTTGCCGCGCAGCTGCTTGGGCTCAAAGACCATGACGTCCGCGCAGGCCGCGAAACGCACGTCCAGATTTTTCTTCTTGCGCATTCTCATGCGTGATATATTCCCCTTTATACAGCGTATTTTGGTTCAGTGATTCCAACACTTTATTATAGCACAGACAGACGGCAGAGCACAATATAAAATGCGGAATTTGTTCGAAAACTGTATAAATCTGAGTAAAATGCACTTTGGTGTTGGGAAACTCGTGCAGCTGTGCTATAATGATAGTAATTCGGTGCACAGTATATACGGCAACACCGCAGAATGAAATCGCTTTTGTTCAACTATGCGGCATTGCCCTGAAAGCGGCGCACGGAATTGCTTCTGAGACAAAGGGGAGATAAATATGTTCAAACGTTCCAGCGGCGTGCTCGCGCACGTGACCTCGCTGCCCTCGCCGCACGGCGTAGGCACGATGGGCAGGACGGCCTGCGAATTCATCGACTTCCTCGCGGACGCGCACCAGACCTACTGGCAGGTGCTGCCGCTCGGTCATACCGGCTTCGGCGACTCGCCGTACCAGTGCTTCTCTGCGGCGGCGGGCAATCCGTATCTGATCGACATGGATCTGCTCGTCGAGTACGGCCTGCTGACGGCGGACGAGGTGCGCTCCGGCGATTTCAACGCCTCGCCCGATGTGGCGGACTTCGAGCAGCTCGCCGATACGCGCTGGCCGCTGTTCCGCAAGGCGTATTCGCGCGTCACGCCCGAGATGAAGGCGGCTATCGCGGACTTCACCGAGGAGAACCGCGAATGGCTGCCCGATTACGCGCTGTTCATGGCGCTCAAGGAGGAGAAATATCACCACGCGCCGGTCTATATGTGGCCGGAGAAGGACGTCCGCGACCGCAGGCCGGAGGCGCTCGCACGAGTGACCGAGGAGCTGCGCGGCGAGATCGACTTCCGTATTTTCCTCCAGTATATCTTCTTCAAGCAGTGGAACGCCCTGCGTGCGCACGCAAAGGAGAAGGGCATCCAGATCATCGGCGACATCCCAATCTATGTTTCCGCCGACTCGTCCGACGTCTGGACGCATCCCGAGCTGTTCAAGCTGAAGTCTGACCTCAGCCCCAAGCTCGTCGCCGGCGTGCCGCCCGACTACTATTCCGCGATCGGCCAGCTCTGGGGCAATCCGGTCTATAACTGGGCGGCGCACAAAAAGACCGGCTACGCCTGGTGGATCTGGCGCATGAAGAGCAATATGGCGCTGTTCGATGTCGTCCGTCTCGACCATTTCCGCGGCTTCGCGGCCTACTGGGAGGTCGACGCGGCCGAGGACACCGCAGTCAACGGAAAGTGGCGCAAGGGCCCCGGCATGGAGCTGTTCCGCGCCATCGAGAAGGCGCTCGGCCCCATTCCGCTCATCGCAGAGGATCTGGGCGTGCAGACCGATGAGGTGCGCGAGCTGTTGCGCGCGAGCGGCTTCCCGGGCATGCGCGTGCTCATCTTCGGCTTCACCCCGGACTATGACAACGAGCACCTGCCGCATAACTACCTGCCGAACAGCATCGTCTACACCTCGACCCACGACTCGCAGACCGTCTGCGAGCAGATCATGGACATCTGCTCCGAGCCGGAGAAGCAGTTCGCCTACCGCTATCTGCGCACCTCGCACGCGGAGGCAATGGGCTGGAGCGCGATCAAGTGCGTCTGGGCATCCCCGGCGCATATCGCCATGACGACGCTTCAGGATCTGCTGTCGCTCGGCGCGGACGCGCGCATGAACACCCCGGCGACCATCGGCGGCAAGAACTGGCGCTGGCGCGTGCGTGCAGAGGCGCTCAACCCGACCGTAGCCGCGCTTCTCGGCGACATCACGAAAACCTATATGCGCGGATAACGCATACCCCCGGACACAGACAGGAAGAGGACAGCAAAGACAATGAAGATGAAAACTGCGATTTTTGATTTGGACGGCACGCTGCTCAACACGCTGGGCGACCTGTGCGACAGCGTCAACTGCGCTATCGTTCCGCGCGGCTTTCCGGCCGTAGACGAGGAGCTGACGCGGCAGCGCGTCGGCAACGGCGTGCGCCGTCTGGTGGAGCGCTGCATCCCCGAGGAAAAGCGCACCGAAGCGATGATTGACGAATGCCTCGACGATTTCCGCACGGCGTACAACGAGCGCATGATGAACCGCACGCAGCCGTACGACGGCATCGTCGATACGCTGAAAAAGCTGCACGAGCAGGGTGTCTCGATCGGCGTCATGTCGAACAAGTACGACCACGCCGCAAAGGCGCTCGTGCGCCACTATTTCGGTGATCTCGTGCAGCTGACGCTGGGCGAGCGGCCGGGCATTCCGCGCAAGCCGGACCCGGCGAGCACGCTCGAGCTGATGCACGAGCTGGGCGGCGTGCCGGAGACCACGCTCTATATCGGAGACAGCTCGACCGATATGCAGACCGCCTGCAACGCCGGTCTGACGGCGGTCGGCGTCATGTGGGGCTTCCGCAGTCCGGAGGAGCTGGAGGAGACCGGTGCATCCGCGCTCGTCGCGGAGCCTGCGGAGCTGCTCCCGCTCTTCGAGCGCGGCCTGCTGAACGTAGATGCACTCACGCGGGCGTTCACCTCGCGCGGCTTCGCGTTCTCGTACTTCCCGACGGCGAATGAGGCAGCGCGTTACATCGTGTCTGCGTGCGCCGGGAAAAGCGTGGCGCTCGGCGGCTCGATGACCTTTAAGGAGATGGGCTTCCAGGAGGCGTTCGCGGACAGCACGGAGGTACACTGGCACTGGGTCACGAAGGGCGAATATTACCAGACGCCGGATATTTATCTCACGAGCGCGAATGCGCTGAGCGAGAGCGGTGAGGCCGTCAATATTGACGGCACCTGCAACCGCGTGGCAGGGACGCTGTACGGCCCGAAACAGTGCATGTTCGTGTGCGGCATCAACAAGCTGTGTCCGGATCTCGCGAGTGCGGTCGAGCGGGCGCGCAATGTCGCCGCGCCGAAGAACGCGCAGCGTCTTGGCACGAGAACGCCCTGCGCGGCGGACGGCAAATGTCACGACTGCAAGAGCCCGGCGCGCATCTGCCGTGCGCTGGTGGTGCATATGGGTGCGCCGAAGGGGTTCGAGAAATGCGAGATCGTCCTGGTGGGCGAGCCGCTCGGCTATTAAGACAGCATAACGGAACGGGGGCAGGGAAGAGCCTGCCCCCGGCCTGCCGAAAAAAGTTTTGGAGAAACTGAAAAAATATGTTGACAACAGGCGGAATGGTTGATATAATAAATATCGTTCTGATGCGGTGAGTATCGAACGGGAAAGCGAAATATGCGGCTGTAGCTCATCTGGTAGAGCGCCACCTTGCCAAGGTGGAGGTAGCGAGTTCGAGCCTCGTCAGCCGCTCCACTTTCTCAAAAATCACATATCGGCATGCGGCTGTAGCTCATCTGGTAGAGCGCCACCTTGCCAAGGTGGAGGTAGCGAGTTCGAGCCTCGTCAGCCGCTCCAGAAGTAAAAGCATCGACTTTGAGTCGGTGCTTTTGTTTTATCCGAAGGGATAATTGCTGCCGACCGGCAGGAGAACGCCGTACCCACGGCGGGGGGATGCCGCCGTCTGGTGGCGGAGACAAGAGGGGACAGGGCACCGATGGTTCCCTTTCCCCTCTTGACACCCCAGACCCTCCTTTAAGCCGCTCAGCGAAGCATTCGCGGCTAAACGGGGGGTACGGGGGCTCGGTTCCGGGCGTTTTTCAGCTTATATGTGACTGTAATGCCCTGAATTTCCCTTGCGTAAACCGCCGCGCATAACAGTGCGCGGCCATCCGGTGCAGGACGTTTGCTTTCCAGTGCGAAAAGCTCCGCTTCCATCAAGGGTGTGCCCTTGGAGCAGCAAACGCCCCTGTGAGCCCCTCGTTTTTAGACGCGCGACCGAAGGGAGTCGCGTCCAAAGGAAAGGTTGGGGAGTCAAGAGGGGCAGGGAAACCTTGGTGTCCCTGCCCCTTTTGCCCCCGCCGCCGGGCGGCGGCAATGCGCACGCCATGTCATGGCGAATACCCCCGTCCCGGGAGGGTCATTCTCGCCTCCGGCGGCAGGCCGCTGTATCGGCGGAAGTTCTCCCCTCTGTTGAGGGGAAAGAGAAGGGGCTGCTGCCTGCCGTCAGCCGAACAGCTTTTGCAAAACCTGACCGGCGGTCATGCTCCGAATACCCTCGGGATCGCGCAGGGCGCTCCAGCGGAACAGGCCGCTGTTCGAGTTCGTGCCCGGCACGGTATAGAGAGTACGCGGCCTGCTCACAGCCTCGTAGCGCCGGCTCCAGACGGGAAACTGCGACATATAGCGCCTTGCGAGGCCGAGCGCTTCGCAGCGCGGTCTGCTGTCGCACGCCGGAATGGCGCTCAGCTGCACGCCGCCGCCCGGACAGTCTGTTCTGCGGCTCGGCGTCGGGCTGGAATGCGCGATGACAAGGCTTTCGTCGCGGCACACGCCGACGCACAGCCAGACGTGCCCCTCCATGCTGAACAGGTCGCCGGGGAGAAAGCGGCAGGGCGGACGGACGAGCTGTCCGAGACCGCGTGCGGCGAGCGCGCCTGCCATTTCGGTCGAGGGATAGACATAGCCATCGAGGCCGCTTTTGCGGTGCAGCGCGGCGTAAATCACCCAGCCGAGGTATCCCGAGCAGTCCAGACCGGCGCTGTGCCACGGATTGCATCCGCTGCCGCGGAAACGGCGGTAATCATAGCCTTCGTCCTGCGAGAGGAAAAAGGTTTTCCATGCAGGAGAGGGGAACGGCGTGACGGCTTCGCGCCCGGCGCCGGTGTCGTCGAGGTTCCAGCCGCCGCCGTAGACGTACAGCGTTGTCCCGAGCGGCTGCATGGCGGCGCACAGCAGGCTGAACAGAGTGCGCTCGCCCGGCGGTGTGCAGTGCGGCCGTATAGAGCCGCCACAGCGGCTTTGCGAACGGTCGACGGAAACGGACAGGGGAGAACGGACGGAGGCCGTCTGCGGCGTCTCAGACGGAAAACGGGGGACTGCGGACACGGGTCATCACCTCGTATCAGCATATGTGAGGGCAAAAAGAAAAAGCTCTGTAAAATACAGAGCTTTTTGTTGTCTCTTAGAGAGCTGCCTTAGCCTTCTCAGCCAGTGCAGTGAAAGCAGCCATGTCGTTAACTGCGAGGTCAGCGAGCATCTTGCGGTTCAGGTCGATGCCAGCCTTCTTCAGACCGTTCATGAAACGGCTGTAGTTGATGTCGCAGGACTTGCATGCTGCGGAGATGCGGGTGATCCACAGACGGCGGAAGTCACGCTTCTTGTGCTTACGGCCGATGTAAGCGTACTTCAGGCTCTTCATTACAGCCTGGTTAGCTACGCGGAAGTGGGTGGACTTAGAACCCCAGTAGCCCTTGGCACGCTTCAGGATCTTTTTTCTTCTCTTGCGCGTCATCATTGCGCCCTTAACTCTTGCCATTGTGTTTGCCTCCTATATGAAAGATGTTGTGTTCGAAATTACTTGTACGGCAGCAGACGCTTGAGCTGTGCTACGTTGGTAGCGTCAGCGAAGCCTTCCTTGCGCAGGTGGCGCTTCAGCTTCGTGGTCTTGCCGTGGCCGTTGAGCAGGTGACGCTTGCCAACATGGCCGCGCTTGAACTTACCGTTCTTGGTAACGGAAAATCTCTTTTTTGCACCGCTGTGCGTTTTGATCTTAGGCATTAGGGTTGCTCCTCTCTGAATTGGCGCGGATGATATTCACGCGCTTTTGGGTTTACTTGTCTTTTGCCGGGGCCAGAAACATAAGCATCTGGCGGCCTTCGAGCTTGGGCTGCTTTTCCACCGTGCTGCATTCCGAGCACAGCTCCGCAAAGCGATGGAGCAGGTCCTGACCAAGCGACGAATGTGTGACCTCACGGCCGCGGAAACGGACCGAAACCTTGACCTTGTCTCCGTCCTTGAGGAAACGGCAGGCGTTCTTGACCTTGGTATTCAGGTCGCCAATGTCGATATTGGGCGTCAGGCGAATCTCTTTGATTTCCACGACACGCTGATTCTTACGGGCTTCCTTCTCGCGCTTGGCCTGCTCGAAACGGAATTTGCCGTAATCCATGATCTTGCATACCGGCGGCTTTGCCTGCGGTGCGATCTTGACCAGATCCATGCCCTTTTCTACGGCGATGTCCTGTGCCTTCTGGATGGTTACGATGCCGAGCTGTTCGCCGTCGTTGCTGATCAGACGGACTTCCTTGTCGCGGATCTCTTCATTGATCTGATGTTCCATGCTGCTGATTGGTGAGCACCTCCAAACGATTAACAGGTTTTTTTAGATAAAGAAAAAGGACCGGCGCACAGGCCGTCCCTCATCATAATGCGCGAAACCGGGGTTTCGTGAATTATTGACCCGTTTGCGTAGCTGCGGGTGAGGACTGTGCCTTCTTCCTTGTTACCTGAGATATAATAACAGATAGAAAAGAAAAAGTCAAGGCTTTAATTCCTTTTTTTTCGTGGTATCATATAAATATATCAGGAGCATAGGATAACAGTAGCCGAAATGAATAAAAGGACTTTACAAATCGGGCAATGTTTGGTATGCTATTGACAAAGGAAAAGCGAACCTCGGAACAAGGGCGCGTTTCCGTTAATTTGAAGCACAGGAGGTGCCGCATCCATGAGTGAGGAATACGGCAACGATTTTGTAACGCTCATCGACGAGGACGGCAACGAGGTCGAGTTTGAGCATATTGACACGGTAGAGTACGAAGGCGTTACCTATCTGGCGTTTATCCCGGCGGAGCTGTCCGTTGAGGAGGACGCGGAGGTCGTCATCATGCAGGTCGTCACCGACGAGAACGGCGAAGAGCTGCTTGAGGGCGTAGAGGACGATGACATTGCAGACGCAGTGTTCAACATCGTCATGGAGCGCGCAGAGGCAGAGGACGAGGAGTAATCCCCGCCCGGCACAATCTGTACGCGGCAGTATCGCGATAAACCGGCTTGCCGGTTAATCGGTCCTGCCCTGTTCGACAGCGGCCCTTTTTTAACCCACATTTTTAGTACGGGATTTCGGAAAGTTTTGATGCTGAGCAGCAGGCCTCCCGGGTATACACGGATGTTGGAAGCGCAGAGGTATCAAACAGAAAACCCACCTGCATGAGTCGTGCAGGTTACTAATTGGGACGCATCGGCAGGGCGGGGCTATTTTTATATCCTGTCGCAAAACCTGCGGTTTTGCCGACAAGATGTGTTCTGACTTCGCAGAACACGGACGGAAAAAAGTTCCGGGGAAACTTTTTTCTCTCTCAAAGTAAAAAAACCGAGATACATGCTCCCGGTTTTTTTGAACCTGCTTCGCAGGTTCTATTTTATGCGCGCCTTCGGCGCGCGGCTTGGGATGCACGGGAGTGTGTCCTTTTTTGTTGTGATTAGCATAAGTTTACAGAAATTTAATTTGCATTCTGTGCAGTTTGTGCTATAATAATAGATAGATTAGGAAAAAGGAGGCGAAAACAGAATGAGAATGCTGATGATTCCCCAGCAGCCCGACCGTCCCGATATCGATGATCTGATCTTCGGTGATGAGCGTGAGACGAGAAGCGATAAGTAAATCTGCTTACCGATCTGATACCACGGGCCTGCTGAACAAACAGAGGTCGCGTGGATTTTTTATATTTTATCCCGGAAAAATACAGAGGGAGTTCCATTCAGAATATGAAAACACGTCTCAACAGGGCATGACATCCGAAACGGCAAAACGTTTCGGATGTCTATTTTTATGTAAGAAAAACGCACCCGAAGGTGCGCAGCCTAATGGATAAAGCTTGATTGGACGTCGAAGCACGCGCGATAGCGCGCATTAAATAGCGTTTGCGTGCAAACGCAAAAAAACCGGGGACATGCGCCTCGGTTTTTTTACTCTAAGAGGGAGAAAGTTTCCGCATGGGAACTTTCGTACGACTCGTGTTCTGCGTCAGTCAGAACACAGATTGTCGGCGAAACGTTAGTTTCGCGACAGTCTTTTACAGGTTGTTGACAAGCGTTTTGAACAGCTTTCCGCGCTCCATGAAATTCTTGAAGCGGTCGAAGGAAGCGCTGGCCGGGGACATGATAACGATGTCGCCCGCCTCAGCGCGGGCCGCCGCCTCGCAGACCGCGACCTCGAGGTTCTCCACCTCGCAGATCGGGGGATGCTCGCCGTCGACGGCGAGCACGCAGTCGCGGATCTTGGGAGCCGTTGCGCCGGTGAGCAGGAGCAGCTTGACGTGGTCGCAGATCGGCTGACCGAGCACATCGTAGGGGATATGCTTGTCGTAGCCGCCGGCGATGAGGATCACCTTCTGACGGAAGGAATTCAGGCCGGCAATGGTGCGCGTCGGGCTGGACGCAATGGAGTCGTTGTAATACTTGACGCCGTCCTTTTCGCGAACGAACTCGATGCGGTGCTCAACGCCGCCGAAGGTGGTCGCGACTGCGCGGATGTCGTCGTCGGAGGCGTAGCCCTGCACGATCGCCGCCGCCATCATCATATTATAGACGTTGTGAGCGCCGGGAATGCGGATGTCGTTCTGGTTCATCAGCTCGCGCCGCGCGCCGCCCTCTGCGATATAGATGATGTCATCCTTGAGGAAAACGCCGTTTGCGAGCTCCTGATTCTTGCTCGTGCAGAACAGATTGCCCGAGGCGTGGAGCGTGCGCGTCACCTCGTCATCGAGGTTGAGGATGAGACGGTCGCCGTCCTTCTGGCTGCGGTAAATGGCCGTCTTTGCCTGCACATACTCGTCGAAGTCCTTGTGATAGTCCAGATGGTTGGGCGTGAGGTTGGTGATCGCCGCGACGTGCGGAGAATGCTTCATGCCCATGAGCTGGAACGAGGAGAGCTCGACGACCGCGAGGTCCTCGGGCTTCATTTCGCTGACGCGCGGGAGCAGGGGCGTGCCGATATTGCCGCCGAGATGCACGGTATAGCCTGCGTGTCTGAGGATCTCGCTGACGAGCGTGGTCGTTGTGGTCTTGCCGTCCGAACCGGTGATGCCGATGATCGGGCACGGGCAGACCGCGAAGAAAAGCTCCATCTCGCTCGTGATCTCCGAGCCGCCGGCCTGCGCTTTTTCGAGGAAGCGCGGATGCACACCCGGCGTGCGGAAGATAACGTCCTCGTCGAGTGCGTCGAGATAGTGCTCGCCGAGCACAAAATCCACACCGAGGGTCGCGAGGGTCGCGTAGCCGTCGCCGAGCTCGGTCGGTTCCTTTTTGTCATGTACGGTCACGCGCACGCCGGAGGCGCGCAGCATGCGGATGAGCGGCATATTGCTTACGCCTGCGCCGATGACGCCGACGCGCTTATCCGAAAGACCGCCAAGGTATTGTTCTAATGCTGTCATAAATGCGTAACACCGCCTTTTTCGTTTATCAGTATACAGGATTTTCGCAGATTTTGCAAGTGCCAAAAGGGTAACAGGCTTCGTGCGCTATACCTTATTATATATAGCGACAGGACGCAGCATCCGCGGGACACGGTCTGCCGGAGGGACGAGGTCGTTCCGACAGCAAAAAACCGCCCGTGAAGGCGGTTCTTGAATCGTATATATGACTGGTGCGTAAGCCGGGTTCTGTCGTGGACGGTCATCTATCTCGAATGCACGTTACCGTGCATCTCAAGCCGCCAGTCGGGACGGTCGGGCAAACCATGGTCCCGGTCGGCGTTGCTGCGGATAGAGTTTACAGGCCCCCCATGTTACCATGGGGCGCGGTGAGCTCTTACCTCGCCTTTCCACCCTTACTGCTTTATGCGAACATAAAACAGCGGTATATCTCTGTTGCACTATTCCTGAGGTCACCCTCGGCGGACGTTATCCGTTATCCTTGCCCTGTGCAGCCCGGACTTTCCTCATACCCGAAGGTACGCGACCGTCAGCACCAGTCACGGTGAGTATTATAACACAAAAAACGGACGGACGCAAATTTTTTTCGTGTTATTTTGGACTGCGCAGGATAAAGAGCAGACTGAGTACGCAGGCGAGCGTCTCGACCGCCGGGAAGGTCAGCCATACGCCGGTGACGCCGAGCAGCGCGCTCAGCGCGAACAGCACGGGCGGGATGGCAATGATGCTGCGAACGAGCGAGATGATAAAGCCGCGCGCGGCCTGTCCGGCGGCGCTGAAGTAGGCGGCCGCGATGATGTTGATGCAGGCGGCGAGAAAGCCGGCGAAGTAGATGCGCAGGCCGGGGACCGCACAGGCCGCGAGCGCCGGGTCGTGCTCGCTGTTGAACACGGCGGTGATGGGGGAGGCGAACACGAAAACAAGGACGTACATCAGTGCCGAGATGACGAGCGCGGTGGTGACGGTCCAGCGCAGCAGACGGCGGCGGTCGGCTTCGGCGCTTCGGCTGATGAGCGGCTGCACGCCGGTGGACAGGCCGGTGAAGATGGCCGACTCGACGAGGGCAAGGTTCGCGATGACGCCGTAGGCCGCGACGGCCGTGTTTCCGGCGATGCGCAGCAGCACGAGGTTGATGAGCAGCAGCGTGATGCCCGAGGCAAGCTCGGAGACGAGCGAGGACAGGCCGGGGGCGCAGATGCGCGGCAGCAGACGCGGCCTCAGGCGTTCACGGCGCAGATGAAAGCCGCGCGACGGCCGGCGCAGGTGGCCGGAGAGCACGAGCAGGCTGACGAGCGGCGATGCGCCGGTCGCGAGCGCCGCGCCGAACATGCCGAGACCGCACGGAAAGATGAATACCCAGTCGAACACGATGTTGAACAGGCTTCCGGCGATCATGCCGGCCATCGCGCGGCCGGGTTCGCCGTCGTTGCGGACGAAGGCGATCATGATATTGTTCGTCACGAAAAAGGGCGCGAAGCACAGCAGCAGCCGCAGATAGACGGCCGTCATATCGAGCGTTTCGGCGTTCGCGCCGAGCAGCCTCGACAGGGGAACGACGCCGAACGTCCCCGTGAGCACGAACACCAGCGCGATGCACAGACCGAGGAGCAGGGTGTGCGTGAATGTACGGTCGGCCTCGGCGGCATCGCCCTGCGCGCGGCAGAGCGAATAATGTGTCGCGCCGCCCACGCCGACCATCAGTCCGAGACCGTTCATCAGATTGTAGGCCGGGATGGCGATGTTGAGCGCGGCAAGACCGAGCGAGCCGGTGCCCTTGGCGACGAAAAAGGTGTCCGCGAGAATGTAGCATGAAATGCCGATCATGCCGAGGACACCCGGCGCAGCGTAGCGGCGAAATTCGCCCGGGGATACTGCGGTTTGCATAGGAACAGACCTCCTTCATATAAAAAGGCATCCGCGCTCCATCTTCAAAGGCCTACGATGGAGGGCAGACGCCAAATGCTTTTATCCGGCGATAAAAGCGGTGTATATATAATGTATATTATTTCATATAAGAAATCGAACTGCACCCTATGATAGCAGATGCAGCGGGCAAAGTCAAGCCCGGCTGTTGCCGAACGGGAACAGATCCTCGCCGAGACCGGTCATGCCGTGCAGTATGAGCTTCTGGAGCAGACAGACCAGCTGCTCCGCCGACATGTTCGGCATTTTGTCGGTCAGCCAGGAATAAAAGACCGAGACGATACCCGGCTGCACGTAGGAATAGACAAGCGTTTTCTCGTCATCCAGACCGCTGCTCGGCAGGTGCTCAAGCCACCTGCGCTCAAAGGTTTGAAAGGTGAGCTCCTGAAGACGGCGCGTAAAACGCGGGTCGCCGCGTTCACCGGCCAGCGCGAAAAACAGATTGCGCAGGCGCGGCGTGTTCTTCATATAGGTAAGAAAATCGACAAGCTCATCAAAAGCATTACCCAGCCCCTTGAAGTGGGACTGGATATACTCGATCGCGTAGTCCTCGACCGCGACGAGCAGCGAGTCCACATCCTTGTAGTGCAGGTAGAATGTGCTGCGGTTGATGTCCGCGCGCGCGCAGACGTCCTTGACCGTGATCGAGGTGAGCGGTTTTTCGCAGATCAGCTCGATCATGGCATCGCGCAGCGCGGTTTTGGTGAATTGTACACGACGGTTGACGGTCTCTTTGGGCATGGCGCAGCCTCCTGCCGGATTGGATGCCTTCATTTTATCAGCATTGTGTTTTGAAGTCAACAGCGTGTCGATGGAAAACGTACAATGTTCACAGAAAATTAACGGCATTCCGGCAGGAGAGGAGAGCGGCGGATTTCGCAGCATGAAAAATTTTTGCAAAGACTATTGACATTTATACTGAAATGATGTATGGTAATAGTACAAAGAATTATGCAATATGTATAATTCGTCCGGTAAGGAGGATGCGTTATGAATAACAACCTGATTATTACTATCGGCCGTGAATACGGCACAGGCGGTCGTGAAATCGGCCAGAAACTCGCGCTCCGTCTTGGTATTCCGTTTTATGACCGCGAGCTGATCACGCGCGCGGCAAAAAAGACTGGTTTTGATGAAAAGCTGTTCGAGCAGCTCGACAAGCGCGCGACCAACAGCTTCCTTTACTCGCTGACCATGTTCGGCTCTGTCGGCCTTAACGGCATGAGCCTGACCGATCAGCTCTACCTTGCACAGTCCAACGTCATCCGCGAGATGGCAGAGGAGTCCTCCTGCGTCATCGTCGGCCGCTGCGCTGACCATGTACTGCGTGATTTTTCGAACCGGTTCGACTTCTTCATCCACGGCTCGATCGAGGACCGCGTAAAGCGCATTCAGTCCTGCGGCGACTATGAGATCGAGGGCAAGACCCCGCAGGCCGCGCTCGAAAAGATGGATAAGCAGCGCTCTACTTATTACAACTACTATACCGGCAAGGTATGGGGCAAGTGCGACCATTACGACCTGTGCATCAACGCCGGTCGTCTGGGAGTCGAGTATTCGACCGACATCATTCTGGAGTATATCAACCGTCTGAAGAAATAAAACTGCCAGCTGCGTAAAGGGAAAAAGAGAGAGAGGGAGCCGCACCGAAGGGTGCGGCTCCCGTCGCTTTTGTCGGCGAAACTGTGTTTCGCCGACAAGGTGTGTTCTGACTTCGCAGAACACGAGTCGTCCGAAAGTTCCCATGCGGAAACTTTCTCCCTCCAGAGGTAAAAAAACCGAGGCGCATGTCCCCGGTTTTTTTGCAGTCACAACGTGACTGCTGTTTTATGCGCGCTGCCGCGCGGCTGCCTTTAACGCATGGAAACAGAAGGCTTTAGAGAGGCAGAAAAGCGCTGCGAAGTAAGCAATGCACAGCCTGTGGATAACCTGTGCAGCGCTGTTTTTGTTCGGAAAAACAGGCAGAATGTGCAAAAAAGGCATTCGACAGGGAATTACAGTTTTTTATGAACGAATGCATACAGATTTCACGAAAGTGCAGAATAAGCTTTGTGCGCAATCCACAAAATTCGGTCAAAGTATTTGACAAATGGGGAAACGTGAAGTATAGTAAGTTACAGTTCGGAAACAGAACACTGACAGAACGGTAACAAACCCGAAAACAGAACGGCATTTTGCCGTCACCGGGCCTCGGCGGTCCGGCACGTTTTCACCAGAAATCAGGAGTGTAACACAAATGTCTATTTCTTTGCGAAAGCTTGCTGCCAGGCTGATCGCGGCGGTCATGACCGTCAGCGCAGTGACTGCGGCGAACGCTGCGGCACTGGAGCAGCCGGTTGCGGTACTCTCTTCCAGTCTGAATGCTTCGGTCGGAACGGTACTCACATCGGATGAGGTCACGACCGCAGCAAAGGCATATTCCCGTGCGAAGGCGGATGCGGAAGCACAGGCCAGGGCAGCGGCGGCGGTCAAGGCTGCGGCCGATGCGAAGGCAGCGGCACAGGCCAGAGCAGACGCTGAGGCGAAAAAGAAGGCCGAGGAAGAAGCGAAAGCGCTGGCGACTCTGATCACCGCGCCGGTCGCAGCGCGCTCGGTCAGCTATTCGACCGACTACCTCGCGACCGATGCGATCAAGGCGAACGCCACGGCGCTCGGCAATTACAAGCTGACGTTCTACTGCCCGTGCGAGCGCTGCAACGGCGCACTCGGCGTGAGCAAGACGGCCTCCGGCGCGACCCCGGCCGAGGGACGCACGATCGCTGTTGACTCGTCCATCATCCCGCTCGGCAGCCGCGTCTATATCGAGGGCTACGGCACCTTCATCGCGGAGGACACCGGCAGCGCGATCAAGAACAGCAAGATCGACATCTTCGTATCCACGCACGAGCGTGCCGAAGAGCTGGGCGTCCAGTACGCAAACGTCTACCTTCTCGGCTGAGAGAAAATCGAAGAGACCGCGAAAAACGCGGTCTCTTTTCGTTTGTCCGGATTTTCACTTGCAACGGCGGCGCAAGTTTGCTATCATAGAGAGACAAGGATGGTGAGAGACCATGAATGCTGCCGAACGGCGCACAAAAATCATAGAATTACTCGCGGCCTCAGACCGGCCGATGTCCGCGACGGCGCTCGCGGCCCGGTGCGGCGTCAGCCGCCAGATCATCGTCGGCGATGTCGCGCTGCTGCGCGCGGGCGGCGTGGCGGTCATGGCGACGCCGCGCGGCTATATCCTCGAAAACGCCGCCTCCGCTCCGGCGTATGCGGAACGGCGCATCGTCGCGCATCACGATGACGACCGGCTGCGCGAGGAGCTGTACACGATCGTCGATCTGGGCGGCGCGGCGATCGATGTGACGGTCGAGCATTCGATCTACGGCCAGATCACGGCGCCGCTGCATATCTTTTCGCGCTACGACGCGGATGCCTTCTGCAACAAGCTGGAGCACTCGAAGGCGCGGCCGCTGTGCGACCTCACGGGCGGCATCCATCTGCATACCGTGCGCGCGCCGGACGAAAAGACGCTCGACCGCGTGATCGCCGGACTGAAGGAGAAGGGCTTCCTTCTCGAAGAGGAAAACTGAAAAAAAGAGCACTGCTGCAAGGGATGAACCTGTGCGGCAGTGCTTTTCTGTTTATTCGGCGTCCTTCCGTGCACGGTAGGCGCGGATCTGATCCGCGTCCCATTCCTCCAGATCGCGCACACCGGCGCGGCCCTCGACATGGTGGCGGAACTCATGGCGGAGCACCTTGCGCATCTCGGTACGGAGCTCGTCCTCGTCCAGATGACGGAACACGCGGCGGAACGAGCCGTAGTAGAGCACGATGCAGCGCCCGGTGGACGGGTCGTTCCGGTATTCACCCATGATATACAGGTCGCCGTTCCGGTCGGCCGGATGGAGGGGATGGCGGTCCTCGATGAGGATGCCGCCGTTCAGACCGGTATAGAATTCGGCAGGCAGCTCCTCGGCCAGCTCGCCCAGTATCTCTTCAAAACGATCAATGGAAATCACAGCATTCTTTCCTTTCGCATTTGCTGTTTTCAATATACCACAGGCCGGATAGAAAGTCATGACAAAACCGTGAATTTCTGCCGCGCATAAAAATATTTACATTGCATTAACAAGTGTCTTGACAGGTGCATGGTTTTGCGGTATACTCATACCCAGTAGAAAGATTACAGAATTTGAAAGGGAGTTTTTCCAATGATGAAAAGCAGTCGCCTGTACCACATGGTGCTCGCCGGTGTGCTCTGCGCGGTAGGCATCGTTGTTCCGATGTTCATGCCCCGCATCGTGCTCGGCCCGATGTCGTTCACGCTCGCAAGCCATGTTGCCGTATTCCTCGGCATGTTCATTTCCCCGGCGGTCGCTGTCGCGGTCTGCATCGGCACGACGCTCGGCTTTTTCCTGACCACTCCGGCGATCATCGCGCTGCGCGCCGCATCGCATATCGTCTTTGCCGGTCTCGGCGCACTTTACCTCAAAAAGCATCCGGACACCATCGACCGTCCTGTCGCAAGCACCGTGTTCAATTTTGTGATTGCGCTGCTGCATGCAGCGGCGGAGATGATCGTCGTTGCGCCGTTCTTCCTGTCCGGCGCGCTGTTCACGCCCGAGCAGCTGGCGAACGGCTTTGTGACGAGTGTCGTCCTGCTCGTCGGCCTCGGCACGCTCATCCATTCCATGCTCGACTACTCGATTTCCATTCTCATCTGGAAGCCGGTCAGCCTCGCTGTACCGCGCTCCACGAAGGCGTAAGCCTTCAAAACCAAAGGCTCTCACATATTCCGGTGAATGTGTGGGAGTCTTTTTTTATCCGCAGGAAAGCTTTTTTACCCTCAGCAGAGGGTGAAGCCTTTCCGCCGTTCCGGCGGCCTGCCGCCGCAGGCGAGACTGGCCCTCCTGGGCCGGGGGTTATTCGCCATGACATGGCGTGGGGAGTGCCGCCGTCTGGCGGCGGAGACAAGAGGGGACGTAGGACACCTGCGGTTTCCTATGTCCCCTCTTGACACCCCTTTGACCTTCCGCGAGCCGCGACTCCCTGCGGTCGCGCGGCTAAACGGGGGTTACGGGGGCTCGGTTCCGTGCGTCGGGCAGCTTTTGGGACGCATTACTGCCCCGAATTTACTTTGCGTAAACCGCAGCGCTGTCAGTGCGCGGCCAGACAGTGCAGGGCGGCAGCGTTCCGCTGCGAAAAGCTCCGCTTCGATCAAGGATGAAGCCTTGGAGCACTAAACGCATCTGTGGGCCCCTCGCTTTTAGACGCGCGACCGAAGGGAGTCGCGTCCAAAGGAAGGTAGGGGGAGTCAAGAGGGGACAGGAAACCATATGGTGTCCTGTCCCCTTTTGCCCTTGTCGGTGGGCACCGACACCCCCGGCCGCCGAAGGCGGCCATTGTCCACGCTCACTTCGAGCGTAAATCTCGCCTCCAGCGGCGAGCCGCTGTATCGGCGGAAGGTCTGCCGTCTGCTGACGGTAAAGAAGAAGGGCGCTCATCGCCTCCGGCGCACCGAAGTTTCGCGACAGCTCAAAAAAAGACTTTACAGCGGGAGAGGGTTGTGGTATGCTGATAATAAGTGTTTGCAGGATTTCGTGGGGACGGACGACAGGTCCGCAGGCCTGCATCATATTTTATCTCATTATGTTGAAAAAAGGCAGATGAACGTCAGATCTGTCTTTGCGGCGCTTTATACCGCGTAAATAGAGAACAAATTTCGACTGATAAAGGAAAGTGATAAAATCGTTATGAAAGAAAAACTGAAGATCATACCGCTCGGCGGTCTCAACGAGATCGGCAAGAACATGACCGTGATCGAGTACGGCGGAGATATCGTCGTCATCGACTGCGGCGTCGCGTTCCCGGACGACGACATGCTCGGCGTAGACCTCGTCATCCCGGATACGACCTACCTCAAGCGCAACATCAACAAGCTGCGCGGCTACGTCATCACGCACGGCCATGAGGACCACATCGGCGCGATCCCGTATGTTCTGCGCGAATGCAACGCGCCGATCTATGCGACCCGTCTGACCTGCGGCATCATCGAGACCAAGCTCTCCGAGCACAGGATGCCCCAGAAGGTCAAGCTCAACCACGTCCGCGCCGGTGACACGATCAGGCTCGGCTGCTTCAGGATCGAGTTCATCCACACCAACCATTCGATCGCGGATTCGGTAGCGCTCGCCATCACTACGCCGCTCGGCACCATCCTGCACACGGGCGACTTCAAGATCGACCTGACGCCGGTCTC
This sequence comes from Agathobaculum hominis, assembly GCF_014288055.1. Classification (NCBI taxonomy): domain Bacteria; kingdom Bacillati; phylum Bacillota; class Clostridia; order Eubacteriales; family Butyricicoccaceae; genus Agathobaculum; species Agathobaculum hominis. The sequence continues at coordinate 228,937 of NZ_JACOPK010000003.1, forward strand.
CGGCGAGATGATCGACCTCGTGCGCATCGGCGAGCTGGGCAAGAAGGGTCTGCTCGCGCTGATGAGCGACTCGACCAACGTCGAGCGCCCGGGCTACACGCCGAGCGAGAAGATCGTCGGCAAGTCGCTCGAGAAGTTCATCCTCGAGAGCGACCAGCGTATCATCATAGCGACGTTCGCCTCCAACGTGTCCCGTCTCCAGCAGATCCTCGACATCGCGGCCCGTGCAGGCCGAAAGGTCGCGGTCTGCGGCCGAAGCATGGAGAAGATCTCTCGTGTCGCCACCGAACTCGGCTACCTCAAGGACACCGGCAAGGTCATGATCGATATTTCCGAGATCAGGCGCTACGCGCGCAGCCAGCTGATCATCGTATCGACCGGCTCGCAGGGCGAGACCATGTCCGCGCTCTACCGCATGGCATACGGCAGCCACAAGCAGGTGGAAGTCAATGCCGGCGACCGTATCCTCATCGCGGCGTCCGCCATCCCGGGCAACGAGAAGTCTATCAACAACATGGTCAACGAGCTGTACAAGCAGGGCGCAGAGGTCATTTATGACCGCTCCGCAGCCATCCATGTTTCTGGCCACGCCTGCCAGGAGGACCTCAAGCTCATGCTCGGCCTGTGCAAGCCGAAGTATTTCATTCCGGTGCACGGCGAGTACCGCATGCTCGTGCAGCATGCCGGTCTGGCGCGCGAGATGGGCGTGAACCCGAAGAACATCCTCATCACTGAGATTGGCCGTCCGGTCGAGATCAGCGAGAATTCCGCCCGTCTGGGCAATCCGGTACCGTCCGGCCGTCTGCTTGTCGACGGTCTGGGCATCGGTGATGTCGGCACAGCCGTTCTGCGCGACCGAAAGCATCTGTCCGAGGACGGCCTGCTGATCGTCGTCGTCACGGTGGACGCGACGACCGGCGTCGTTATCGCAGGCCCGGACATCGTCTCCCGCGGCTTTGTCTACGTCAAGGAGGCCGAGGCGCTCATGGAGGAGCTGCGCACCATTTCGCAGATGGCGCTCGACCGCTGCTCGGTCGAGAACCTGCGCGACTGGAACAGCCTCAAGACCGCCATCAAGGGCGACGTCAGCGACTATCTGTTCAAAAAGACCAAGCGCAGCCCGATGGTGCTGCCCATCATTCAGGAGATCTGATTCTCTCCGTAAAAAAGAATATAACAAAACCGGGACCGGTTTCTCTTATAAGAGAGCCGGTCCCGGTTTTTGTCTGTCGATAAGCATTGTTTCAGACAATAACAGCAGCTGCGCGGCAAGTCATCCTTTGTACATGCCGATTCTGCACAGCTCGCGGATCATGTCGGGGATGGTCTGGCCGGCGACCTCAAGACGCTCGGCAGAGCCGGGATGCGCTTCGGAGAAGGTGTCCCACGCGGTGATGAGGTTCGGGGTCTTTTCCACATCGAACTGACGGAGCAGCGGCTCGAAGCGCTCGACGGTCTCGCTGTAGATCGAGAGCACCTTGTACTTCTGCACGAAAAGCTCCTCCTCGGTCGTGAGCGAGCCGATGGCGAATGCGGACAGACCGTCCTGGCACAGCAGCTCGCCGTAGCCGTCGAGGATCATGGTCAGCTGCTTTTTGGTCATGCCGTCCAGATACCAAACCTCGTCGGCCTCAGCGTCGGGATGCACCGCGAGGAACAGCGGCTCGTCAAGCTCGGCGTAGAACGCATGGATGAAGTCGGAGAGCTTTTCGAAGCTCAGATTTGCGGTGATGGTGTTGCCTTCGCGCAGATACTGCTCGCTCAGCTTTTCAGGGTAGGGTACGGTAACGCCTGCTGCGGTTTGAAACATATCGGAAATCTCCTTGCTGTGATGATTTTTATAAACGAATACTGATCTCGCCGGTCGAGAGCGCGGTCTCGGCGCCGTCGGCGGTGCGGATGAGCAGATGCCCCTCGCTGTCCAGACCGACGCATTCGGCCTCGTATTTTTCGAGCGGGGAGACGACTGTGATTTTCCGGCCGATGCAGCACAGCCGCTCGCGGTACAGCGCGACAAGCTCGCCCTCGCGTCCCTGCTCGACGAGCGAGTACGCCTGCTCGAAATGCGTCAGCACCGAGGCGATGAGCGCGGCTCTGCGCGGCACCGGGCCGAAGTCCGAGATAGCCCCGGCGACGCGGCGCACCTCCTCCGGCCACGCCGGGTTGGGGCGCAGATTGATGCCGATGCCGACGATGAGCGAGGAAACCGTGCCGCTCTCGCCCTCGATGACCGCCTCGGTCAGCGTGCCGTTGAGCTTCCGGCCCTGCATGAGCACATCGTTGACCCATTTGATCTCAGGGGTGAAACCTGCGGTGTCGGAAACGGCCTGCGTGACCGCGACCGCCGCCGCGAGCGTGGCGTACTGGATGTGCGTCAGCGGCAGCGCAGGGTGGAGCAGGATGGTGAAGTACACGCCGGTGCCGGAGGGGGAGACAAACGTGCGCCCGAGACGGCCGCGGCCGCCGGTCTGCTCCTCCGCCGCGAGCACAAAGCCGTGCGGCCGGTCGAGATACTGCTCCTTCATGACCGTGTTGGTCGAGGTGATGGAGGGCACGACGACGATTTCTCTGCCGATGCACCGGGTCTGAAGCAGCGCCATAATGCCTGCGGCGGTCAGGCTGTCGTCATCGCAGGCGAGGCGGTAGCCCTCGCCGGGCACGCCGTCGATGGCGAGGCCGTCCGCACGCAGCGTGCTGATGGCCTTGTGCACCGCCGCACGCGACACGCCGAGCGTCTCCGCGAGCCTGCCGCCCGAAAGCCTTTCGCCGCGCGCCTGCTCGAGCGCCGCGAGCACCTTGTCCTTCACTGCCATGAGTATGTTCATCCTTCCCAAACGGATTTTCTGTCTCATCTATTGTAAACGAAAAACGAAAATAGTACAATAGATATAATAATATTAGCCTGTTGAAAAGTCAGCTTTCTATTACGTGTTTCGTGCGGCAGCACGCATTTAATAGAATTTGCGCAGCAAATTCATAATTTCCGGGGGCGTGTACCTCGGAAATTATACAAGGGAAGAAAAAATGTGCCTGAAAGGCGCGGTTTTTCTTCAGTTTCGCTCGAAAGCGTGGTTTCGAGCGAGGATCAAAGGAGAATACCGTTTTGAAGACCAAGCATGAAATACTGACCGCGCTCGCGCACAGCGGCGAGGAAAAGATCCTGCTCGCAAGCCTGCTCGACAAGGAGCAGACCTGCGAAACGCGCGGCTACGCGACCAGCACCCGCTTTCTCAGCATGAGCGAGCGGGCGCTCTGCACCGAGGCGGTGCATCAGGCCGGGGCGACCGGCCACGCGCTGTTCTGGGGCGGCTACGAGGACGCCGAGCGCGGCATTTACCTGTTTTACCCGGATTACATGGACGAGGAGAGCGCAAGGCTGTCCGCGCCGCTCGCGCTGCTGCGCGCGCACAAGAGTCGCAGCGACACGCTGACCCACCGGGACTATCTCGGTGCGCTGATGGGACTTCAGATCGACCGCAGCGTCGTTGGCGATATTCTCGTGCACGACGAGGGCGCGGACATCATCGTTCTGGAGGACGTAGCGGAGTTCATCCTGATGAATTTCGGCAAGGCGGGCCGCAAGAACCTTTCGCTGACGCGCGAGGAGCTGTCCGATCTCCGGCAGGCCGTGACCGAGGAGAAGCGCGGCACCGGCTCGGTCGCCTCGCCCCGTCTCGACAGCATCGCCTCCCTCATTTTCGGTCTGCCGCGAAAGGACGCGCAGGCGCGCATCGAAAAGGGACTCGTGTTCGTCAACAACGCGCCCTGCCTCAAGCCGGAGCGCCAGATCGCCGAGGGCGACCGCATCACGGTGCGCGGACTGGGGCGCGCGAGGGTCGAGAGCTTCGGCGGGACCAGCCGGAAGGGCAGAATATTTTTGGATTTTGTTCGGAACATGTAATTTGGTTCGAAATATGTAAAAAACCGCCTGTTGCCAAGCGATTACCCCTATGGTATACTGGATATAACAGAAACAAACCATACCCGTTCCGCGCATGGTCTGCGGATTTTCAAAAGAGGTGTTTGTGATGAGAAAACGACTGCTCGCCGCTCTGCTGAGCGCCGTCCTGCTGCTGACCCTTGTGCCGGCGGCCTTCGCGGCGTCCGATCTGGACGGCCACTGGGCGAAAAAATATATCGACTATCTTGCGGATGAGGACATCATCAACCCCTCCGCGACGACCGGCAAATACCAGCCGGATACAAAGGTGACCCGTGCCGAGTTCATGCGCTACATCAACCGCGCGTTCCACTTCACGGAAACGGCCTCCATCAGCTACACCGACGTGCCGAAGAGCGCGTGGTACTATGAGACCGTGTGCATCGCACAGAAATACGGCTACATCAACGGCGTGGGCGGCGGCAGAATGGACCCGACCGGCACCGTGACGCGCGAGCAGGCCGCGACCATCATCGGCCGCCTGTACAAGGCCGACCCGGGCAATGTGTCCCCGTCGAGCCTCGACTTCAAGGACAAGGCGAAGATCTCGAGCTGGTCGGCCGGCTACATCAGAGCGGCGGTCGACAAGGGCTTCCTTGCCGGCTACAGCGACGGCACCTTCCGTCCGACCCGCGAGGTAACGCGCGGCGAGGTCGCGAAGATCATCTATTATTACCTCGGGACCTCGCTTTCGAGAGCCGGAAAGGCCTATACGGGCGCCGACCTGCGCGGGGATACGACGAACGCTACCATTTCGGAGAGCTGTACGCTGTCCGATGCGACGATCGAGGGCGATCTGTTCATCACGGAGGGCCTCGGTACGGACGCGGTAACGCTGAGCAACGTGACGGTCGAAGGAACCATCATCATTTCGGGCGGCACGGTAACAATGACAAATACGACGAGCGACCACATCATCGTGTCCTCGGCGATGGGGCGCCTGCTGCAGACCACTGCGACAGGCGCGTCGCGCTTTTCGGAGGCCGAGGTCCGCACGGCGGCGGTGCTGTACGAAAAGGTGCTGACCGACGGCTATGACGGCTTCGAGAACGTAACGGTCTGCGGCGGGAACAAGGTCTCGCTGACGGTCGACGCAGATCTGCTGAAGCTGACCGTGAACGCCCCGGCGACCGTCACGACGACGGCGGCGGCGAAGGTGTATCATCTCCGGGCGAACAGGGCCGCGACCGTCACCGGCTACGGCTCGGTGTATCAGGCGGATGTCCGCACGGACGGCGTCAGCTTTACGAAGGACGTAGTGCTCGGCGGCTATACGCTCGCGAGCGGCGTTTCGGTCTCGGTGGCGGGCGAGAACAGGACTTCGTCGAGTACGGCGGCGGTCTCGCCCTCGAGCGTCATCCTTGACCTCGGAGACGAGGAGTCGCTTGCGGACGGCGTGGAGTTTTCGCTTCCGTCCGGCGTCACGGCGGAAAAGCTGCTGCTGGACAGCAGCGAGCTGACCGGCACGGCCTTCGAAACCACGAGCCGCGGCCTCCGCGTGAAGGCGGACACGCTGAAGACGCTCTCGACCGGCAGCCATACGCTGACGTTCCGCCTGTCGGACGGGCAGACCGCGACCGTCATGGTCTCGGCGACGCGAGAGACGGCGGCGCAGCCGGTGCAGACGGCCGCGTTCGACCGCTATTACCGCAGCACGAATTTCAGGGATATTTCGGTCAAACTCGAGGGCGTGAACGCGAAGAGCGACATCGCAAAGGTCGTTCTGGGTCTGACGCCGCTCTCGTATGAGTTCGACGAGGCCTCGCGCACGCTGACCCTGCGCCGCGCCGCGCTTGCGCAGCTCCCGAGCGGCACCTATACCGTGACCGTCGAGACGCAGAGCGGCGGCAGCGTGCAGGCGGTCGACCTGACGGTCAGCGACACGACCCAGGCAGGCGTCAATGCGCTCACGGCAGCCTATCGGAGCGCGTCTCCGGCGGCGGTGCGCTTTGCGGTGCCCATGCAGGGCAGGAGCGTGCGCAGCATCACGGTCGCGCAGGACGGCCGCGCGTATACGCTGAACGCCGGCACGGATTACTTCGCCGCCTCGGACGGCATTTCGCTCGCGGCGAATGTGCTCGGGCGGTACGGGATCTCGGGCGCGTGCACGGTCTACACGGCGGCGCTCTCGGACAATTCCATCTGGCTGCTCGCGGCGGACTGCATCTGAAAGAGGCGGGAAGGGCGCGGTCTTTGCGCCGCTCCGCTTCCGGCAGAGAAATGTCCTTGCATTTTATACGGTTTTCGAGTAAACTATAATTTAGGAAAATAGCATGAGGAGTGTGGAGCATGGAAGCACAGAAATATAAGCGCGTACTGATCAAGATCAGCGGCGAGGCCCTTGCGGGCGACAAGCATTTCGGTCTGAACTTTGATGTGATCGGCCCGGTCTGCGACGTGATCAAGAAATGCAGCGAGGAGGGCTGTGAGATCGGCATCGTTGTCGGCGGCGGCAACTTCTGGCGCGGCGTCAAGGACGGCGGCGGCAAGATGGAGCGCACGCGCGCAGACCATATGGGTATGCTCGCGACCACTATCAACGCCCTGGCCCTTCAGGATGCGCTGGAGCAGCGCGGCGTGGACGTTCGCGTACAGACAGCTATCGAGATGAACAAGATCGCAGAGCCGTACATCCGCTCTCGTGCGACCCGTCATCTGGAAAAGGGCCGCGTCGTCATCTTCGGCTGCGGCACCGGCTGCCCGTTCTTCTCGACCGACACCGCAGCGGTGCTGCGTGCGGCTGAGATCGGTGCGGACGTTATCCTGCTGGCGAAGAATGTTGACGGCGTTTACGATTCCGACCCGGCAGTCAATCCGGACGCGAAGAAGTACGACCAGCTGTCCTACATGGACGTTTTGAACCAGGGTCTCGGCGTTATGGATTCGACCGCGACCTCGCTGTCGATGGACAACCATATTCCGATTCTTGTATTCGCGCTTTCCGACCCCGAAAATATTCACCGTGCCGTAAACGGCGAAAAGATCGGCACGCTCGTAGAGGAGGCAAAATAAATGAAAGAACAGCTCAAGGCCCACGAGGCAAAAATGCAGAAGACGCTCGATGTACTCGCGAAGGAGCTTGCAGCGGTCCGCGCAGGCCGTGCAAACCCGGCAGTGCTCGACAAGATCACCGTAGAGTATTACGGCGCACCGACTCCGCTCAACCAGGTCGCGGCGATCTCGACCCCTGATCCGCGCACGCTGGCAGTCCAGCCGTGGGACGGCTCGGTGCTCAAGGCGATCGAGAAGGCGATTCAGGTCTCCGATCTGGGCATCAATCCGCAGAACGACGGCAAGCAGATCCGCCTGTCCTTCCCGCCGCTGACCGAGGAGCGCCGCAAGGAGCTCATCAAGGGCGCGTCTAAGACCGGCGAGGAAGCAAAGGTTGCTCTGCGCAACATCCGCCGCGACGCGATGGACAAGTTCAAGTCCGCGCAGAAGAAGAGCGAGATCACCGAGGATGAGCTGCACGAGGGCGAAGACAAGCTGCAGAAGCTGACCGACAAGTACGTCAAGGAAGTTGACGCGATGGTCGCTAAGAAGTCCAAGGAGCTTGCAGAAGTTTAATTTCTGCAAGCTTATAGGGGGCTTCACAAGCCCCCTATATCTGAACACCGGTTCCGGGGAAACCGGCGTTCAGTACCCGAACGACGCCGCCCAAGGCGGCTGGGTCGGGGTAGCAAAACCCACGCGCATGTCGCGGGTTTTGCTGCGGCGCGAGCGCCGCTGTTGAATGCCGCCGCGGAGCGGCGGTCGCCTGCGGACGGGACCGAGATGCTCGTCATTCTTAATGAATGACTGCATCTGAGGTTGCAGTTTGCAAGCAAACTGGGATTTTATGCGCTGCTTTGCAGCGCGTGCAAGAGTGCATCGGGGGCGGCGGTATTCGTCGCCCTTTTGCATGAAGTGAGGCGGATTTTCACCGCAAGAGGGACAAAAACGGGGAGGAAACAGGTTGGGACTGTTTACACGAAAAAAGAAAGAGAACGTGCAGGAAAACCGTCCGGTTCCGCAGCATATCGCGGTCATCATGGACGGCAACGGCCGGTGGGCGAAAAAGCGCGGTCTGCCGCGCAAGGCAGGCCACAAGGTCGGCGCGGAGACCTTCCGCACGATTGCGACCTACTGCAAGGACATCGGCGTGAAGTATTTTACCGTCTATGCGTTCTCTACCGAAAACTGGAAGCGGCCGCAGGACGAAGTCGACGCGCTGATGAACCTGTTCCGCGCCTATCTGAAGGAGGCGGCGGAGACCATGTTCGAGCGCGGCGTTGCAGTGCGCGTTCTGGGTGATTTGAGCGTGCTGCCGGAGGATATCCGCGCACAGATCGCAGAGGTGGACGAGATCGCAGACCGACTCGGCCCGGATGCCGCGACCGCGTCGCTCTGCATCAACTACGGCGGCCGCGACGAGATCAAGAACGCCGTCCGCGCGATCGCGCAGCAGGTGAAAAACGGCGAAATTCAGCCGGAGGACATCACGGAGGAAACCATCGGCGCGCACCTTTACACGGCGCATATGCCCGACCCTGACCTCATCATCCGTCCCTCGGGCGAGATCCGCACATCGAACTTCCTTCTGTGGCAGTCGGCGTACTCCGAATATTATTTCACCGATGTGCTGTGGCCGGACTTCAAAACGAGCGATCTGGACGCGGCAATCGACAATTTCAACAGCAGAAACCGCCGTTTCGGCGGCGTATAACGCGCGGAAAACCGTTTTCCGCATAGATAACCAAAACGGGTGATAGAATATGAAAGCAAGAGTGTTATTCGGCGTGTTCGGCTTTATTTTTGTGCTGCTCGCGCTGTATGTATTTCCGCCCATCGTTCTGGAGGCGGTCGTCGCGGCGCTGTGCGTCATCGCGACCTGTGAGGTGCTCGGCTCGACGAAGCTCGTGCACAACCGGCTCGAGCTGCTGCTCGCGATGCTCGTGTCGCTCGGTCTCGCGGTCGGTCATTTTACCGTGCTGCCGCTCGACCTGACCGACGTGATGCAGGGTCTTGTTCTCGTCATGCTCGTCGGCTCGTTCGCCATCGAGCTGAAATTCCACGACAGCATGAAGGTGTCGCAGGTGGCGTGGGGCTTTTTCGGCGCGCTGCTCGTGCCGTACCTGCTGCTCAGCCTGCTGCGCATTTTCCAGATGAACTACCATCACGGCCCGTTCATCGTTCTGCTGCCGCTGCTCGCGGCGTGGGGCGCGGATACCTGCGCTCTGTTCGCCGGCATGTTTTTCGGCAGACATAAGCTCGCGCCGGTCGTCAGTCCGAAAAAGACGGTCGAGGGCGCGGTCGGCGGTGTGATCGGCGGCGCGGTGCTCGTTCTGATCGCGGCGCTCATCATGAACAGCACGCTGAAGCTCGGTCTGCCGCTGTGGGCGGCGGTCGTGCTCGGCGCTGTGGGCGCGGTGCTGGGCGAGATCGGTGACCTGTCCTTTTCGATCATCAAGCGCCAGACCGGCATCAAGGACTACGGCCATATTTTCCCGGGTCACGGCGGCGTGCTCGACCGCTTCGACAGCGTGATCTTTGTCGCGCCGTTCGCGGAATTCCTGTTCCGCATCGTATTCTGACAGAGCAATCCAACTATCGCTGCATTCCGCAGTTTCAGGAGCATAGATTATGAAAAAAATAGCGATTTTAGGTTCTACGGGTTCGATCGGCACGCAGACGGTCGATATTCTGCCTTCGATCGAGGCTGAAGTCGTCGCGCTGACGACCAACCGCCGCATAGGCTTACTGGAGGAGCAGGCGCGCGCCCTGCATCCGAAAATGGTGTGCGCGTTCGACGAAAACGCGGCGAAAGAGCTTCGCGTGAAGCTCGCGGACACGGACATCGAGGTGCTGACCGGCATGGACGGTCTGATCGCCTGCGCCTCGGAAAGCGGCGCGGACATCGTTGTGACCGCCGTTGTAGGCATGGTCGGCCTGCTGCCGACGCTCGCCGCCATCAACGCCGGAAAGGACATCGCGCTCGCGAACAAGGAAACGCTCGTGTGCGCGGGCGGCATCGTCATGGAGGCGGCGCGAAAAAAGGGCGTGCGCATCCTGCCGGTCGACTCCGAGCACTCGGCGATCTTTCAGTGTGTGCAGGCCGCGAACGGAAACCCGGTCTCGAAGATCCTGCTCACGGCTTCTGGCGGCCCGTTCTTCGGGAAAAAGTTCGAGGAAATGCGCGGCATGACGCGCGAGCAGGCGCTTGCGCACCCGAACTGGTCGATGGGCGCGAAGATCACCATCGACTCCGCGACCATGATGAACAAGGGACTGGAGCTGATCGAGGCGATGTGGCTGTATGACCTGCCGCCCGAGGACATCGAGATCGTCGTACATCGCGAGAGCATCGTGCACTCGGCCGTGGAATTTGCGGACGGCGCGGTCATCGCGCAGCTCGGCCTGCCGGATATGCGCCTGCCCATTCAGCTCGCGCTGACCTGGCCGGAGCGCGTGCCGTGCAAAGTGCCGCGCATGTCGCTCGCAGAGGTCGCGAAGCTCACATTCTTCGCGCCGGATTACGAGGCGTTCCCGGCGCTGAATCTCGCAAAGCAGGCCGCCGCCCTCAAGGGCGACCGCGGCGCGGTGCTCAACGGTGCAAATGAAGCGGCTGTCGGACTGTTCCTCGACGGAAGGATCGGCTTTACCGAGATCGCGGAGCGCGTTTCGCACGCACTGGACAGCATCCCGTACAGGAAGGACATCACGCTCGACGACGTGCTCGCCGCCGACAGAGCCGCACGCGAGCTCGTTCTGGGCTGAGACGGCTGACCCGGAAAGGAGACAGCTTTGCAGGTACTTTCAATCATTTTGGCCATTCTGGCCTTCGGCGTGCTGGTCATCGTGCATGAATTCGGCCATTTTATCACCGCCAAGCGCGGCGGCGTGCAGGTCAATGAATTCTGGATCGGCATGGGCCCGACCATTCTCAAGCACGAATATCATGGCACGATGTACTGCCTGAAGCTGCTGCCGGTCGGCGGCGCGTGCGTCATGGAGGGCGAGGACGGCGAAAGCGAGAGCGAGCACGCCTTCGGCAGGGCGCGCCTCCGCCGCCGCATCCTCATCGTCGCAGCAGGCGCGCTGATGAATTTTCTCATCGGCTTTGTCATCCTGCTGTTCGCGGTACAGGCGCCGACCGATAACGGCTTTATCACCACGACCGTTGCGAGCATCAGCGAGGGCAGCTCGGTGCTCGAGGGCGGCCTGCAGGAGGGCGACACGATCATCAGCATCGACGGCTTCCGACTGCTCGTGCGCAGCGATCTGAACGTCGCGATGGGCATGAGCAGCTCGACGACGCACAGCGTCAAGGTGCGCCGCGGCGGCGAGACGGTCGAACTGCCGTCTGTGCCGTTCGAGGCGCGCATCGACGACGGCGAGGGCGGAAAGCTGATCGGCCTCACCTTCGGCGCGACGCCGGACACCGTGGTTTCGCGCGTGCAGTATGCGGCGCTGACCGCGCTCGATGACGCGCGTCTCGTGTGGGTCAGCCTCGGTCAGCTGCTCGGCGGCAGGGTCGGCGTGAACGACCTGGCCGGACCGGTCGGCGTGGCCTCGACCATGGCTGTGACCGCACGGGTGAACATCCGGGCGTTTTTGCAGCTCGTGGCGTTCATCTCCATCAATCTCGGCGTGATGAACCTGCTGCCGCTCCCGGCGCTCGACGGCGGCCGCCTGGTGTTCCTCATCATTGAGGGCATCCGGCGCAAGCCCGTGCCGCCGAAGTACGAGGGCCTTGTGCACGCGGCCGGTCTCATGCTGCTGCTCATGCTCATGGTCTACGTCACGGGACACGACATCCTGCGCCTGCTGACAGGCAGAATGATGCAGTAAAATCAACACAGGGGGTGCAGGAAACCATCCTGCGCCCCGTGTTCGCTTCAAAAGAGGGATAGATATGAAACTGACAAAACAGATTAACATCGGCGGCGTTCCGGTCGGCGGCGGCGCGCCCATCGCCATCCAGTCCATGACGAACACGGACACGCGCGACGCGAAAGCGACGCTCGCACAGATTCGTGCGCTCGCGGAGGCAGGCTGCGACATCGTAAGATGCGCGGTGCCGGACAAAACGGCGGCGGAGGCGCTGCGCGAGATCTGCGCAGGCTCGCCCATTCCGGTCGTGGCGGATATCCATTTTGACTACCGTCTGGCGCTTGCCGCCATTGAGGCGGGTGTGGACAAGATTCGCCTGAACCCCGGCAACATCGGCGGCGCGGACCGCGTACAGGCGGTCGTGAAGGCCGCAAAGGAGCGCCATCTCCCCATCCGCATCGGCGTCAACTCCGGCTCGGTCGAAAAGCACATCCTCGAGAAGTTCGGCGGCCCGACCCCGGAAGCCATGGTCGAGAGCGCGCTGTATCACGTAAAGCTGCTGAACGACTGCGATTTTGATGACATCTGCATCTCGATCAAGTCTTCGTCCGTGCCGAACACCATGCAGGCGTATCTGCTCGCGAGCGAGCGGACGAGCTATCCGCTGCACCTCGGCGTGACCGAGGCCGGCACGGAGTACATGGGCACGATCAAGTCGGCAGCCGGCATCGGCGGCCTGCTCGCGCTCGGCGTGGGCGACACCATCCGCGTGTCGCTGACCGACGACCCGGTCAAGGAGGTCCACGCCGCGAAGGCGATCCTGCGCGCTGTCGGACGCGCGGAGGAGGGCATCAACGTCGTTTCCTGCCCGACCTGCGGCCGCACGCGCATCGACCTGATCGGCATCGCGAAGGAGGTCGAGCGCCGCTGTGCCGAGATCCGCGGCAAAAAGCTGAAGATCGCGGTCATGGGCTGCGTTGTCAACGGCCCGGGCGAGGCGCGCGAGGCCGACCTCGGCATCGCAGGCGGCGACGGCGAGGGCCTGATCTTCCGCCGCGGCGAAATCCTCCGCAAGGTGCCGCAGGAACGGCTTGTGGACGAGCTTATGGATGAAATCGCACATTTCGAAGGAGAATAATCGGTGGCTGCCAAGCTGATAGAGGTTTTTAACAACTGCAAATGTGTCGGAGAGGAGCAGCATCTTGCCGCAGGCGAGGTGCGCTCTCTCGCATTCGGAGACAACCGCTCGGTCATGGTCATCGAGCTGGGTCTGCATGAGGTCGTAAAGCGCGACACACTCGCGAAGGCCGAAAAGCAGCTTGCGAGCGCCTACGGCCTCGACCGCGTGTGCATCGAGCCGCGCTACGAGCTGCCGGGCGAGCTGCCGGGCGAGTATATCCGCTCGCTGTACGACGATATGGCGGCGCGGATGCCGTCGGCGCGCGGCCTGCTGCACGCGGAGAACTGGGAGTATGCGGACGGTGCGCTGCATATCCCGATGGACACCATCTGCGAAAAGCATTTCGAGACCGCGCTGCGCCATCTTGAAGCGCGTATCCGCCGCGAGACCGGGCGGAGCTGCCCGGTCCATGCAGTGCCGCTCGAGCAGACGGACGGCGCGCCGATGCAGGAGAATGAGCAGGAACGCGCGGAACTTTTACACAAGGCTGTGGAAAAAGCCGCAAGCGAAGCGCAGAGCGAGCCAAAGTCGAAAAAGCCTGCCCGTCAGACCCGCTCAGAGGGCCCGGCATACCAGCGCCCGAAGACCGAGAAGGTCCGCGAGGACGATCTCGTGTTCGGAAAGCTCATTCAGGACCCCATCGTCTCGGTCAACGAGGCCGTTTCGGCCTACGACATGGTCACCATTCAGGGCGAGGTGTTCTTCACCGAGCACAAGGATATCCACAGCAAAAAGACCGGCAAGGACTATGTGAAGATCGCGTTCGACATCACCGACCGCACGAATTCCGTGCGCGTCTCCAAGTTCCTTGCGGCGGACAAGGCCGGCGACACGGCCTCGCTCATCAAAAAGGGTCTGTACTGCACCGTGCAGGGCAAAATGGTGTTCGACACCTACGCTCGCGAAATGGTGCTCGAGCCGACCGGCATCGTCAAGGCGAAAAAGCCGGAGCGAAAGGACACCTATGACGGCATGAAGCGTGTCGAGCTGCACCTGCATACCAATATGTCCGCGATGGACGGCATGAGCTCGACCGCCTCGCTGCTGTGCCGCGCGGCAAAGTGGGGCCACCGCGCCATGGCCATCACCGACCACGGCGTCGCGCAGGCCTTTCCCGAGGCGCTCCACGCGCAGGAGGGCAAGCAGAAGGACATCATCGGGGACATGAAGATCATTTACGGCATCGAAGCGTACTACGTCAACGACGCGGACAGCCTGTCGGTCGTGCGCGGCAGGAGCACCGAGCCGCTCACCGGCACGTTCATCGTGTTCGACCTCGAGACGACCGGTCTCAACCCGGCGAACGAAGAGATCACCGAAATTGCCGCGGTGCGCATGGTCGAGGGCGAGATCCGCGACTCGTTCCAGACCTACGTCAATCCGCACAAGCCCATCCCGGCCGAGATCACCGAGCTGACCGGCATTTCGGATGAGACCGTTGCAGACGCGCCCGACCTCGACGAAGCCGTACCGAAATTCCTCGCGTGGGCGGGGGAGGGGCAGTATCCTCTCGTCGCGCACAACGCAGGCTTCGATATGGGCTTTCTGCGGACAGCGTGCAAACGGCTTGGCATCGAGCGGGAGTTCACCAGCATCGACACGCTCGAAATGAGCCGCCTCATGCTGCCGCATCTGCATAAATTCAAGCTGAACATCCTCGCCAAGGAGCTTCAGGTCGGCCCGTTCGAGCATCACCGCGCCAGCGAGGATGCCGCGGTGCTCGGCCGCATTTTCGTCAAGCTGCTCGCGCGGCTCAAGGACGAGATGCACGCGGTCACGACGGCGGACATCAATCCGGTGCTCGCAGCGACGACCGACCGCAAAAACAAGCTGAAAAACCTGCCGCGCTTCCACTTTATCATTCTGGTCAAAAATCAGGCCGGTCTGCGCAACCTGTATCAGCTCATTTCCAAGAGCTTTCTCGAATACTACAACAAGCGCCCCATCATGCCGCGCAGCGAGCTCATCCGTCACCGCGAGGGGCTGATCTTCGGCTCGGCGTGCGAGGCGGGCGAGGTATTCCGCGCGCTTACCAAGGGCGCGGAGTGGGACGAGATCAAGCGGCTGGCCGAGTTCTATGACTACCTCGAGATCCAGCCGATCGGCAACAATAAATTCATGCTTGCCAAGGGGCTCGCGAAGGACGAGGAGCAGCTGCGCGACTGGAACCGCGACATCCTGCGCCTCGCAGACGAGTTGGGCAAGCCGTGCTGCGCGACCGGCGACGTTCACTTCCTCGAGCCCGAGGACGAGGCCTTCCGCCGCATCCTCATGGCCGGTCAGGGCTTTTCGGACGCCGACAATCAGGCGCCGCTCTACCTCAAGACCACGGACGAAATGCTGAAGGAATTCTCCTATCTCGGCGAGGACCGTGCGTATGAGGTCGTAGTAAAGAACACCAACATGATCGCGGACATGTGCGACGTCATCCGTCCGGTTCCGCGCGAGAACTATCCGCCGCACATCGACGGCTGCGAGGACGATCTGCGCAATATGTGCTACGACAAGGCAAAGCGCATCTACGGCGACCCTCTGCCCGAGCAGGTGCAGGCGCGCCTTGACCGCGAGCTGAACTCCATCATCGGCAACGGCTACGCCGTCATGTACATCATCGCGCAGAAGCTCGTTACCAAGTCGCTCGCAGACGGCTATCTGGTCGGCTCGCGCGGCTCGGTCGGCTCGTCGCTCGCGGCGTTCATGTCGGATATCACCGAGGTTAATTCGCTCGCGCCGCACTATCTCTGTCCGGACGACAAGTACATCGAATGGCACGAGGATTACTCATGCGGCGTCGACCTGCCGGACAAGATCTGTCCGAAATGCGGCAAACCGCTCACCAAGCAGGGCTTTAACATTCCGTTCGAGACCTTCCTCGGCTTCGAGGGCGACAAGGTGCCGGATATCGACCTGAACTTCGCCGGCGAATATCAGTCGCGCATCCACTGGTACACGGGCGAGATCTTCGGCCACGACCATGTGTTCCGAGCGGGAACGATCGGTACGGTCGCGGAAAAGACCGCCTACGGCTACGTCAAGAAATACATGGACGAGCGCGGTATCGAGTGCTCGCGCGCCGAAGAGAACCGCCTCGCCGCAGGCTGCACCGGCGTGCGCCGTACCTCGGGTCAGCATCCGGGCGGCGTTGTTGTCGTGCCGAAGGAGATCGAGATCTACGATGTCTGTCCGGTACAGCATCCGGCGGATGACCCGGATTCCGATATCATTACCACCCATTTCGAGTACCACTCCATCGACGCAAACCTGCTGAAGCTCGACGAGCTCGGTCACGATGACCCGACCATGATCAAGCACCTCGAGAACCTCACCGGCATCAACGCGCAGGAGATCCCGCTTGATGACCCGGAGACGATGAGCCTATTCCACTCGTGCAAGGCGCTGCGCTACAAGGGCGAAAACCCGGACACCGACCCCATCCTGGGCGACCTCGGCTGCGTAGCGGTGCCCGAGTTCGGCACCAAGTTCGTCCGCGGCATGGTCAAGGAGACCCATCCGTCCACGTTCGCGGAGCTTGTCTCGATCTCCGGTCTGTCCCACGGTACGGATGTATGGCTCGGCAACGCGGCCGAGCTCGTGCGCAAGGGCATTCCGCTGTCCGGCTGCATCTGCTGCCGAGACGACATCATGAACTATCTTATTTTACAGGGCGTCAAGCCCAAGCTGTCGTTCAAGACGATGGAGTCCGTGCGAAAGGGCAAGGGTCTGACCGAGGAGATGGAGACCGCCATGAACGAGCAGCACGTTCCGGAATGGTACATCGATTCCTGCAAGAAGATCAAGTATATGTTCCCGAAGGCGCACGCGGTCGCTTATGTCATGATGGCGTTCCGCATTGCCTGGTTCAAGGTACATAAGCCGCTCGCGTTCTATTCGGCGTACTTTTCGGTCCGCGCGAAGGGTTTTGATGCGTCCTGCATGGTCAAGGGCGACAAGGTGTGTCTGGATAAGATGGCGGAGCTCAAGCAGAAGGACCGCGACAAGACCATTTCCGCCGCTGAGAAGGATATGATGACGACGCTCGAGGTCTGTCACGAATTTTACCGCCGCGGCTTCACGTTTGAGCCGATGGATGTGTATACCTCGGACGCGACGCGGTTTCTGGTCACGGAAAACGGACTTATTCCGCCCTTTACGTCCATGCCGGGCATCGGCGAGCAGGCAGCGCTCAGCATTGTGGAGGAGCGAAAGAACGGAAGGTTCCTTTCGGCGGAAGAGATGATCATCCGCTGCCCGAAGGCGTCGAAGGCGGTGGTCGAGCTGCTCGATCAGATCGGCGCGCTCGGTTCGATGCCGAAAACGACGCAGATGAGTCTTTTCTAAAAAAATTTTTAACGTCAGCAGACGGTATGCCTTCCGCCGATACAGCGGTGCGCCGGTGGAGGCGAGAATAGCTGCCGATGGGCAGGCTGGGCATTGCCGCCGCCCGGCGGCGGGGGATTGCCGGTGTTCACCGGCGGGAACAAGAGGGGGATAAGACACCGAATGGTTTCTTATCCCCCTCTTGACTCCCCCTCATCTTCCTTTGGACGCGACTCCCTTCGGTCGCGCGTCTAAAAGCGAGGGGCCCACAGGGGCGTCTGGTGCTTCAAGATACAGCACTTGATGGAAGCGGAGCTTTTCGCAGCGCAAATCAAGCGCCCTGCACCGTCTGGCCGTGCACTGACAGCGCTGCAAATCACGCAAAGTGAATTCAGGGCCTAACAGCGTCCCAAAACCTGCCCGACGCACGGAACCGAGCCCCCGTAACCCCCGTTTCGCCGCGCGACCAAAGGGAGTCGCGGCGCAAAGGAGGGGTGGGGGAGTCAAGAGGGGGCAAGGGAACCATACGGTGCCCTTCCCCCTTTTGCCCCAGCCGGTGGGCACCGGCATCTCCGCCGCCAGACGGCGGCACTCCCCGGCCGCCGAAGGCGGCCACTGACCACGCCATGTCATGGCGAACATCCCCCGTCCCGGGAGGGCGTAAATCTCGCCTCCAGCGGCGAGCCGCTGTATCGGCGGAGGTTTACCGTCAGCAGACGGTAAAAAGGGGAGGGCGCTCCGCGCCTGTGGAAAAAAGGGTTGACAGACCCTTGCTGGGTATGGTATGATTTCATCATGATAAAGCGATAAAGGAGCAGCGGAGCAATGAACCGTTTTCGTATTTCTACCCCCGAGGGCACCCGGGATCTTCTGTTTTCCTCCTGCCGCGCACTGCGGCAGA
The DNA here is from genome assembly GCF_014288055.1 of Agathobaculum hominis. Lineage (NCBI taxonomy): Bacteria > Bacillati > Bacillota > Clostridia > Eubacteriales > Butyricicoccaceae > Agathobaculum > Agathobaculum hominis. The sequence goes on from NZ_JACOPK010000003.1 coordinate 247,087, forward strand.
CCGAGAACGCGGTGCGCGATGCGCTGGAGGAGCGCGGGTACAGCGAGATCATCACCCCGGCAGTTGAATATTATGATGTTTTTGCGCAGGCAAACCCCGAGCTCGACCAGGATCAGATGCTCAAGATCATCGACAAGTCCGGCCGGATCTGCGTGGCGCGTCCGGACAACACCACCCCCATCGCGCGTATCGCGGCGACCCGTCTGGATGACGCGGCTCTGCCGGTCCGCCTGTATTACAGTCAGAAGGTGTTTCGTTCGGTCTCCGGCGACCACGGCCACAAGGGCGAGTTCCTGCAGGTCGGCGCGGAGCTGATCGGCGCGGACGGTCTCGCGGCTGACAAGGACATCCTCTCCGCTGCCTTCGCGGCGCTGAGCAGGACCGGCGCGGACAACTTCCGCATCGAGCTCGGCCACGCGGAGATCTACAAGGCCCTCATCGAGGAGCTGGGTGCGGATGCGGCCTCCTCCGAGGCGATCCGCCGCCTGATCGAAAACAAGTCGTTCGCGGCGCTCGGCGACGCGCTCCAGCCGTTCGGCAGCAGACCGGCAGCAAAGGCGCTCAGCGCCATGCCGCAGCTGTTCGGCGGCATCGAGGTGCTCGACGAGGTCGAGACGCTGACCGGCAACGTGCGCGTTCTGGGCGCGATCGCCTATCTGCGCCGCCTGTATCAGGCGCTCGACGAGGCCGGCTACGGCGACCGCATCATGATCGACCTCGGTCTGGTGCACGAGATGGATTACTACACCGGCATTATGTTCCGCGGCTACATCGGCGGCGCAGGCGCTGCCATTCTCGCAGGCGGCCGCTACAACGCGCTGTGCGCGAAGTTCGGCAGGGATCTCCCGGCGGGCGGCTTCGGCATCGACGTGGAGAGCGTCGCGGAGAGCCTTCAGGGCGCGAGCCGCCCCGAGGTCGCAACGCGCCGCGATACGGTCCGCATCGCGCTGACCAAGGGCCGTCTGGAAAAGAAAACGCTCGCGCTGCTCAAGGACGCAGGCTACGATATTTCCGAGCTTGAGGCTGGAACGCGCAAGCTGATCTTCACCCTGCCGGACAGCGGCGTGGAGATCGTCCTGTCCAAGGCCGCCGACGTCATCACCTACGTCGAGCATGGCGTGTGCGATATGGGCGTCGTCGGCAAGGACACCATCATGGAAAAGGGCGGCAGCTTCTACGAAATGGTAGATCTCGGCTTCGGCAGGTGCCGTTTCGCCCTCGCCACCAAGAAGGGAAAGGACGTTTACGGCGGCTACAAGACCCCGGTCATCGCGACCAAGTACCCGGCCGTCACCAAGGCGTTCTTCAACAGGAAGAACATGGACGTCGAGACCATCAAGATCGAAGGCTCGGTCGAGCTTGCACCGCTGCTCGAGCTTGCGGACGCGATCGTCGACATTGTCGAAACCGGCACTACCCTCAAGGAAAACGGCCTTGAGGTCATCGAGGACGTCGCGCCCATCTCGGCCCGCGTGATCGTCAACCTTGCAAGCGCAAAGATGAAAAAGACAGCCATCCAGAAGGTCATTGCCGAGCTGGAAAAAGGGTTGGAGAAATAATTTCCGATTGGAACGGAGTGAAAATAGATGTTTCTGAAAACGGTTCTCGCGGACGGCACGGCGGAACAGACCGTCATCCGCGAGATGAAAGCGCGTGCGGCAGGTGCGCGCGGCGATATTGAGCAGATCGTGCGCGGCGTGATGGCCGACGTACAGGAGCGCGGCTGGGACGCGGTCGTAGAGTATGCGGAAAAGTTCGACGGCAAGGCGCCGTATATCGTCGAGCCGTCCGTTCTGGACGCGGCGTATGATGCGTGCGATCCGAAGCTGATCTCCGCGCTCGAAAAGGCGGCGGCGAACATCCGCGACTATCACGAGCAGATGCTCGTCAAGAGCTGGGAGTGGAAGCGCTCGGCAGGCGAGACCCTCGGTCAGACCGTGCGCGGTCTGGCGCGCGTCGGCATTTATGTGCCGGGCGGTACGGCGGCGTATCCCTCGAGCGTACTCATGAACGCTATCCCGGCCAAGGTCGCAGGCGTGGGCGAACTCATCATGGTGACGCCCCCGACGGAAAACATGTCGAATGAGGTGCTCGCGGCGGCGAAGATCGCAGGTGTGGACAAGGTCATCGCCATCGGCGGCACACAGGCCATCGCAGCGCTGACCTACGGCGCAGGCTTCATCCCGCAGGTCGACAAGATCGTCGGCCCGGGCAACGCCTTTGTTGCGGCGGCGAAAAAGCTCGCGTTCGGCACGGTCGACATCGACATGATCGCAGGCCCGTCCGAGGTCCTGGTCATCGCGGATCACACCGCAAATCCGACCTATGTCGCGGCCGACCTGCTCAGCCAGGCCGAGCACGACAGGCTGGCCTCTGCCGTCCTGCTGACCGACTCCATGGCGCAGGCGCAGGCCATCTCGTGTGAAATGGAGCGACAGGCGAAGCTGCTGCCGCGTTGGGACATCATCAAGGAGAGCGTTGCGAACTACGGCTGCGCGATCGTGTTCGACGAGCTCACGGACGCCTGCAAAATGGCGGACGTCGTCGCGCCCGAGCATCTGGAGGTCGTGACGGCCGAGCCGCGTGAGCTGCTGCCGTATCTGCATAACGCAGGCGCGATCTTCCTCGGCCAGTACGCGCCTGAGCCGCTCGGCGACTACATGGCAGGCCCCTGCCACGTTCTGCCGACCTCGGGCACGGCGCGGTTCTTCTCTCCGCTCTCGACCGACACCTTCCTGAAGAAAACGAGCGTCATCGAGTACACGCGCGATGCGCTGGAGGGATATGCACAGGACATCATTGCGCTCGCGCAGAGCGAGCATCTGGACGCGCACGCGAACTCCATCGCGGTGCGCTTTGCGGAGGAGCCGAAGAAATGAGAACTGCTGAGATCAAACGCAAGACAAAGGAGACCGACATCGAGCTCAGACTGACGCTCGAGGGCGGCGAGCGCAGAATCGATACCGGCATCGGCTTTTTCGACCATATGCTGAACAGCTTTGCGGTGCATTCCGGCTTCGGCCTCACGCTCACCTGCAAGGGCGACCTCGAGGTGGACGGCCATCATTCGGTCGAGGACTGCGGCATCGCGCTCGGACAGGCGCTTTCGCTGTGCCTCGGCGACAAGGCGGGCATCGCGCGCTTCGGACAGGCGTTCGTGCCGATGGATGAGGCGCTCGGCTTCTGTGCGCTCGATATTTCCGGCCGTCCGTACCTTGTGTTCGATGCACCCATGCCGCAGCCGATGTGCGGCCAGTACGACACCTGTCTGACGGTCGAGTTCATGCGTGCGCTCGCGGTCAACGCCGGTCTGACGCTTCATCTGAAGAGCGAGTACGGCGAAAACGCGCACCACATCACCGAAGCGCTGTTCAAGGCGCTCGCCCGTGCGCTCAAACAGGCCGTGACCGTCACCGGCGGCGGCGTGCTGAGCGCGAAGGGCGTTCTATAAGCTTTGCGGTTTTCGAAAGGTCAAAAAATGGGTTATATTGCAATCGTAGATTACGGCGCAGGCAATCTGATGAGCGTGCACAACACGCTGGATTTCCTGGGTTATGAAAATAAGGTCGCCTCGACGAGCGAGGTCATCGAAAATGCCGCGGGCGTGATCCTGCCGGGCGTGGGCGCGTTCCCGGATGCGATGGCGGCGCTGACCGGGTCCGGACTGACGGACGCGGTGCTGAAGGCGGCAGAGACAAAGCCCTTCCTCGGCATCTGCCTCGGTATGCAGATGCTGTTCGAGGAGTCGGACGAGGTGCGTCCCTGCAGGGGTCTGGGTCTGCTGCCCGGCCGCATCGAGCGCATCGAGACCGCGCTCAAGCTGCCGCAGATCGGCTGGAATGCACTGGATATCCTGCGCCCGAACGCCATGACCGAGGGTCTGGAAAACGGCAGCTATGTGTATTTCGTGCACAGCTTCATGGCGAAGCCGTCGGACGAAAACGACCTTGCCGCCGTGACGGACTACGGTACGCGCGTTCCGGCCATGGTGGCAAGGGGAAACCTGTTCGGCTGCCAGTTTCACCCGGAAAAGAGCGGTGAAGTGGGGCTTCAGATGCTCCGAAACTTTGCAAAACTGACGGAGGTGGGAAAATGAAGGTAATTCCTGCAATCGATTTGAAGGACGGACAGTGCGTGCGCCTGCAGAAGGGCGACTACGGCACGGCACATAAGGTAGCGGAAAATGCGGTCGAGACCGCGCGCCGTTTCCTCGAGGCAGGCGCGTCGCTCATCCACATGGTCGATCTCGACGCGGCGAAGGACGGCTCGCACGCCAATTACGGCGTGGTCGAGCAGGTCATCCGCGAGACCGGCGCGACGGTCGAGCTCGGCGGCGGCATCCGCTCGATGCAGGACGTCGAGACGGTGCTCGCGCTCGGCGTTTCGCGCGTCATCATCGGCTCGGCGGCAGTCCGCCACCCGGAATTTGTCGCGGAGGCGGTCAAAAAGTACGGCGACAAGATCGTTGTCGGCATTGATGCCAAGAGCGAGACTGTCCGCACGGACGGCTGGCTGGACGACAGCGGCGAAAATTACATCGCGTTCGCTGAGCGCATGGAGTCCTACGGGGTGAAAAACATCATTTTCACCGACATCGACAAGGACGGCATGCTCGCAGGCCCGAACTTCGACCAGCTCGCGGCGCTTCGCGCGTCGGTCTCCTGCGAGATTATCGCCTCGGGCGGCGTCTCCACGCTCGAGGACATTGCCGCGCTGAAAAAGCTCGGCATCGACGGCGCGATCGCAGGCAAGGCGGTCTATACCGGCACGCTCGACCTCGCGAAGGCGATCAAGGAGGCGGAGTGATGCTGGCAAAACGCATTATCCCCTGTCTGGACGTCAAGGACGGCCGCGTGGTCAAGGGCGTGAATTTCGTCGGTCTGCGCGACGCAGGAGACCCGGTCGAGCTTGCGAAGTTCTATTCGCAGGAGGGTGCGGACGAGATCGTATTTCTCGACATTACCGCGACGAGCGACAACCGCGACACGATCGCGGACGTTGTGCGCCGCACCTGCCGCGAGGTTTTCGTGCCGGTAACGGTCGGCGGCGGCATCCGCACGGTGGACGATTTCCGCGAGATCCTGCGCGCCGGTGCGGATAAGATCTCCATCAACTCCTCGGCGGTCAAAAACCCCGATCTGGTGAACGCAGCGGCGGAAAAGTACGGCAGTCAGTGCGTTGTCGTCGCGATCGACGCGCGCGCAAACGAGCAGATGCCCTCGGGCTTTGAGGTATATGTGGCCGGCGGCCGCACTCCGACCGGAAAGGACGCAGTCGCGTGGGCGAAGGAGGTCTATGAGCGCGGCGCAGGCGAGATCCTGCTCACCTCGATGGACAAGGACGGCACCAAATCCGGCTTTGACCTGCCGCTTACCAAGGCGGTCACGGATGTTGTCGGCATCCCGGTCATCGCCTCGGGCGGCTGCGGCAGCCTCGCGCATTTTTCCGAGGTGTTCGAGCAGACCGGCTGTGATGCCGCGCTCGCCGCGAGCCTGTTCCATTACCGCGAGCTGACGGTAAAAGAGGTCAAGGAGCACCTCAGAGAAAAGAATATTCCGGTTAGACTGTGAACGGAGTGAATAGATTGGATTTAAGCAAGTTTTTCGTGAAAGCGCCGCTCATCCCGGTCGTCTGTCAGGATGAGCGCAGCGGCGAGGTGCTCATGCTCGGCTATGCGAACGAGCAGGCGCTTCAGCTGACGATGGATACCGGCACGGCGTGGTTTTTCTCGCGCTCGCGCCAGAAGCTGTGGAACAAGGGCGAGACCTCGGGCAATTTCATTTTTGTGAAGAAGATCCTGTCCGACTGTGACGATGATACGCTGATCTATGTCGGCACGCCCAAGGGTCCGGTCTGCCACACAGGCCACCGCACCTGCTTTTTCACGACGCTGTGGGAAAAAGACGAGAAGTAAAAAGGAGAGCAGTATATGAATTCGTTTGAGCAAATGGAGGCTGTCATCGCACAGCGCCGCGCAGAGCCGCAGGAGGGCTCGTACACCTGCTACCTGTTCGAGAAGGGCATCGACAAGATCCTCAAGAAGGTAGGCGAGGAGTGCGCGGAGACCATCATCGCCGCCAAGAACGGCGACAAGGAGGAGCTCGTCGGTGAGATCAACGACGTATTCTATCACATGATGGTCATGATGAACGAGTGCGGCGTGACGATGGAGGATGTCTGCAAGGAAATGGACATCCGTGCGCAGAAGATCGGCAACCTCAAGAAGTTCCACGTTTCCGATCACAATACCTGATAAAACGGCAAAAAAAGAGAGCTGACCGGTAAAAGTCAGCTCTTTTTTCGTGTTATACGGCCTTTTCGGCGGGGGATAACTGTAATTCCTCCTCCGCGCCGAAGATGCTGTGCGCGTCCGCAAGACCCTGCCTGAGCGCCGGGAGAACGGCGGCCGGTACGACCGTATGATCTCCGCTCTCGCAGTCTGCGATGCTCCGGTTCAGATCGAGCAGATGGTAGCGTCCGTCGGCCGAGGCGTCCGGATGCAGCATATACATCGGCACATATTCGGCATCGGAGACCGTGACCGCGCCGGTCTCGCCGTCCTTCGTCAGCTCGAGGCTGACCGCGGCGGTGAGATTGGTGTAGCGGTCGTGCTGGTTGGAGATCAGATTGCCGAGACAGTAGCACAGAAAGCCGGTGCGTCCGTCGGGCAGCTCGCGCAGCTCCATCGGCTGCGGCACATGGACATGGCCGCCGAGCACAAGCGTTGCGCCGTTCTCGAACAGAAAATCCGCCAGCTCGCGCTGCTGGGCGGAGGGGGAGGTCGCGTATTCCTGTCCCCAGTGCATAAAGACCGCGATGGCGTCCGCGTCGGTCTGACGGGCGCGAGCAAGGTCGCTTTTCAGCAGCTCATAGTCGATTACGCCGCAGTTTGTCATGTAATCGGTCGTAAAAACATTGACGCAGTACGGATGCTCGCCCTTCGGCAGACCGTTCGTGCCGTAGGTATAGGCGAGGACGGCGAGACGGATGCCGCCGACGTCGATGACCTTCACCGTGTCGCGCTCCTCCTGCGTGCGGTAGGTGCCGACATGGTCGAGTCCGGCCTCGTCGAGCACATCGAGCGTGCGCGTCAGGCCAGAAAACCAGGTGTCCAGACTGTGATTGCTCGCAGTCGAGAGCAGATCAAGGCCGACGCTCTTGAGGTCTCCTGCAAGCTGGTCGGGCGCGCAGAACTGCGGGAATCCTGAGTAGGGAGGGCCGTTGAACGTGGTTTCGATGCAGGCGGCGGCATAGTCGGCGCTTTCGTAATACGGCCGCGCCTCGTCGAACAGGCCGGTGAAGTCATAGCCGTCGTCCGTGCGGCAGGAATTGATGATGGGAATGTGCATGACAAGGTCGCCGGCGACGCACAGCGTGGAGACCGTGTCGGGCACGGCCTCGGGCGGCGCCGGAACGGCGGGCGTCTGTGTCTGCCCGGCGGGCGGAGAGGCGCTCGTGCGGTGCAGGCCGTGCCAGGCGAGCAGGCCGCCGGAAACGGCGAGCGTCAGCACGAGCAGCGCCGAGACCAGCTTTTTGAGCGCACTCATTCCGGTTTGCGGGGGCGCAGGGCCTTGCGCGAGGCCTCGAACGAGTCCGCGCGGACATGGAACACCTCGGCAACGGACAGCGACGCATCGTTATAGGTGAAGCCGCTGCGGCCGGTCTGGTGCTGCATGATGATGTCAAAGCCCTTTCGCTTTTCATCGGGCGTTTTCGCGAACTCCATGCTGCCGTAGCCGACGATGGAGGAGAAGGCGAAGCTGTACCGGCAGGCAATGTCGCCCTCGCCGGTCACGCCCTGCTCGGTGTCGAGTTCAAAGCAGACACGCGGGTCGGCGCGCAGCGCGTCGATCTTCTTGCCCTTGAGGCCGCTGTGGAAATACAGCGTCAGGCTGTCGTCGTCCCACGTATAGCCGAAGTTGAGCGGCACGACATAGGGTGCGCCGTCCGCGATCATCGCCACGCGGCAGGTTTTGCATGCCCGGAGGATGGGTTCGATATTTTCCCGTCCGGTAATTTCTCTGTCTTTTCTGCGCATAATCAGTCACCTCTGACAAGAGCATACCATCTTTCCGGCATTTTCGCAACACAGGGCCTGCCGAAAAGCGCAGTTTTTTCGACAGGTTTTACAGTATGTTGCGCAAGGACGCCTTTTCCATCTCGGGAAGATGATGCAGCCGGGCGAGCAGCTCCGCACGGTCGAGCAGATTTTCGTCGTCCGTTCCGTCATGCGCTGCCGCAAGCCGCTCGAAGAGCAGACCGGTCTCGTCGATCTCCTCGTGGGGGAGCAGAGCGCCGAGCAGCGGCTGCGCCTCCTCCCAGATCGCACGGGCGCGGTCGAGCTCTCCTGCGTACAGCGCCTCGGCGGCCTCGGTGCAGACCTTTTCGACCGAGCGCCGGCTCCAGACGCAGCCGGTGAGCAGGAGCGCGAGCAGCACGAGCGCCGCAGTCAGCCGCCGCATTACGCTCCCTCCTTTTTCTGCACGAACATATTGCCGCAGTCGTCAAGCGTCATCAGAAAGACCTCCTCGGGGCGCAGCCCTCTGTTCCTGAGCCGGTTGACAACGGCGTCCCGGTCGAGCCGCAGCAGGCCGAGCGAGCGCTCGACCAGCTGTCCGTCCGAGATGACGACGAGCGGGAGTCCGGTATCTTTTGGCGAGAGGGACAGCATTTCCGCCGTGACCGGCTGCTGCTGCGGGTAGAGCACGATGGTCAGCGAGCCGTCCGGCTCGATCACGCCGTATTTCACGTCGCTGACCGAGGCGACGCTCTGCTTGCGCAGCGCTACGACCAGATCCTCGGTCGTGAGCCGCAGCTGGCGCAGCTTGGACAGGTCGAGCTGCCCCTTGCGGATGATGATGGCAGGCTGTCCGTTGATCAGACGGCGGAAAAAACGGCTCTTGAGCGAGAGAATGCTGAGCAGCACCTCGAGCGCGACGAGCGCAGCAATCGGCACAAGACCGAAAAACAGCGGAATGCCGAGATCCTGCATGGGCACGGCGGCAAGATCGCTGACGAGAATGGTCACGACGAGCTCGGCCGGGTCCATCTCTCCGAGCTGGCGCTTTCCCATCAGCCGCACCGCGCAGATGACCGCGAAATACAGCACGAGCGTGCGCACGAGAGGCACGGACATGAAACCGCCTCCTTTTCAAAAAATATGCGGTTATAGTGTGAGGCGAAATTGTGCAAATTATGAGCGGGGAAAACTTATAAATCTGTCGGAAATTATCGTTGACAAGCTGACGGTTGCGCTTTATAATAAGAATTACATTTTGAACAATAACGGTAAAGGCGATGAATGGAAAAGTAGCGTCCCGAAGCCCCGAAGAAGAGAGCCGTCGGCTGGTGTAAGACGGCGGGGAAGGGAAAGAGCGAAAGTCCTCCGGGAGCCGAGCGGGTGAAATGGGATGAAACAGGGCCCAGGCGTAACCCGTTCCGCAGGATCAGCGTTACAGGATCGAAACAAGCGGCTGTGCAGCGTACTGCGCACACAGCAAGAAGAGTGGTACCGCAGGGTGAGTCTTTGTCTCTTTATGGAAGAGATGAAGGCTTTTTTATTTTATCTACAACGGTATAAACAGTATGTAAGACATAGAAAGGAGGCGGTTTCGCATGGTAAAGAACGGTTCGGAGATTCTGATCGACGCGCTCGTAGAGCAGGGCGTCGACACCATTTTCGGCTACCCGGGCGGTGCGGTCCTCAATATCTACGACGCACTTTATAAAAACAGCGACCGCATTCATCACATTTTGACGGCACATGAACAGGGCGCGGCTCATGCGGCGGACGGCTATGCCCGTTCCACCGGCAAGGTCGGCGTGTGCCTCGCAACGAGCGGCCCGGGCGCGACCAACCTCGTCACCGGCATCGCAACGGCTTATATGGACTCCATCCCGATGGTCGCCATCACCGGCAACGTCGGCACGAGCCTCATCGGCCGAGACTCCTTCCAGGAGGTCTATATCGCCGGCATCACCATGCCGATCACCAAGCACAATTTCGTGGTACGTCACGTAGAGGAGCTCGCGGATACCGTCCGCGAGGCGTTCCGCATCGCGCAGTCCGGACGTCCGGGTCCGGTGCTCATCGACATCCCGAAGGATGTCACTGCCGCGACGACCGAGTTCATCCCGAAGAGCAGGGTCGAGGTGCATGAGACCTACGACATCAGCGAGGAACAGCTGAAGACCGTCGCGGACATGATCGGCAAGGCCGAGCGCCCGTTCATCTATTACGGCGGCGGCGTCGAGATCTCGGACGCAGGCAGCGAGCTGCTCGCCCTGATGCGCAAGGCGGAGATCCCGTCCGCGCACACCATGATGGCGATCGGCTGCGTGCCCGATGACGACGAGCTGAGCCTCGGCATGATCGGCATGCACGGCACGGTTTCGGCTGACTGGGCGGTCGAGCGCAGCGATCTGCTGATCTGCATCGGCGCGCGCTTCTCTGACCGCGTTGCCACCAATACCGGCCATTTTGCCCCCGGCGCGCGCATCATCCACGTGGACATCGACGCGGCGGAGATCAACAAGAACATCGAAACGACCTATTCGGTCGTTTCCGACGCCAAGACCTTCCTTCAGAAGATCCTGCCGTACATTAAAGAAAACCGGCACGCCGCGTGGCTCGCGCAGATCAATGAGTGGCGCGCGAAGCTCGACTACCACGCAAAGGACGACAACAGCGTCATCCATCCGCATCAGCTGCTGCGCACGGTCGCAGAGGAGACGCCGGAGGATACCATCATCGCGACCGACGTCGGTCAGCATCAGCTCTGGAGCGCGCAGTACAACGGCCGCAGACATCCGCGTCAGTTCCTGACCTCGGGCGGCCTCGGCACGATGGGCTTCGGCTACGGCGCCGCGATCGGCGCACAGATCGCCTTCCCGGGCCGCACCGTGGTCCATATCACGGGCGACGGCTCGTTCCACATGAATCTCAACGAGATCTGCACCGCAGTCTCCTACAGGCTGCCGGTCATCACGGTCATCATGAACAACCGCGTGCTCGGTAACGTCCGTCAGTGGCAGACCATGTTCTACGGCAGCCGCTATTCGCAGACCGACCCGCACCGCAAGACCGATTACGTCAAGCTCGCCGATGCGTTCGGCGCAGTCGGCTACCGCGTGTCCAACATCGCGGAGCTGCGCGAGGCGCTGCGCAAGGCGCAGCAGAGCGACGGCCCGGTGCTCATCGACTGCCAGATCGACAAGGACGAGCGCGTTCTGCCGATGATCCCGGCAGGCGGCACGATCGACGATCTCGTGGTAGACTGAGAAGGGGGAAAATAGACCAATGCAGAAGTTTATCCTTTCTGTCACCGTACAGAATAACGCCGGTGTTCTGGCGCGCGTTTCCAGCCTTTTCGGCCGCCGCGGCTACAACATCGACTCTCTGACCGTTTCCGCGACCAATGATCCGCGCGTTTCGCGCATGTCGATCATCGTGCAGGGCGACGAGGTCATCCTCGAGCAGATCATCAAGCAGCTCGACAAGCTGGAGGAGGTCATGCGCGTCGACCACATCGAGGAGCATGACTCGGTATGCAGCGAGCTTGTCTTTGTCAAGCTGCATGCGCAGTCTCCCTCGACGAGAGATGACATCCGTCAGCTGTGCAGCCTGTACGAGGGCCGCATCGTTGACTCGACCGAGGACGAGCTGATCGTGGAGCTGGCCAACGTGCCCAGCCGCATCGACGCCTTCCTCGACGTCATTTCCAACTTCGAGATCGTGGAGATGAGCCGCTCGGGCGTCACCGCAATCCGCAGATAATTTCATTCCGCTTAATTGGCGGCTCCGGCCGTCGGTTAATAAATTTGTTTACCCAATTCACTTTCCATACATTTAGGAGGTAATAACAATGGTAAAAATGTTCTATGATGCAGACTGCAACCTGTCTCTGCTCGACGGCAAGACCGTTGCCATCATCGGCTTCGGCTCCCAGGGCCATGCTCACGCAATGAACCTGAAGGACTCCGGCGTACATGTTGTCGTTGGTCTGCGTCCGGGCTCCAAGCACGAGAAGAAGGCAAAGGACTACGGTCTGGAGGTCATGACTCCGGCTGAGGCTGCTGCTGCCGGCGACATCATCATGATGCTGACCCCGGACGAGAAGCAGGCTGACATCTACAAGGACGTTATCGAGCCGAACCTGAAGCCGGGCAACGTACTGGCTTTCGCTCACGGCTTCAACATCCACTTCAAGCAGATCGTTCCGCCGGCTGACGTCGACGTTATCATGATCGCTCCGAAGGGCCCGGGCCACACCGTTCGTTCTCAGTACCTCGAGGGTCACGGCGTTCCGGATCTGGTCTGCGTTGAGCAGGATGCTTCCGGCAAGGCTATGGACATCGCTCTGGCATATGCCTGCGGCATCGGCGGCGGCCGTGCCGGCATCCTCGAGTCCACCTTCAAGACCGAGACCGAGACCGACCTGTTCGGCGAGCAGGCTGTCCTCTGCGGCGGCGTCTGCGAGCTGATGAAGGCTGGCTTTGAGACCCTGGTCGAGGCTGGCTACGCTCCGGAGAACGCTTACTTCGAGTGCGTTCACGAGATGAAGCTGATCGTTGACCTGATCAACGAGGGCGGCTTTGCCAAGATGCGTTACTCCATCTCCGATACCGCTGAGTACGGCGATTACCGCACCGGCAAGCGCATCATCACCGAGGAGACCCGCAAGGAGATGAAGAAGATCCTGCGCGAGATCCAGGACGGCACCTTCGCTTCCGAGTGGATTCAGGAGAACCGTGCAGGCGGTCGTGCACACTTCCTGGCAAACCGCGCACTCGAGGCTGACACCCAGCTCGAGGAGACCGGCAAGAAGTTGCGCGGCATGATGAGCTGGCTGAAGAAGTAAGCGCGAAGCTTCGCTTCTGGCTTGCTTCTTATAGGGGGCTTCAAAAGCCCCCTATATACGAAAGGCGGTTCCGTAGAAACCGCCTTTCGATACCCGAATGACGCCGCCCAAGGCGGCTGAGTCGGGGTGTGCTCTCATCTTATCGCCGCACGGCGGCGGAATAAGGTTAGAGGGCTACGGCCAAAACCCACGCGCATGTCGCGGGTTTTTACGGCGCACTTCGTGCACCTTTTTGATGCCGCAACCGTTCGGTTGCGGTTACGGAAAGGTAAAATTGGTGCAAGAGTGTAAATTTTACTACCCCGAACGGGCGGACGGATTTTCCCGTCCGCCCGTTTTTTCTATCAGGCAGTCCGCTGGACTGCTTTCAAAGGAGGAAATCCCCGTGAGAAGAAGTGACAACATCACCGCAGGCCCTGAGCGTATGCCGAACCGTTCTCTGCTGCGCGCCTGCGGCATGACCGACGAGGAGATGAAGCAGCCGATCATCGGCGTCGTTTCCGCATATTCCGAGATCATCCCGGGTCACATCAACCTCGACAAGATCGCGGACGCCGTCAAGGCCGGCGTTCGCATGGCAGGCGGCACGCCGGTGCTCGTTCCGGCGATCGGCGTCTGCGACGGCATCGCGATGGGCCATATCGGCATGAAGTATTCTCTGGCGAGCCGCGAGCTGATCGCGGACAGCGTTGAGACGCTCGCACAGGCGCATCAGCTCGATGGCCTGGTGCTCATCCCGAACTGCGACAAAATCGTTCCGGGCATGCTGATGGCGGCGGCCCGCCTGAACATCCCGTCCATTCTGGTTTCCGGCGGCCCGATGCTCGCAGGCCATTTCGGCGGTGAGGAGGTTTCGCTGTCCAAGACCTTCGAGGCGGTCGGCGCATACAAGGCCGGCATGATGGACGAGGCGACGTTCTACGAAGCTGAGTGCAATTCCTGCCCGGGCTGCGGCTCGTGCGCAGGCATGTACACCGCAAACTCGATGAACTGCCTGTCCGAGGCGATCGGCATGGCGCTGCCGGGCAACGGCACGACCCCGGCCGTTTCCGCTGCACGCATTCATCTGGCAAAGCACGCCGGCATGAAGATCATGGAGCTGATCGAGAAGGACATCAAGCCGCGCGATATTCTGACCCCGGCTGCATTCCGCAACGCACTGACCTGCGAGATGGCGATCGGCTGCTCGACCAACTCGGTCCTGCATCTGCTCGCGATCGCGAACGAAGCAGGCGTTCCGCTCCAGCTCGAGACGCTCAACGAGCTCTCCGGCAAGGTGCCGAACATCTGCCACCTCGCTCCGGCAGGCCCGCACCATATCGAGCAGCTTTACATGGCGGGCGGCGTTCCGGCCATCATGAAGGAGCTCACCAAGCGCGACTTCCTCGACCTCTCGCTCATCACCTGCACCGGCAGAACGGTCGGCGAGAACCTGGAGGGCGTGGTCAACCGCAACCCCGAGGTCGTTCGTCCGCTCGAAAATCCGTACTCCCAGACCGGCGGCATCGCGGTTCTGTGGGGCAACATCGCAAAGAACGGCTGCGTTGTCAAGCGTTCGGCTGTTGCACCGGAAATGATGGTGCATGAGGGTCCGGCGCGCGTATTCGACTGCGAGGAGGACGCAATTTCCGCTATCTACAACGGCAGGATCGTTCCGGGCGACGTTGTCGTCATCCGTTACGAGGGCCCGAAGGGCGGCCCCGGCATGCGTGAGATGCTCAACCCGACCTCCGCGCTCGCTGGCATGAAGCTCGACACCACGGTCGCGCTCATCACCGACGGCCGTTTCTCCGGCGCGTCCCGCGGCGCATCCATCGGCCATGTCTCCCCGGAGGCTGCCTCCGGCGGCGAGATCGGTCTGGTCGAGGAGGGCGACATCATCTCCATCGACATTCCGAACAGCAAGGTAAACGTCAACATCTCGGACGAGGAGATGGAGGCGCGCCGTGCAAAGTACGTTCCGCGTGAGCCGAACGTCAAGTCCGGCTGGCTGTATCGCTACTCCCGTCTGGTCACCTCCGCAGATCAGGGCGCGGTCGTTCGATAAACTGTCGAAAAACTTCGTTTGTCAGGCAAACTCAGAGGCACGTCGCAGGGCGTGCCTCTTTACATATCCCGTCCAATTTGCTATACTGGTAATAACAAAACGAGAATAAAGGACGGTAATCCCCATGCTGACTGAAGCGAAGAAGAAATTTATCGAGTTTATGATGAGCGCGGACGTTCTGCGTTTCGGCGACTTCACGACCAAGTCCGGCCGCAAGACCCCGTATTTTGTCAACACCGGCAACTATAAGACCGGTATGCAGAACTCCCGTCTGGGCGAGTTCTATGCCGCTCTCGTCAAGGAGACGGTAGGCGACGACTTCGACGCGATGTTCGGCCCGGCATACAAGGGCATTCCGCTCGCGACCTCGGTTTCCGGTGCGCTCGCCCGCAACTACGGCATCGACAAGCCGTTCTTCTTCAACCGCAAGGAAGCGAAGGACCACGGCGAGGGCGGCAGCATCGTCGGCTACAAGCCGCAGGACGGCGACCGCGTCATCATCATCGAGGACGTTATCACCGCAGGCACCGCCATCCGTGAGACCATGCCGGTGCTCAAGAGCTGCGCGGACGTCAAGGTAACCGATATGTTCATCTCGGTCAACCGCTGCGAGATCGGCCAGAACCCCGGCAAGACCGCTGTCATGGAGGTCGGTGAGGAATTCGGCATCAAGGTGCACGCCCTCGTGACCGTTCAGGACATCCGTGAGTACCTCGCGGACAAGGCGGAGTATGCACACCTCCTGCCGCTGATGGACGCCTACATGAAGCAGTACTGCGTATTCTAAAATTTGCAGAAAAAGAGACCCGATACAGTTCGTTTTTACTGTATCGGGTCTCTTTTTGTTATTTTTGTTCCTGCTTCAGGTTTTCGAGGAAGATCTTCATGCGGGAGCAGGCCTCACGCAGGTGACTCATCGAATACGAATACGAAATACGCACATGACCCTCACCGCTCGCGCCGAAGGCGCTGCCGGGGATGACCGCGACCTCCTGCTCGTGCAGCAGGCGCTCGCAGAACTCCTCGGAGGACAGGCCGGTGGACTCGATGGAGGGGAAGATATAGAACGCGCCCTCAGGTTCGAAGCATTCCAGACCCATCGAGCGGAGCTCGCCGAGCAGATAGCGGCGGCGCAGGTCGTACTGGTCGCGCATGCGCGCGATGTCGTCGTCGCCCGTGCGGATGGCCTCGATGCCGGCGAACTGCGCGGTCGTCGGGGCGGACATGATGCCGAACTGGTGGATCTTGCAGATATGGCGCATAAGCTCCTTCGGGCCCATCGCCCAGCCGAGACGCCAGCCGGTCATGGCGTAGGACTTGGAGAAGCCGTCCACGACGATGGTACGCTCCTTCATGCCGTCGATCTCCGCGAAGCAGACATGGCGGTCGGGACCGTAGGTCAGGCTGTTGTAGATCTCGTCGGAGAGCACCATGATGTTGGTCTCGCGGATGACGTTCGCGATCGCCTGAAGCTCGTCGCGGTCCATGATCGCGCCGGTCGGGTTGTTCGGATAGGGAAGGATGAGCAGCTTGGTGCGCGGCGTGATGGCGGCGCGCAGCGCCTCGGGCGTCAGCTTGAACTTGTCCTCGACGCGCGTCGGCAGCGGCACGGGAACGCCGCCTGCCATCTGCGTGAGCGGCGTGTAGCAGACAAAGCTCGGCTCGGGGATGAGCACCTCCTCGCCGGGATTGACGAGGGCGCGGATGGTGTTGTCGATCGCCTCGGAGCCGCCGACGGTGACGAGGATCTCCTTGTCTGCGTCGTAGCACAGCTGGTACTTGCGGCGCGCGAGCGCGGCGATCTGGCTGCGAAGCTCGGCAAGACCCCAATTGGAGGTATAGAAGGTCTGACCCTTCTCAAGCGACTGGATGCCGGCGCGCCGGATCTGCCACGGGGTCTCGAAATCCGGTTCGCCGACGCCGAGCGAGATCGCGTGGGGCATTTTGGCTGCCATTTCGAAAAAACGGCGGATGCCCGAAGGTTTGACTACTTTGACGCGGTCAGAAAGCATCTGATCGTAGTTTACCATGACATCATGACCTCTCTTTTATCTTTTTCGGAGGGGTTATATTCAACGCCGTAGTCCTTGTACTTTTTGAGGATGAAGTGGGTTCCGGTGGACAGAACGTTCTCCATCGGCGCGAGCTGCTCGGCGACGAAGCGCGCGACCTCGCGCATGGTGCGGTCCTTGATGATGACGGTCAGATCGAAGCCGCCGCTCATCAGATAAACGCTCTCGACCTGATGGTGCGAGTAGATCTGACGGGCGATCTCGTCGAAGCCCATGCCCTTCTGCGGCGTGATCTTAACCTCGATGAGCGCGGTAACGCTCTCGCGGTCGGTCTTGTCCCAGTCGACGAGAGCCTTGTAGCCGAGAATGGTGCCGTTCTTTTCATAGTGCTTGAGCTGAGATGCGACCTCGTCCTCAGAAGAGCCGGTCATGGCGGCGAGCTGGGCGGTCGAAAGACGAGCGTCCTGGCTGAGCAGGTCGAGCAGTTTTTCGGGGTTCTTCATAATAATCAGCCTCCCGGTATATTTTTTAGTATAATACTGTATTATACACCGCAGAGAAGGGACTTGTCAAAATAAAGCGAAGCGCGCGGACATATTTTCTTAACATCTTCGAGGCGAAATTCTCCTTGCTTTACCATACACGAGGGGTTAAAATATAATAAGGCAGGAAGCACGTTTTTTTGCTTCCTGCGGATCAAGACAAAGGTGGAACAGACAGATATTATGGCATTCACAGGCTTTTCCGCAGCAGGCGTCGACCTGCTTCAGCTTAACCGCCTGCAAAACAGCAAGGAATTTTACGAAGAACATAAAAACGAGATCAAAAAACTCGCCATCACGCCGTTTTACGAGCTGATCGAGCAGATGACGCCCGTCATGCAGCAGATCGACGCGCAGTTCGTCACCGTGCCCTCGCGCATGGTCTCGCGCGTGCGGCGCGATACCCGGTATACGAAGGACAAGACGCTTTACCGCGCAAATCTGTGGCTTTTCTTCCGCAGAGCGCGCCGGCAGCACGAAAGCGTGCCGTGCTATTACTTTGAGCTGCACCCCGAATACTGGGCGTGGGGCTGCTGGGGCGCATGGGGCACGGGCGAGATGCAGGCGCTGCGCGACATGATCCTGCACGAGGACAGACTGTTCCTCGACGCCTTCGAGGCAGTGGAGCGCTGCCCGGAGGTGACGCTTGCAGGCGAGCTGTACAAGCGCCCGAAATATCCCGACGCGAAGCCGGAATACCAGTCGTGGCTGAACCGCAAGGAGATCGGCGTGGATTTTCGCGAAAGCGAGGACTTCGCGCCCGTGCTCGACGGCTCGTTCGTCGGACCGATGCTCGAGACCATGAAAAAGCTCGCGCCCTTTTACCGTTTCCTGCTCGCGGGCAAGGAACGCGCGGCCGCCGTCCGGGAGGTGCGCCTGTGAGATACTTCGCACTCGATTTCGAGACCGGAAACGCCTCGCCGCTCAGCGCCTGTGCGCTCGGCGTCAGCATTTTCGAGGCCGGCAGGCTGGTCGGAGAGCGCGTTTCGCTGCTGAAGCCGCCCGCCTGCGCCGGCAAATTTCACTGGGGCAACGTCCGCGTCAACCACATCAAGGAAAACATGGTGCAGGATGCGCCGTCGTTCGCGTCGTTCTGGCGCGAGCTTGCGCCCCTCGCAGAGGGCAGCGTCCTCGTCGCGCACAACGCGATGTTCGACACCGGCGTGCTGTGCGCCTGTCTGGCGCATTACGGGCTGCCGATGCCGGAATGCCGCTATGTGTGCACGGTAAAGGTTTCGCAGCGCGTATGGCCGGACCTTGCCAATCATAAACTGGATACCGTATCCGATTATCTCGGCATCACGCTCGACCATCATGAGGCCGGCTCGGACGCGAGAGCCGCCGGTCTGATCCTGCAGGCCGCGCTCCGCGAGACCGGCGCGGCGGACGCTGACGTGCTTGCCGATACGATCGGCATGCGCATGGGCCGCATTTCCTCGATGGGGAAAACGCCGTGCAGCATCGCAAAGAATACGATCGAAAAACGCAGGACTCCTGCAAAACGCAATCTGTAACAGAAGGAGAGACACGCTATGAAAAACTATCTGGAAAATGTTGACCGCGAAGCGCTCCGCGCCCGTGCAGAGCAGATGCTCCATTACGCCGACGAGGCGCGCGGCACCGCGAGCCGCTGGACCAATCATGCCGTGGACAAGGCGCGCGGCTTCTCGATTTTGGATTTCGCTGTGTTCGAGACCTGCCTGCTCTCGCTCGGTCTGTGGCTCGGCACCTGCTTTTCCAAGTGCTTCAAAAAGCTGCGCACGCTGTTCTTTGTGGCGTTCGCGGCGAGCTGGCTGTATATGCTCTGGCGGATCTTCTTCGACGAGGAGGAGTAAGACCGCGCCGCAGGAGGCCGCCCCTGTTCCGTGATGCGGCTTTGTCCTGAGCGGTTTTCTCCGGCTTGCGCCCGTCCGGAGCGGGCAGGAAAGGAATGAATTTATGGAGAACCCAAACGAACCTAAAAAGTCAAAATTCAGCGAGCAGCCCCACTATTTTCAGTGGGGGCTGACCGCTTTCTGTGTCATCGGCTGCTGCGTTCTCGTGGCGTTCGTGCTGATCAAGCTCCCGTTCATCTGGAACGTGGTGAAAAAGCTGTTCGGCGCGCTCAGTCCGTTTATTTACGGCTTTGTCATGGCGTATCTGCTCATGCCGGTCTTTAATATGCTTTACCGGCGCATCCAGCCGCCGATGTCGAGAAAATTCACCCACGGAACGCGCATCGCCAAGGGCATCAGCAGTCTGCTGACGCTGATCATCGGTCTCGCCGTCGTGGCGGGCCTGCTCTGGATGGTGCTGCCGCAGCTCGTCGTCAGCATTTTTTCCATCGTCGAGTCAGCGGATACCTATATGAACGACGTGTCGAACTGGGTGACGGGACTTCTGAAGGACAACCCGGTCATCGCGCGCAACTTCATGCAGGTCTATGAGCAGTTTTCCGAACAGCTGGTCAACTGGGTGCAGAACATCGCGCTGCCGCACCTCGTCACCATGATGACGGGCGTCGTTACGACGGTTTCGGTCGTCGTTGATATTCTGATCGGCATCATCATCGCTCTTTATATCCTGAACGGCAAGGAGACCTTCTGCGCGCAGGCCAAAAAAATGACGTACAGCCTGTTCTCCATCGACCGGGCGAACTCGATCATCGAGCGCGTCGCATACATTCACCGCGTGTTCGGCGGCTTTATCACCGGCAAGCTCATCGATTCGCTCATCATCGGCGTGCTGTGCTTCATCGGCATACGCGTGATGATGTCGGTGGGGCTGCTGACCATCGAGTCGTCCTTCGCGCTGCTGATCTCGGTCATTATCGGCGTTACGAACATTATCCCGTTCTTCGGCCCGTTTATCGGCGCTATTCCGAGCGTGATCCTGATCATGGTCGAAAGTCCGCTTCAGGCGCTGTACTTCGTTATCTTCATCATCATTCTTCAGCAGATCGACGGCAACATCCTCGGCCCGAAGATCCTCGGCAACTCGACCGGCCTTTCGAGCTTCTGGGTCATGTTCGCCATTCTGATCTTCGGCGGCCTGTTCGGCTTTGTCGGCATGGCGATCGGCGTACCGCTGTTCGCGGTCATTTACAGCATCGTTTCCGAGTGCATCAACCATCTGCTGCATAACCGCGGTCTGTCCGAGGACACGAACGACTACCGCGGCGACAAGCGGCTTGATGCGGGAACGGGTCAGTTTGTACATGTGTCGAGCAATGTCCCGCCGGTGAGCGCGCGCGAGCGCCGCGCCGCCGCAAAGGCGAAGGAGCAGAGCAAAACCGAAAACAACGAAAAAGCATAACAAAAGGGTATCTGCCGAGGCAGATACCCTTAACTTTTGCGCTGTTTTAGAGGATGAGCAGCGATTTCGGTGCGTCGGTGAGGTCGATGCAGCCGTCTTCGATGACGTACAGCATATCCTCGATGCGCACGCCGAATCTGCCCGGGAGATAGATGCCCGGCTCAGCGGTGACGATGCTGCCGGCGGGGAGGGGACTGTTGCCGCGCGGCGAGGCCGTCGGCGCCTCATGGATCTCCAGACCGACGCCGTGGCCGAAGCCGTGGCCGAAGGCGTCGCCGTAACCGGCCTGCTCGATGATGCGGCGGCCGGCCGCGTCCACGTCCCGGCCGGTCACACCGGCCTTGCAGCACGCGATGCCTGCGAGCTGCGCGTTCAGCACGGTGTCGTAGACGAGACGCATTTCATCGGTCACATGATCGACCGCGACCGTGCGCGTCATGTCCGAGCAGTAGCCGTCATAGATGCAGCCGAAGTCCATCGTGACGAAATCACCTGCCTCGATGGTCTTTTCGGTGGGCACGCCGTGCGGTTTGGAGCTGTTCGCACCCGAAACAACGATCGGGTCAAACGACATGTTTTCCGCGCCGTAGTGCAGCATGAGGTAGGTCAGGCGGGCGGCGATCTCCTTTTCGGTCACGCCGATCCTGATGTCGTTCAGCACCTCCTCGAGCGCCTGCTCGGCGATACGCTGCGCCGCGACGATCTTTTCGACCTCAGTGTCCTCCTTCATCATGCGCAGGCTTTCCACGCCGTCCTCGAGACGGACCGCCGTCGCGTGGAGCGCGGTGGACCACGACATAAACTCCGCGTAGGTCAGCGTTTTGTCCTCGAGCGCGACCTTTTTCGCGCCGTCCTCCTCGATGAGTCCGTTGATGAGGGAGGAATAGCTCTGTCCGGCCTTGATCTCGCGCACCTCGAAATCCGAGATGGCCGCGCGCGCCGCCTCGGCATAGCGGAAGTCTGTGAAGAAAACGGCCTGCTTCGCGGAGAGGTAGACAGCGCCTGCGGTGGAGTGGAAGCCGGTCGCGTAGCGACGGCTGATCTCGCTCGTCAGCACCATCGCGTCATACGGCTTTTCTGCGAGAAAAGCTCTTAAATCGTCTCGTTTCATGTGTTTTCGCCTCTTAACCGATGATAGACTTGACCGCGTCGACCGCGAGCAGGTAGCTCTGCCTGCCGAAGCCGGCGATCACGCCGGCGCAGACCGGGCCGATGACCGACTTGTGGCGGAATTCCTCGCGTGCATGGACGTTGGACATATGAACCTCGACGCAGGGCAGGCGCACCGCCGCGATGGCGTCGCGGATAGCGTAGCTGTAATGCGTGTACGCGCCGGCATTCATGATGATCGCGTCGCAGTCCTCGCGGGCCGCATGGATGCGGTCGATGAGCGCGCCCTCGGAGTTGGACTGGAATACCGAGCAGTCCATGCCGAGCCGCTCGCATTTCTGGACGACCTCGGCATTGATGGAGGCGAGGGTGTCCGTGCCGTAGATGCCCGGCTCGCGCATGCCCGTCAGATTGAGGTTGGGTCCGTGGATGAGTAATACTTTTTTCATATCGTTATTCCCCTTTGCAGGTTTGATAGCAGCGCTTCATGGCCAGCGCGTCCTCGGCCTGTGTCCCGGCGGATTCGCAGATGAAGGTCGGCGTGTAGCCGCGCACGGCGGTCTCTGCGGCGACCGGCGCAAAATCCGGGCCGTAGACCGTGTCTGCGAAGGTGAGGTGGCGCACCTCGCCCTTGTCGTTGTATTCGATGTGCGAGAAATGGGCGTGGAGCTTTGCGGTGCGCTCGCGGCCGATGGTATTCTCCATCAGGTCGAACAGCGCCGCCACCTCCTCGCGCGTATTCATACGGCCGCCGGTGCGGCAGTTGAGGTGGCCGAAGTCGATGCAGGGCAGCAGACGGTCGTCCGCCGCGACCAGCTCGCAGACTTCCGCCGCCGTACCGAGCACGCTCTTCTTGCCCATGGTCTCGAGACAGACCGTGCAGCCGGTGAGATGCGCCTCATCGAGCGCACGCAGGATGTTTTTTACGTTCGCGTGAGAATTTCGCATGGCGCGGTCGCGCGTCAGCTTGCCCTGACCGCCGCAGTGGACGACCATGCGCGTCGCGCCGAGCGGCACGGCGAGACGGGCGGTCTCGAGTACATAGCCGACATTTTTCTCCATGCGTTCGCTCTCCTCGGAGGAGAGGTTGATGAAATACGGCGCATGGATGCTCATGCGGATGCCGTGCTGCTTTGCCGCCGCGCCGATCTTCAGCGCGGTCTCCTCGCCGCAGCGCACGCCGCGGCCGCACTGATACTCGAAGGCGGTAAGGCCCATCTGCGCGAGCCATGCGGGAGCGTCCTCGCTTTTCTTGAAGCCGGCGGCTGCGAAGGACTCGGAATTTCCGGCAGGGCCGAAACGGGGCTCAGTCATGGCGTCTCGCCTCCATTCTGCGCCGTCCGCGCGCGATAAAGCCGCGCTCAAGCTGATAGCGGACGTTGATCCAGAAAAAACGGCGGTCAAGCGTCTCAACATAGCAGGTCAGCGCACCGGCGCGGTTGCCGCCGAACACATCGGTGTAGATCTGGTCGCCGATGACCGCGATCTGGTCGATCGGCAGGCCGAGCTTTTCCACAGCCTGTGCATAAGCGCGCGCGAACGGCTTGTGGGCGCGGCTGATGAAGTCCACGCCGAGCGGCTCGCAGAACGTGCCGACGCGGTTCGCGTTGTTGTTGGAAAAGACGACGACATGAATGCCATTGTCCTCCAGACGGCGGATAAACGCCGCGACCTCCTCAGTGGGCAGGGCGGTCTTGTGCGAGACCATCGTGCCGTCAAGGTCGATCAGCACGGCGCGGATGCCGTGGCTTTGCAGGATCTCGGGCGTGATGTCGTATATCGAGTCGAAAACGTAATCGGGTATGAATTTGCTCATTCGTACACTCTTTCTGAACGAACGGAAAAGAACCGTTCGGGATTTTTGCAGGAGTCATTTGGTCTGTCGATAAAAAGTCCGGATGGGAACGCCCTGACAGGCTCATGAAAATGCGGCTCCCTGCGTATAGTGTAAAGGAATTTACCGTAAAAGTCCAGAGTGACATCACGATAATGCAAAGGAGTCGTTTTTCATGGTATATACCAAAAATCTGGTAGCTGTGTGCGCCGGACGGGACGCCGTGCGTGCCGCCGCGCAGGGAATGCAGGTGCTGCATCTGTGCCTCGGACTGAGCGAAAACGGAGCGCTCGAGCGCAGACAGCTCCCGGCGATGCAGCGCGGCTGCTTCCTCGGCTTATGCGATCCGCCGCGCGGACTGCGGCTGTGCAATCCCGAGCGTCTCGCTCTCGACCTCGCCTTTGAGGCGAAGCGCGTAAACGCGCCCGGCGTGTTCGCGGATTTCGAGCGCGAGACGGCACAGACCCTCGCGCTGCTGCGTGCCTTTGATGAAGCGCTCGCGGAGGACGGCATCCCGCTCTATGTTCCGGTGAACATCGGGCGCGATCTGGAGCATGCGGTGCTGACGGTTTCGACCGCGCTTTCGGGCGGCAGCCTGACCGCATATTTTTCCTCGTTGCAGGGCATTTACGGGGCGCACCGTGTCGCGGCGTTCCTTCAGCCGGTGTCGCAGGATTTTACCCTGCCCTCTGCCTCGCCGGACGGAAAACCGCTCTCCGCCGCCGCACGGGCGGCGCTGCTTGCCGAGACCGGCGCACAGGTATTTTTCTCGCACGAGCTGTGTGCGCGGTACTTTACCTATACAGACCGCGAGGGCGCGGCGCACTTCGTGCTGTTCGACGACGCGGATACGCTCGCGGCGAAGCTCGCGCAGCTCACCGGCTGCGGCGTGCAGACCGTGTTCGCGCTGTATCCGGATGCGGCCGGGCTTATTCCGTCGTGATGGCTGCGGTCTGGGCGCGGACAAGGCCGATGAGGTCGGCCGGGGTGCACTCGACCTGATAGCCGATCTTTCCGGCGGAGACCATGACAGTCGGAACGTTCAGCACGCTCTCGTCGAACACGGTCGGAAAGGCTTTTTTCATGCCGACCGGCGAGCAGCCGCCGCGCACATAGCCGGTCAGGCCGAGCAGCTCCTTGACATGCACCATCTCGACCGATTTTTCGCCCGAGGCTTTGGCGGCTTTTTTGAGGTCAAGCTCCTTCTCGACCGGGATGACGAACACATGGAAGCCGCCGGATTTTCCGCGCGCGACCAGCGTCTTGAACACCTGCGCCGGGTCCTGGCCGAGCAGGTGCGCGACCGACGCGCCGTCCACCGCTTCCTTGCCGTGGGGGTATTCGTGGGGGGTATAGGCGATTTTGTGCTGCTCGAGCACGCGCATGACGTTGGTCTTTTCGGAGGCCGATTTCTTTGCCATTTCTGCCGCGCCCCTTTACTTTACCATGTTGGTGAGTCTGCCGATCTTCTCGATCTCGCAGGTCACGACGTCGCCGGATTTGAGAAACTTCGGAGGATCGAAGCCCATGCCGACACCGGCGGGGGTGCCGGTCGCGATGATCGTACCGGCGAGCAGGGTCATGCCCTGCGACAGCTCGGCGATGATCTCGGAGATGGAATGCAGCAGGTAATTCGTATTGCTGTTCTGGCGCAGCTCGCCGTTGACCGTAGAGGAGATGGAGAGCGCCGGGGGATAGGGGATCTCGTCCTCGGTGACGATGCACGGACCCATCGGGGTGAAGCCGTCGAGCGACTTGCCGAAGTACCACTGGTTGTGCTCGGTCTGAAGATTGCGTGCGGAGACATCGTTGAGCACGGTGTAGCCGAAGATGCAGGCCGCAGCGTCGCGCTCGCAGACGTTTTTGCAGTCGCGGCCGATGATGACGGCGAGCTCCGCCTCGTAGTCGAGACTGGTCACGAGCTCAGGGTAGGAGGGGATGAGGTCGTCCGGGCCGCTCGTCTGATATGCGCGCTTGCTGAAATAGGTCGCCTTCTTGCGGTCGAGCAGAAAGGCCTTGCGGTCGAACTGGGCGCTTTCGTCTGCGTGCGCGGCGTAGTTTACGCCGAGGCAGATGATGTCCTGCTCGGGATGCGGAATAGGCGAGCAGACGCGGACGGAGGACAGGCGCAGCGGACGGCCGTCGAGCGCGGCCTCGGGGTCCGAGATGCGTTCCTTTTCGAGCGGGGTGATGTGACGGATGAGGTCGGTCATATCGCGGTACGGAAGGCCGAAATCGCGCACATCACGGATGAGGCCCGGAAAACCGGAAAGCTCTACGCCGACGCGCTTTACGCCGTCACCATTATCAAAGGTATACAGTTTCATAGTGTTCACGCTCCTGGGGGTAGGTTTTATCTATCTGTATCATAGCACAGTCTGCAAAAAATAAAAAGCATGGAATAAAAAGAGACTGTCGAAAAACTTCGTTTTTCCGACAATCTGTGTTCTGACGAACGCAGAACACGAGTCGTCCGAAAGTTCCCATACGGAAACTTTCTCCCTCCAGAAGTATCAAAACCGAGGCGCATGTCCCCGGTTTTGATGAATTCGCTGCGCAAATTCTATTTCGTGCGCGCTGTCGCGCAAAAAGATAGAAATACAGTTTGTCGACAAGCGGGATAAAATATGTTATGCTGATAGCAGCAATGAGAGAAATGAGGTGCGCGCATGACAGGAACCTGTGAGGACTGCGCTTATAATGTTTACGACGACGAGATGGACGAGTATGTCTGCGAGGCATATCTCGACGAGGACGAGTTCTACCGCGTGCAGACCTGCGGCAGGGCCTGCCCTTATTACCGCTCGGGCGACGACTATGAGCTTGTACGACATCAGAACTAAGGAGAGATACAGACTATGACAGAGAGTGAAAAGGCTCAGCTGGGTCAGCTTTACAACGCAAACCACGATCCGCAGCTGCTGAACAGGCGCACATGGGCGAAAAACCTGTGCATGGATTACAATCAGCTGCGCTGGGGCGAGGGCGTGAAGCGCACGGCGCTCCTGCAGGAGCTGCTCGGCATCTGCGGCGAGGACGCCGTCATCGAGCCGCCGTTCTTCGTCGACTACGGAAAAAATATCTGCATCGGCCGCAGCTTTTACGCCAACCATAACCTTGTTATCCTGGACGGCGCGACCGTCACCATCGGCAACAACGTGTTCATCGGGCCGAACTGCACGATCTCGACCGCAGGTCATCCCTTTGAGGCGCGTCTGCGCGGCGAGGGACTGGAGTATGCGAAGGCGGTCACCATCGGCAGCAATGTCTGGATCGGCATGGGCGTGCAGATATGCCCGGGCGTCACGATCGGAGACAACGCGGTCATCGGCGCCGGCAGCGTCGTGACGAAGGACGTTCCGGCCGGCTGGCTCGCCTACGGCAACCCATGCGCGCCGGTCAAGGCGGTCGAGGAGAAGCCGGTAAGGCGCATCCTCTAAGCCGGCCGCGAAACTGATGTTTCGCCGACCGTGAAAAAATCGACTTTATCGACAGACAGATAAAGCTATGCTATAATAAAGCCTATCTGAAAGGGGCGATACCTGTGATAAACAGACAGATGTACGAGCTGGGAAGTCACCGCTCGACCATTCGTGAGATCTTTGAATACGGCAATCAGCGCGCCGCGATCGTCGGACGCGAAAACGTCCTCGACTTTTCGCTCGGCAATCCGAACGTGCCGGCGCCGGATGAGGTGCGTCAGGCTATTCTCGCGGAGGCCGCAGGCGATCCGGTCGCGATCCACGGCTATACCTCCGCGCCGGGTGCGCCGGACGTGCGCAGAACGCTCGCGGACAGCCTTAACCGCCGTTTCGGCACGGACTACACCGGCGACAGCCTGTATCTGACCGCAGGCGCGGCTGCCGCGCTCATGTGCGCCTTCCGTGCGCTCGCGTGCGAGGGGGACGAGTTCGTCGTATTCGCGCCCTTCTTCCCAGAGTATAAGATGTTCATCGAGAGCGGCGCAGGCGCGAAATGCGTGCTCGTTCCGCCGTCCATCGAGGATTTCCAGATCGACTTCGACGCCTTTGCGCAGCGCGTCAGCGAGCACACCAAGGCGGTCGTCATCAACTCCCCGAACAACCCCTCCGGTGCGGTCTACTCCGAGCAGACCATCCGCCGCCTTGCGGCGTTCCTGCGCGAAAAGGAAAACGAGTACGGCCATCCGATCTATCTGATCTCGGACGAGCCGTACCGCGAGATCGTTTACGATAACGTGACCATCCCGTTCGTGCCGAACTATTATGACGACACCATCGTCTGCTACTCCTACTCCAAGTCGCTCTCGCTCCCCGGCGAGCGCATCGGCTATGTGCTGGTGCCGCCGAAGGCTGCGGACAGCGCTGACCTGTATGCGGCGGTCTGCGGCGCAGGCCGTGCGCTTGGCTATGTCTGTGCGCCGAGCCTGTTCCAGCGCGTCGCGGCCCGCTGCGCAGACCTGACGAGCGATATTGCGGTGTACAGGACCAACCGCGACCTGCTGTACAGCGGTCTGACGGAAATGGGCTATACCTGCGTCAAGCCGGAGGGCGCGTTCTATCTGTTCCCGCGCACGCTGGAGGCGGATGACCGCGCGTTCTGCGAGCGGGCGAAGAAATACGACCTGCTGCTCGTTCCCGGCTCGGACTTCGGCGCTCCCGGACATATGCGAATCTCCTACTGCGTCAAGACCGAGACCGTCGAGAAGGCGCTGCCGCTGTTCAAAAAGCTCGCGGAAGAGTACAAAATTCGATGATAATGCGGACTCAGAGCGGAAAACGGTGTTTTCCGCTCTTTCGCTTACCGCTTTCCTTCAAATTATTTTGCTTTCACTTCATTGTGTAAACTGAATAAAAACAAAATATTAACTATGTGCAAACTGCGCAAGCACCCTCGTCAATATGCACAATAAAATGATGTCTACGATGTGCAACATTCATAAAAACTCACTCTTGTTTTTCTGTGCCCTGCGGTGTATTATAATACCAGAGATCAGGAAAGACGATCTCAGGAAAATACAAACACTGAAAAGGAGTGCATGAATCATGATGAAGGGTTTCTTTAACGGTCTGGTAGCTGCTCGTACCATGGAGCTTGAGAGCGAACGCATCGATGCTAAGACTCTGAGAAATTCCCGCCGTGCTCGCTAAGGACAGCGAATACAGGGAATTTCAAAGGAGCAGATCAGTCTGATGTCAACAACCGAAGAATCACAGTGAAGGAACTTCCGAAACGCGAAATGCATCGGAAGTTCCTTTCTTTTGCCCGGATTTGTTGCGGAAGGGCGAAAAAACTGCTATACTGAACCTGCTGCATAAATTTTCAAGGGGTAGGAATATAGATATGAAAAGGAAAAACAATACGCTTCTCTCGCTTGTTCTGCCGGCGGTTCTGTGCACCGCGCTCTGGGGCAGCGCCGCGCCCTGCGTCAAAAAGGGATACGAGCTGTTCGAGATCGCGGCAGGGGACTCGTTCTCGCAGCTGGTGTTCGCCGGATGGCGCTTCACGCTCGCAGGCGTGCTCGTGCTGCTCGTCGCGGCCTGCATGGGACACCGCATTCGTCCGAAGCGCGGCGAATACAGGGCGATCTTTATGATCAGCCTGTTCCAGAGCATGCTCCAGTACGTCTGCTACTATATCGGTCTCGCCGGTACGACCGGCACAAAGGCTTCGGTGCTCTCGGGCACGCAGACCTTCTTTGCGTTGCTGCTCGCGCACGCTCTGCTGGAAAATGACCGGCTCACGAGACGGAAAACGCTCGGCTGCGTGCTCGGCTTTGCCGGCGTGCTCGTGCTCGGCCTCGGCGGTCTGGACGGCTTCCGTCTGCACGGCGACGGCCTGATTCTGCTCTCTGCGGTCTCGGCAGGCGCCGGGGCGCTCGTCTCGCGCATCTATACACCCGGCCGCGACCCGATGCTGCTCACCGGCTGGCAGCTCGCCCTCGGCGGCACGTTCCTCGGCCTGCTCGGCAGGGTCGGCGGCGGCGCCCTCGGCAGCGTGACCGCCGGCGGCGCGGCGCTGCTCGGCTACATGATCGTGCTCTCGGCGGCAGCCTTCACGATCTGGACCGCGCTGCTCGGCCGGTTCCCGGTCGGCCGGGTCAGCCTGTTCGGCTTCCTCATCCCGGTTTTCGGCGCGGTCTTTTCCGCGCTCGTGCTCGGGGAGAATATCATGACCGTGCGCAATCTGCTGTCGCTCCTGCTCGTCAGCGGCGGCATCGCGCTGGCAAATTCCGCCGCGGCTTCCTCGAAAAGCTGACGCGCACGCAGACCGCACCGCTGTTTTTGTGTCGATTCTGTGATTTTTCTTGTCACCGAGGGCAAATGGTGTTATACTGATTGAAGTCTGTTAAATGTAAGGAGATAGGAGTAACATGAGCAAATTAGTACAGCGTCTTGCTGCAATGGTTGCCATGACCGCCGTTGTACTGGGCGCGACCATCGGCGGCGTGTCGAGCATGATGATCCACTATAAGCCGCTGAACGAAGGCGCGGAGACCGTGCTGACCGTAAACGGCGATGCAGTAACTGCCGACGAATACTCGGGCTACATGCTCTACAACATGCAGTATTACGCGAGCATGTATGCGCAGATGGGGCTGACCGACCTGTGGTCGAACGAGGACATGGCCAAGTCGCTCGGCGCTTCCATGCCGGAGGCGGCGGAGCAGCAGGCGATCTATGCGCGCGTCGTCATGCAGAAGTTCAACGAGCTCGGCCTCAAGCTCAGCTACAACGAGCAGAAGGAGATGGCGTCCGTTCGCCGCAACAGCATCGCGAACACCACCAAGGACGCTTATCTGAACCAGATCGCGCAGTTCGGTTTTTCTGACCAGACCTACCAGAACTTCATGTATATCAGCCAGTGCTATCAGGCGCTGAACGATTACTATTTCGGCGAGAACGGCGTCAATACCCCGTCTGATGAGGACATTCAGAAGTACTACGAGGATAACTACATCACCGCAAAGCACATCCTCATCACGACCGTTGACCCGGCTTCCGGCGAGACCAAGCGCACCGATGAGGAAGCGAAGAAGGAAGCGCAGTCCATCCTCGACCGCATCAACGCAGGCGAGGACTTCGACACGCTGATGAACCAGTACAGCGAGGATACCGGCCTGTCCAACAACCCGAACGGCTACACCTTCACCGAGGGTCAGATGGTCACCGAGTTCTACGACGGCGCGAAGGCTCTGGCTGAGGACGAGGTTTCCGAGCTCGTCAAGAGCAGCTACGGCTACCACATCATCAAGCGCGTCAAGCTGGACGACAGCCAGCTCGACAACTTCAAGAGCGACATCATCTCCGCGATCTCCGGCTCGATGGACGAGCTGCTCCAGCAGTGGATGGATGAGGCGCAGGTCGAGACCACCGATCTGTACAGCACCATCACCTATGAAAATGTCTACGATTATCTGCCGCAGGACGTTCAGACCCTCGTAACCCGTCCGGGTGAGGCGAGCGAGCAGTCCGACGCACAGCAGTCCGACGCACAGCCGTCCGACGCAGAGCAGTCTGCGACCGAGCAGTCCGCTCAGTAAAGTCAATCATGAAAAGAGTCTGTACACAGCGTACAGGCTCTTTTTTGTTCATGAAAAATTCACAGAATGTTTCCGAATTTGTGCAGAATGGCCCGTTCTGATCTGGTAGAATAAAATATCTAAATCAAAGGAAGGAAGGCGAGAGGATGACGCCGGAAAACAACATTTTGATCGTCACGCCGCGCATGGAGGAGCTGGCAGCGCTCTGCCGCAGCAATACCCTCATCGAGGCGGGACTTTATCGGGAATATGACGTAAAGCGCGGCCTGCGCGACGTAAACGGCAAGGGCGTGCTGGCCGGACTGACCAACATTTCGGACATTATCGCACAGCGCGAGGTGGATGGCATTTTGCAGCCGTGCCCGGGCGAGCTGTACTACCGCGGCATACGCATCGAGGAGCTCGTGCAGGGCTTTGTGCGCGAGGGACGCAAGGGCTACGAGGAAGTCGCATATCTGCTGCTGTTCGGCAGACTGCCCGACGCAAAGGAGCTCGGCAGCTTCAAGAGCCTGCTCGCGCAGGGGCGCACGCTGCCGACCAATTTCACGCGCGACGTTATCATGAAGGCGCCGACGCACGACATGATGAACAGCCTGTCCCGCAGCGTGCTGACGCTCGCCTCCTATGACGAGAGCGCGGACGACATCAGCCTGCCGAACGTGCTGCGGCAGTGCCTCATGCTCATTGCGGTGTTCCCCATGCTCGCGGTCTACTCCTACCATGCCTACAACCACTATGAGTGCGGCGCGAGCATGTACATTCATTACCCCTCGGACAGCCTGTCTACCGCCTCCAATCTGCTGCGGATGCTGCGCCCGGATATGCAGTATACGCCGCTCGAGGCGAGTGTGCTCGATCTGGCGCTCGTGCTGCATATGGAGCACGGCGGCGGCAACAATTCCTCGTTTACGACGCATGTCGTGACCTCCTCGGGCACGGATACCTATTCGGTCATCTCGGCTGCGCTCGGCTCGCTCAAGGGCCCCAAGCATGGCGGCGCGAACTACAAGGTCGTGCAGATGTTCGAGGATATGAAGCGCGAGGTCAGCGACCCGACCGATGAGGCGGAGGTCACGGAATACCTCAAAAAGCTGCTGCGCAGAGAGGCCTTCGACCGCAAGGGTCTGATCTACGGCGTCGGCCATGCGGTCTACTCGGTCTCCGATCCGCGCGCACAGGTGTTCAAGTCGTTTGTCGGTCAGCTGGCGCACGAAAAGGGCAGAGACGCGGATTTTGCGCTCTACCAGATGGTTGAGCGCCTCGCGCCGGCCGCGATCGCCGAGGAGCGCCGCATCTACAAGGGCGTCTCGGTCAACGTGGATTTCTATTCGGGCTTCGTGTATTCCATGCTCGGTCTGCCGCCCGAGCTGTATACGCCGGTGTTCGCCATCGCGCGTATCGTCGGCTGGAGCGCACACCGTCTGGAGGAGCTGGTCAATACGGACAAGATCATCCGTCCGGCATACCGCTGCGTGCGTGAGCACGAGGAATATACGCCGCTGCGCTTCCGAGAGTAACGGCAATACCGCATAATTGGACAAGAGCAATTTGCGAGTAAATTTTGCGTACTGACGAGGCGCGGTTTTGCGGTAATACTTGACGTATTACCGTGAAATCGCAACAAAGTCAGGGCACAAAATTTCCGCAAAGCGCCGCAGCTTTAATTGTGCGGTGTTGCCTAACATAAAAAAGCCCTCCGGCACACCGTGATCTGTGAGAAACACGGCGTGCGGAGGACTTTCCTTTCCGTACCGCAAATTGGGAGAACTGCGATATGGAGGTTCCCCTCGACTCGCATGTCAGGGACATTCTATGAAAAAAGAGAGGACAAGGGTTAACGAGAGACCGGTTTATCTGTACAGCTCCGGCTTCTCCATGGTCTCGACCGGCAGGAATCTGCCCGTGCCGCGGGAGCGATTGAGGGCGTCGGCGGCAACGCAGGCTGCGTAGCCGTCCCATGCGGACGGGCCGTCCGGCTCGCCCTTTTCCTCAAGGGTCTTGACCCAGTGGGTCAGCTCGATGTCATATGCCTCGATAAAGCGGTCCTTCCAGTCGGTGAGGATGGGGAAGGAACGGCTTGCGTTCGCGCGCTTGACAACGGCGTAGGGATCGGGCAGGTTGACCGTGCCCTTTTCGCAGACGACCTGGCACTGGATGTCGTAGCCGTAGGCGTCAGCGACCTGTACCTCGACGTCGATGCGTGCGCCGGACTTGGTCTCGAGCAGAACGATCTGCGGATTGTCATAGCCCTTGGTCGAGCAGGCGGACTGACGGACCTTGAGCACCTGAGCGCTCTCGTACTCG
Organism: Agathobaculum hominis; assembly: GCF_014288055.1. Classification (NCBI taxonomy): domain Bacteria; kingdom Bacillati; phylum Bacillota; class Clostridia; order Eubacteriales; family Butyricicoccaceae; genus Agathobaculum; species Agathobaculum hominis. The sequence continues at coordinate 280,612 of NZ_JACOPK010000003.1, forward strand.
TCACCGAGCAGCCAGCGGCAGATGTCGAGCTCGTGGATAGCAACGTTGGAAACACCCATTTCGGTCTGGAAGCCATCCGGCTGGGAAACGTTGCGGTGGCAGGCATGGATCATGAGCGGCGCGCCAAGCTCGCCGGAGTCGATGATGCGCTTCATCTCCGCATAGCCGCGGTCATAGCGACGCATGAAGCCGACCTGAAGCAGACGCCTGCCATGAGCAGTCTCGGCTGCGATGATCTTCTCGCAGTCGCCTGCGTTCTGCGCGAGCGGCTTTTCGCAGAAAACGAATTTGCCTGCCTTCAGCGCCTCGAGAACGTAGCCTGCGTGGCTCGGGTCGGACGAGGTGATGACGACAGCCTGAACCTCGGGGGCGTGGATGAGCTCCTCGCCGGTCTTATAGACCTTCATGCCCTCGTACTGTGCAGCAACCTTGTTTGCGGATTCTTCGAAGTAGTCTGCGCAGGCAACGACCTGGCAGCCCGGAACGATGTCGGTCAGACGACGGATATGATCGCGGCCGATGGCGCCGCAGCCGATCACACCAATGTTCAGCATAGCGTATTCTCCTTTTGAATCGTATTATGAACTGCGAAGCGGTGTCCGCAGCCTGTTTTCTGTTATGAGTTAATCATACTCTGCCGTGGCCGCAAGGTCAATATCCGCTGCGCAACATTGTTATCCTGCCTAAAAAATGGCTTGGGTTTTGCGCAGAATGAGAGGGAACAGAGGGGACGGATGCGAACGCATGATTGTGCGCTGTGCACGGAAATTCTTGACGGAAAAAGCATTTGCGGGTATAATGATTTCTGTTCAGCCGCAGCAGGGATTTGCAGCGGCGGAGAGATGACAGCTCAAGGCGGTTTTGCCGCCGGATAGACGGAAGGAGAGTCAGCAGATGGCAGTAACAATGCAGCAGGTGGCGGAGCTTGCGGGCGTATCGCGCGGCACGGTGGACCGTGTCTTGCACGGCAGACCGAACGTCGATGCAGTCGTGCGTGAAAAAGTGCTCCGTGCAGCGGAAAAGCTGGGATACAGCTGCAAAAAGACCGCGTCCGCGTCCGCGCCGCGGCACCGCGCCGCCATCCTGATTCCGCAGTGGACGGATACCTATTTCAACCGGCAGGTCATCAGCGGCATCCGCCGAGCGCTGCGCTATATCGCGGACGATTCGTTCGAGCTGCTCGAGGTGCCGCTGCGCACGATGACGAGTCAGGAGCTTGTCGGCGCGATCGGGCAGCAGGTAGAGAACGGCGTGGACGGGCTGATCGTCCGCGCGGAGAACACGCCTGAGGTCTATCTGGCCATCCGGCAGGCGCTCGAGAGCGGCATCCGCGTCATCACCTATGACGGAGATATTCCCGACAGCGGCCGCGCGTGCTTTGTCGGACAGGATCTGATGCGCGCCGGCGCGATCGCCGCCGGGGTCATGGCGCGGCTCATCCGTTACTCCGAGCACGTGCTGGTCGTGACCGGAAACATGCGAATGGAGGCGCACAAGGGCCGTGTGGACGGTTTTTGCAGCCATCTGTGTGAGCTTGGCTTTCCCTCGGACGCCTACCATATCATCGAGACCAACGAGATGCACTCGCTGACCGAGGAGCTTGTCGCGCAGGCGATCTCGGAGGACCGTCAGATCCGCGCGGTATATATGTCCACGCAGCCGGTTTCCGGCTGCATCGCAGGCCTGCGCCGCGCGGGCGTCGGCTCGGGCGTGCATGTCGTTTGCAACGACCTTACCCCGGCCGCGAAGCGCTACCTCAAGGAGGGCACGGTGGATTTCGTTATCGGCCAGTCCTTCTGGCAGGAGTCCTTTCGCGCCGTTATCGCCATGTATCAGCTCCTTGCCCGTAACATCACCCCAAAGGAAACCGCCTATTATACCGACCTGACACTAGTCTGCAAGGAAATGCTGTAAATCTGTCGACGAAAAGTAAAAAATCCGGGACGAAAGTCCCGGATTTTCTTATGTGATTTTCCTGACGTATTCCGGCAAAGCCGGAACAGTCAGGATAGGCCTGCCGCAGCAGGCCGCGTAAAATTCCCTATAAAAGTCCAGCTTTGCCGGACTTTTATACCTCTGCCCGCGCCGTGGCGGCGCGGCCTCGTCCGCTGCACCCCAGGGCACCTTCTCTTGCCCTTTCAGGGCAATTCACCTTGTGCGGACGAGAGGGGGTTATCGCTTGTGGTTTCTCCGGAACCACAAGCGTATCTAAGGGGGACAGCGTCCCCCTTGGAAATAAGCAAGAAAAAATCGCTGCCGAAGCAGCGATTTTTTTTCTTGCGTTTTACTTGGTAGCCAGACGGCGAGCCTTAGCTTCCATGCGCTCACGGGTAACGTCGAGCAGTACGGCGCCGATGATAACGAGGCCGAGAACGAGGTTCTGAACTGCGGACGAAACGGACAGCAGCGAGAAGCCGTTACGCAGAACTGCGATGATCAGAGCGCCGAGCATGGTACCAACCATGGTGCCCTTGCCGCCCATGAAGGATGCGCCGCCGATGATGCAGGCTGCGATAGCGTCGGTATCGTACGGCTGGATAGCGTTAACGCCGTTGCAGATACCGGAACGACCGATGGATACGATGCCTGCCAGAGCAGCCATGAAGCCGGACAGGGTGTAGCAGAAGGTGAGTACGTTAGCGGAGTTGATACCGGACAGACGAGCTGCTTCCGGGTTGCCGCCTACGCAGTAGATCGAGCGGCCAAGAGCGGTCTTGGTCAGCAGGACGTGCATTACGATGTAGATCGCGATAACAACGATGAAGGAGATCGGGAAGCCGCCCAGGGTAGCGGAGCCGAGCCACATAACAGCGTCATTGCCGGAGAAGGATACCATCTGAGAGTTGGTAACGATCAGCGCGCCGCCCCAGAGTACGTTCTTCATACCGAGGGTAGATACGAACGGATGGGGGAGGTGCAGACGGGTGAGGAGCATACCGTTGACCCAGCCGATCAGGGTGCCGCCGACGATAGCGACGAGCAGGAGAACGACCGGATTGGACATGCCCTTGTTCATCAGCATACCTGCAAGGCAGGCTGCGAACGTTGCGTTAGCGCCTACAGAAAGGTCGATGCCGGCGGTGATCAGGCAGAGCAGCATGCCGGTGGAAACCAGTGCATTGAACGACGTCTGCTTGAGAATGGACATCATGTTCGAATACTTAAAGAAGTTGGGCGATGCGATCGCCAGTACAACACAAAGGATAACCAGTGCGCCAAACGTACCGGCATAGTTCATCAAATTGCTGGATTTCTTCTTAGTCATCTAATTTACCTCCCCAAGCTGCCTTCATAAGGTCTTCCTGATTGAAATGTTCGCTGTCGCGATCGACGGTTGCCATTACCTCGCCGCCGCGCATAACGATAACGCGGTCGGACATACCAAGGATCTCAGGCATTTCCGAGGAGACCATGATAACGCACTTGCCCTGCTTTACCAGGCTGTTCATTACGTTGTAAACCTCGACCTTTGCGCCGACGTCGATACCACGGGTCGGCTCGTCGAAGATAAAGATGTCTGCGTCCGTGTTGACCCACTTGCCGATAACAACCTTCTGCTGGTTGCCGCCGGACAGCTGACCGACGATCTCGTCGATAGACGGGGTCTTGATGCGCAGAGACGCGATGTTCTTCTGACCTGCGTCCTCGATCCTCTTCTCGTTCAGGAACATGCCGGTCGAGAAGCCCTTCATATTGGCGAGGATGAGGTTGGTGCGGATGGACTGCGCAAGAACCAGACCCTGACCCTTGCGGTCCTCGGTCAGGAACGCGATGCCGTGCTGGATCGCCTGACGCGGGGTCTTGATGTGTACCTGCTTGCCCTTGATCTCGATGGTGCCGCCGTCGATCGGGTCTGCGCCGAAGATCGCGCGCATGGTCTCGGTACGGCCTGCGCCGACCAGACCTGCAAAGCCGAGGATCTGTCCGCCGTATGCTTCGAAGGATACATCCTTCAGCACGCCGGTCTCCTTCAGATGCTCGACCTTGAGCATCGGCTCAGCGCTCTTTACGCCGATCTCCTTCGGGAACTGGTTGTCCAGAGAACGGCCTACCATCGCGGTGATCAGGGAGTCGTTGTCCCAGCCGCTGATGTCGCGCGTCTCGATGTACTCGCCGTCACGGATAACCGTAACGCGGTCGCAGAGCTCGAACAGCTCTTCGAGTTTATGGGATACAAAGACGATGCCGATGCCGCGTGCCTTCAGTTCACGGCAGGTCTTCATCAGCTGCTCGACTTCCTTCTCGCCCAGAGAGGAGGTCGGCTCGTCCATAATGATCATTTTTGCGTTGATGAGAACCGCCTTGGCGATCTCGATCATCTGCTGAACGCCCATGCCGAAGTTGCCGGCCGGCTTGGTCGGGTCTACGTCCTGACCGAGCGACGCCATAACTTCCTTTGCCTTCTTGTGCATGGTCGGGTAGTCGAGCAGATTGCCCTTCTTGAGCCACTTGTTGATAAAAATGTTGTCCGTAATGCTCAGCAGCTTTTCGATATTCAGCTCCTGATAAACGCAGGCGATGCCCGCAGCAGCGGACTCGTTCGGGTCCTTGAAGTGCTGCTCTACGCCGTCTACGAAGATCTGACCCTCGTCTGCCTGATGTACACCAGTCAGCACCTTGATCAGCGTAGACTTGCCTGCGCCGTTCTCGCCGATCAGGCCGAGGATCTCGCCCGGCTTGACTGCCAGCTGCATGTTTCGCAGAGCCACTACGCCCGGAAAACGCTTGGTCGCGTTTTTCAGTTCTACTACGTATTCACTCATTTGCATATCACCTTTTCTTCTCCGAGATGAAGTGCGGGACAAAAAGAAACTGTTCTCGGTTCAGTTGCAAAAGGAGGAGGTTTGCCGCAACAATAGCTCCTGCCGATCTCGTCTCGCGGGAGAATGACTGATAAAAGTTTGACGATTTCAAACTTTCTTCGAAAAGACAACCCCTGCAAGCGATCCTGTTCAAATCTTTGCAGGGGTTTCTTCTCGTTCACTTAAATGCTAAGAACAAATGGAAAACCACTCGCGTACTAAAAAGTGCTAAACTGATTAGCCGATGTAGCCCTTCAGGGTATCCAGACGCTCCTGAGCGTTATCCTTGGTAACAACAGAGCAGCCGGAGTCGATGAACTTATCCAGGGTCTCGCCGTTAACAGCCTTTACAGCAGCCTCAACAGCCTTGTAGCCCATGTCGTAAGCTTCCTGTGCAACGGACATGGTCTCCTCGCCGGCGAGGATAGCGTTGCATGCGGACTGGATGCCGTCGAAGCCAACGAAGATGGTCTTCGCGTAAGCATCGTTGCCCTTTGCTGCGCGAGCTGCTGCCATTGCCATATCGTCGTTGTTGCAGACGATGATTGCAACGCCGTCCGGATGGTTCTGCATGATAGCTTCCATGGAGGTTGCAGCCTTATCAGCAACAGCGTCAGCGTACTGAATCTCGTCCTTCAGGAACTCACCGCCAGCCTCGGTGATGCCCTTCTCGTAACCGGTCAGACGAGCCATAGCGGTGCCGTCGCCCTGTACGCCGGAAATTGCGATAGCCTGAACCTTATCCCAGCCAGCGTCCTGTGCAGCCTTGACAGCTTCCTTGCCGCCCAGTGCAGCTGCGTCCTCGTTGCCGGTACCTACGAAGGAAAGTACCTCGGGAGCGTCGATGTTGGTGTCAACAGCGATGATCGGATCGGTCTTGCCGGAAATCAGGGTCTTAACCAGATCAGCCTGCAGCGGAGCGATTACGAATGCGTCGTATGCGCCGGAGTTCAGGTCGGTCTCGATCATGTTCTGCTGCTCGTCGTAAGCGGTCTCGGAGGTAGCGCCCTTAACCTCGACCTTTACGTCGCTGTTATCCTTTGCATATGCCTCAGCGCCAGCCTTGACGTAGCTCCAGTACTCGGAAGCAGTGGTCTTGAGGATGACGTCAACGGAGCAGGAACCGGTGGAAGCGGTGTCGCCGCCCTTGTTGTCGCTGGTCTTGGTGTCGCCGCCGGTGGTAGAGCCGCCGCCGCAAGCTGCCAGGCTTGCAACCATAGCGCCGGTCATCAGCATAGCAAGTAATCTCTTCTTCATAATAAAAACCTCTCTCCTTTTTCGTACAGTCTGTCCACACCGAAAAGGGCCGGTCAGTCTGTCATTCGGTTTCACCGCCTGATGCGGTACAACGAACGCTCCAACGTTCTGGTAATATTTTAATGCAAAGAATACTGTTTGACAAGGGGGTGTTGACAATTTTGTCGGTAATGGCGAGGAATGCCCCTGACGCTTTGTGCAGGTTGACAATAACGTGTCGAGGATATAAAAACTGCTTTCTGTGCATTGTGCAAATTGATGCTTTTCTGGACATAATTCGCAGTTTTTCGAGGCAGGAGAGAGAAGAATTTGGGCATATTATGAGATTGTCTCTTGCATATTCAGGTTACAGTATGGTAAAATTGCCTTGATGATATAGGGGGTAGTCTGCGTTTTTTTGTGAAGGAAGTCCTGCGAAAAACGCGCATCTCCCTTTGAAGATCCAAACTGCAAAGAACGAGAGAAGGAAATTCAAAATGAAACTGGCCATTAAGACCTGCACATTGGATATGCCGTATGAGGAGATGCTTGATTTCTGCGTATCTCAGAAGATAGCCGCGATCGAGATCGGCACGGGCAACTGGTCGGGCGCGCCGCACTGCGACCTCGACCTGCTTGTGAGCGACAGGACCGCGCGGGAAAAATGGTATGACGCGATGCGCGCGAAGGGCCTCGAGCTGTGTGCGCTTAACTGCTCGGGAAATCCGCTCGCCTATGAAAAGGAAATGGACGTCACGAAAAAGACGTTCGAGCTCGCGCAGATGCTCGGTGTCAAGAAAATCGTCATGATGAGCGGCCTGCCGGCCGGATGCAGGGGCGATAAGACTCCGGTCTGGATCACGACCTCGTGGCCGCCCGAGACGCAGGAAATCCTCGATTATCAGTGGAACGAAGTCGCGATCCCGGTATGGAAGGACATCGTAAAGATGGCGGAGGACTGCGGCATCGAGCGGATCGCGCTCGAAAATCACGGTATGCAGCTTGTGTACAATCCGGAGACGCTGCTCCGCCTGCGCGAGGCGGTCGGCCCGATGGTCGGTATGAACCTCGACCCGAGCCATCTGTTCTGGATGGGCGGCGACCCGATCGAGGCGGCGCGTGTGCTCGGCGAGCACGGCGCGATCTATCATATCCACGGCAAGGATTCGCGCCCGGAGCGCCGCTATTGGCAGCCGAACGGTATGCTCGATACCAAGCCGATCGACGCCTTCGCACGCCGCGCGTGGAACTATGTCGCCGTCGGCGCAGGCCACGACGCAAAGTGGTGGAAGGAGTTCTTCTCGGTCGTCCGCATGTCGGGCTATGACGAGGAGGTTTCGCTCGAAATGGAGGATCTGACGCTTTCCATGCTCGACGGCCACCTTGCAAGCCTGCACGTTCTGCGCGAAGCACTGAATATCGAGTAAGGAAGCAGCTCCCCGGCAAAAATCATATATAATCTCAATATAACCGCCGCAGAAATGCAGCGGTTATATTTTACAGCTCATACAGAGCAACAGGAATATACATTATATAAAGGAACAGGCAAGCAAGAATAAAAAGGAAACAGCGAGAAAATAATGGAAAAGGCACGCCAAAGGCGTGCCTTTTCGCGCCCTCCGGGCGCAATCTCCTGCCGCATTTTGCCTCCGGCAAAACAGGTAGGACAGGCGCTCCGCAGTGCGCCGCATAAAAACCTCCATAAAAGTCCAGCTCTGCCGGACTTTTATTCCTCTGCCCGCGCCGCGGCGGCGCGGCCTCGTCCGCTGTGCGGACGAGAGGGGGTTATCGCCCCCGGTTTCTCCGGAACCGGGGGCGTATCTAAGGGGGACAGCGTCCCCCTTAGAGTCAAATCTGCAGCAGCAGATTGACCAGCTCCAGCGCCGCCATCGCCGCGTCTGCGCCCTTGTTGCCCGCCTTCGTGCCTGCACGCTCGATCGCCTGCTCGATGTTCTCGGTGGTGATGACGCCGAACGTTACCGGTACGCCGGTCTGGAGGCCAACCTGCGCGATGCCCTTGGCCGTCTCGCTGCATACCAGCTCGTAGTGGCTCGTCGAGCCGCGGATGACCGCGCCGAGGCAGATGACTGCGTCATACTTGCCGCTCTGCGCGAGCTTCTGCGCTGCCAGCGGAATCTCAAATGCGCCCGGAACCCAGACAAGCGTGATGTCGTCCGTGTCTACGCCGTGGCGGACCAGCGTGTCCTCCGCGCCGGAAATCAGCTTGGAGACGATGAATTCGTTGAAGCGAGCGCCAACGATCGCAAATTTGCCCTTGCCTGCTACCAGTTTTCCTTCGAGTACCTTCATTTTTGTTCGTCCTTTCAGATAATTTCAGTCAGTTATTGAAAATCACAGCTTTTCGCTGAACAGATGGCCCATTTTGATCTTTTTCGTGCGCAGATAGAACGCATCGTCCTCCTGCGGCGCGATCTCGATCGGGACGCGCTCCTTGATCTCGACGCCGAAGCCGTCCAGACCGTAGATCTTTTCCGGATTGTTGGTCAGCAGACGCAGCTCCTTTGCGCCGAGGTCCTGCAGGATCTGCGCGCCGATCCAGTATTCGCGCAGGTCGGGCGCGAAGCCGAGCTTGACGTTCGCCTCGACCGTGTCGAAGCCCTGCTCCTGAAGCTCGTAGGCCTTGAGCTTGTTGATCAGGCCGATGCCGCGGCCCTCCTGGCGCATATAGAGCAGTACGCCGCGGCCTTCCTTCTCGATCTGCTGCATTGCAGCGGCAAGCTGCTGGCCGCAGTCGCAGCGGCGCGAGCCGAATACGTCGCCGGTCAGGCACTCGGAGTGCACGCGGCAGAGCAGATCGCGGCCGTCGCCGATGTCGCCCTTGACGAGCGCGACATGATGCTCGCCGGTCAGGTCGTTGACGTAGCCCATGATGCGGAACTCGCCGAAGCGGGTGGGCATCTTGGCGTTCGCCTCGCGCACGACGTGCTTGTCATGGCGGCGGCAGTAGTCCTGAAGATCCTTGATGGTGATGACGGCGAGACCCCACTCCTCGGCCTTGTCGAGCAGCTCGGCGGTGCGCATCATCGTGCCGTCGTCGCGCATGATCTCGCAGCACAGACCGCACTGCTCCAGACCGGCCAGACGGCACAGATCAACGGTCGCCTCCGTGTGGCCGTTGCGCGTCAGCACGCCGCCGCGGCGCGCGATGAGCGGGAATACGTGACCCGGACGGCGCAGATCCTCCGGCCGGGTGTTCGGGTCGACGCACTTGCGGCAGGTGAGGCCACGTTCCTCTGCGGAAATGCCGGTCGTGGTGTCGACATGGTCAATGGAGACCGTGAAGGCGGTGTGGTGGTTGTCGGTGTTGACCTTGACCATCTGCTCGAGGCCGAGGTGCTTTGCGACCTGCTCGCTCATCGGCGTGCAGATGAGGCCCTTGGCCTTCGCCGCCATGAAGTTGACGTTCTGAGTGGTCGCGAACTGCGCCGCGCAGATGAGGTCGCCCTCGTTCTCGCGGTCGGGGTCGTCGATGACCATGATGAGATGACCGGCGCGCAGCTCCTCAAGAGCCTGCTCGATCGTGCTGTAGTTTGCTGCCATGTTAATTCCTCCGTTGATTACAGAAATCCGTTTTCTGCAAGAAAATTCGTGCTGATTCCGCCGGTTTTGTGCGGCGCAGTGAGCTTTTCAACATATTTTCCGATGACGTCGCATTCGAGGTTCACCGGGTCGCCCGGCTTTTTGCCGAGTAGGATGGTCTGTGCGCCGGTGTGCGGAATGATGGAGACCGAGAAGTCCGTGTCCGTCACTGCCGCGACCGTCAAGCTTACGCCGTCAATGGCGATCGAGCCTTTTTCGACGATGTAGCGCAGCAGGGGAGCAGGGGTCTTGATCTTGACCCAGACCGCGTTGTCCTCGCGCTTCTGCGAGGCGATCGTGCCCGTGCCGTCGATGTGGCCGGAGACGATGTGACCGCCGAAGCGGCCGTTTGCCGCCATCGCGCGCTCAAGATTGACCGGCGAGCCGCCCTGAAGCGTGCCGAGCGACGAGCGCCGCAGGCTCTCCGCCATGACATCGGCGGAAAAGCTGTCGCCCGTCATGGAGACCACGGTCAGACACACGCCGTTCGTCGCGATGCTGTCGCCTATTCTGGTATCCTCGAGCACGGTTTTCGCCTGTATTGTCAGCCGCGCGCCTTTCGCGCCGTGCTCGATGCGGCGAACCGTGCCGATTTCTTCAATAATGCCTGTAAACAAATCATAATCTCCCTTCGATCAGGAAATCTTCGCCGAGCGGCATGCTTCGGACGTTTTTCAGCGCGAGCGCGTCCGCCATTTTTGCGAGACCTTCGCCGCCGACCGGGCTCTTCGCGTCCTCACCGCCGATCAGCTTGGGGGCGATGTACGCCTGCACGCGGCGGACGATACCGGCCTTCAGCGCCGAGAAGGCGAGCGATGAGCCGCCCTCGAGCAGGATGCCGTTGATGCCGGCGCTGCCGAGCTGCTGCATCAGGTCGGTGAGGTCAACGTGACCGTCCGTCTCGCCGCAGACCAGAATGCGCACGCCCTTTTCTTCGAGCGCCGCCGTGCGCTCGCTGCGCGCCGTGACCGCGACGTAAGTCGGAATTTCATTTGCCGTCTGCACGAGCTGGCTGCCGAGCGGCGTGCGTGCGTGGCTGTCGCAGACGATGCGGACGGGATTGCGGCCGCCGTCGATGCGGCAGGTGAGGAGCGGATCGTCCGCGAGCACGGTGCCGACGCCGACCATGATGCCGGACAGGCGGTTTCGCGTTTCGTGAACGTGACGCCGCGCGGCTTCGCCCGTGACCCAGCGGCTGTCGCCGGTGTGGGCGGCGATCTTGCCGTCGAGCGTCATCGCGTACTTGAGTACGACGAACGGGGTCTTGTGGGTAATATAGTGGAAAAACACCTCGTTGATCTCGCGGCACTCGGCTTCGCACACGCCGGTTTCGACCTCGATGCCGGCATCGCGCAGGATCTGCGCACCCTTTCCGGCGACGAGAGGATTGGGGTCGAGACAGCCGACGAACACGCGGCGGATGCGGTGCTCGATGACCGCGTCTGTGCAGGGAGGGGTGCGACCCCAGTGGCAGCACGGCTCCAGCGTGACGTAAAGATCGGCTCCGGCTGCATCCTCGGTGCAGTGCGCGAAGGCGTTGCGCTCGGCGTGAAGGCCGCCGATGTGCTCGTGCCAGCCCTCAGCGATGATGCGGCCGTCCTTGACGATGACGCAGCCGACCATGGGGTTGGGGTCTACATGACCCGCGCCGCGTGCGGCGAGCGCCAGAGCACGGCGCATATAATATTCTTTTTGATCCGGCATCAAAATCACCTCGGTGAAAAATAAAAACGTCCCGGGGAGAATTCCTCGGGACGTGGAAAATGCAGTGAATTTGTCGTAAAAACAAAAAGTCTGAAACATCAAACGACATTTCAGAACAGTAAATAAACGGAAAATATTTTCCGTGCATTCTTCTTTCATCCAGACTTTACTGTCGGCTCTGGAGTTTCACCAGATCATGCTCATGCCGGAAATCGACACTCGCTCGCGGGCTTTACCGCCGGTAGGGAATCTCACCCTGCCCTGAAGAACATGGTATTCGGTTTTGCGATGGGGAGGAGCGGCTTGCCGCTCGTTCTGGGTACAGTATAACGCCGCACGAGGCAAAATGCAAGAACTTTTTTTGCTGACTGCAAAAAATATCCGCGCAGCGCAAACCCTGAGGGTCGCGCTGCGCGGATGAGGCAGTTTTACTCTGACTGTAAAATCAGTTCTTGAGGCTCTGGATCGGGGCCGGGATGCGGCCGCCGCGGTTAATGAACTTCGCCGGGGAGCCGGTCTTGATGGGCATGATCGGAGCGGCGCCGAGCAGGCCGCCGAACTCGACCATGTCGCCGACCTTCTTGCCGATGGCAGGGATGACGCGGACGGCGGTGGTCTTGGTGTTGACAACGCCGATGGCGATCTCGTCCGCGATCAGGCCGGAGATGACCTCCGCGGTGGTGTCGCCCGGAACGGCTACCATGTCGATGCCGACCGAGCAGACTGCGGTCATGGCCTCGAGCTTTTCGAGCGTGAGCGCGCCCGCCTGTGCGGCCGCGATCATGCCTTCGTCCTCGGAGACCGGGATGAAAGCGCCGGACAGACCGCCGACACTCGAGGACGCCATGACGCCGCCCTTCTTGACCGCGTCGTTCAGCATGGCGAGGATCGCGGTCGTGCCGCAGCCGCCGCAGACCTCGAGACCGACTTCCTCCAGAATGCGTGCGACCGAGTCGCCGATGGCCGGGGTCGGCGCGAGGGACAGGTCGACGATGCCGAACGGCACGCCGAGACGCTGGCTTGCGAGCGCGCCGACGAGCTGACCCATGCGGGTGATCTTGAACGCAGTTTTCTTGATGACGTCCGCGACCTCACCGATCGAGCAGTCGCCTGCGCGGCGGATGGCCGACTGGACAACGCCCGGACCGGAAACGCCGACGTTGATGACGGTCTCCGGCTCACCGATGCCGTGGAACGCGCCCGCCATGAACGGGTTGTCGTCTACGGCGTTGGCGAAAACGACCAGCTTGGAGCAGCCCATGGAGTCGTTGTCCTTCGTCAGCTCTGCGGTCTGCTTGATGATGCGGCCCATCAGACCGATCGCGTCGAGGTTGACGCCGGCCTTGGTGGAGGCGACGTTGACCGAGGAGCAGACCAGATTGGTCTCCGCCATAGCCTCCGGAATGGAGTTGATGAGGATCTCGTCGCCCTTGGCGAAGCCCTTCTGCACGAGCGCAGAGAAGCCGCCGACAAAGTTGACGCCGGTGGTCTCGGCGGCGCGGTCGAGCGCCTTCGCGAGCGGAACATAGCTGTTTGCCGAGGAGGTCGCGCCGACCATGGCGATCGGGGTGACGGAAATACGCTTGTTGATGATCGGGATGCCGAGCTCGCGCTCGATCTGCTCGCCGGTCGCGACGAGCTTTTCTGCACGGCGCGTTACCTTGTCGTAGACCTTGTCCGCGAGCACATTGATGTCGTCCGCCGCGAGATCGCGCAGCGAAATGCCCATCGTGATCGTGCGGATGTCCAGGTGCTCCTCCTCGATCATCTTAATGGTTTCCAGAATATCTTTTGTGTTGATCATAGACATAATTCAGTTAAACCTCGCTTGCCCGAAACGGCTCAGATTTTGTGCATCGCGTCGAAGATGTCCTCGTGCATGGTGTGGATCTTCATGCCGAGCTCCTCGCCGTCCCTGTCGAGCAGGTCGATCAGGCTGTTGAAGTCTACGGTGCACTTGTCGATGTTCACGAGCATGACCATGGCGAACATATCCTCCATGACGTTCTGGGAGATGTCGACGATGTTGACCTGATGCTCATAGAGCGTGTTCGAGATCTTGGCGATGATGCCGGTGCGGTCCTTGCCGGTTACTGTGATTACTGCGCGCATAATAGTTCCTCCATTTTGCGTATATGTGAATTTTTTGCTGACGTGTATATAGCATTCAACGGGAAGCAGCGTCGGTTATCATATTGATGATGCTGTTCGAGACGAGAAAGCCCGCATCGGTCAGATGCCAGCGCGTGCCGTTCTGTTCGGTCAGACCGGGCTTTGCCAGTGCGCGGAACACGGCCTCATAAGGGGCGGGGTCGACATGGTAGCGTTCCTCGAGGTCGCGGAGCTCCACGCCGTCCGAGGTGCGCAGACGAAGCATAAGGTACTCGTTCTGCCGTTCGAAGTCGGGGACTTCCTCCTCGTTCCGCACGGCGGCCGTGCCGTCTGTGAAGCCGGCGATGTCGCGCGGGAATGCAAATCTGCGCCCGTCAAAAAGCGAGTGGGCGCCCGGGCCGAGACCGATGTATTCGGAAAGATCCCAGTATTTGCTGTTGTGCCGCGAGCGGAAGCCGGGCAGGGCAAAATTCGAGATCTCATAGTGTTCAAAGCCGTGCTGACGCAGGACGCGGCACAGGGCGAGATAGGTGTCCGCCTGCGCGTCATCGTCAGGGAGGACGGGAGCCTCGCGTCCCATTTCCGTCATAGGCTCGAGCTTGAGGCCGTAGCAGGAAAGGTGCGTCGGCTGAAGCGCAAGGCACTGCGTGAGCGAGTCGAGGAACATATCCTGCGTCTGACCGGGCAGACCGTACATCAGATCCAGACTGATGTTGGAAAAGCCGTGCTCGTGTGCGAGCAGAACGGCACTCCTTGCCCTCGCAAAGTCGTGGATGCGCCCGATGCGGCGCAGCTCGTTATCATGCGCGGCCTGCACGCCGAAGGAAAGCCGGTTTGCACCGCCGCGCCGCAGCGCGTCAAGGAGCACTGCGTCCGTGCTCTCCGGGTTGCATTCGACCGTTATTTCCGTGTCCTCTGCCAGAGCAAAGCTCTCGCGGACCGCGTGAAGGATGCATTCGAGACGCGCGCCGCCCAGATACGACGGCGTGCCGCCGCCGAGGTAGACCGTGTCGGTCGTGCGGCCTGCGCTTTTTTCGCCGTACTCGTGGATGGAGCGGATGAGGGCGTCCGTGTAGGCGTCCATGCGCGAGGCGTCCGTGATCGAATAAAAGTCGCAGTAGGCGCACTTTTTCACGCAGAACGGGATATGCAGATACAGGCCGAGCGGGCGGGGCGTGATCATGACTCCTCGTCCAGCTTGAGCACGGCCATGAAGGCCTCGGTCGGCATCTGGACCGTGCCGAGCGCACGCATCTTCTTTTTGCCTTCCTTCTGCTTTTCGAGCAGCTTTTTCTTTCGGGTGATATCGCCGCCGTAGCACTTGGCGAGAACGTCCTTGCGCATCGCCTTTACGGTCTCGCGTGCGATGACCTTGCCGCCGATGGCCGCCTGAATGGGTACCTCGAACAGCTGACGCGGGATGTTCTCCTTGAGCTTTTCGCAGATGCGGCGTGCGCGGCCGTAGGCCTTGTCGCGGTGGACGATGAACGAGAGCGCGTCGACCTGATCGCCGTTGAGCAGCATATCGACCTTGACGAGGTCGCTCTTTCGATAGTCGAGAAATTCGTAGTCGAGCGACGCATAACCCTTGGTGCGTGCCTTGAGCGCGTCGAAAAAGTCGTAGATGATCTCGCCGGTCGGCATTTCGTAGTGCAGCTCGACGAGATTTGCGTCGAGGTACTGCATATCCTTGAAGATGCCGCGGCGGTCCTGGCACATCGGCATGATGTTGCCGACGAACTCCTGCGGCGTCATGATGGAGGCCTTGACGTAGGGCTCGCGCGCCTCCTCGATGACCGCCGGGTCGGGGTAATCGTGCGGATTGTGGCACTGGACGACCGTGCCGTCGGTCTTGACGATCTCATAGGTGACGGAGGGGAGCGTGGTGACAAGGTCGAGGTCGAATTCGCGCTCGAGGCGCTCCTGAATGATCTCCATGTGGAGCATGCCGAGGAAGCCGCAGCGGAAGCCAAAGCCGAGCGCGACCGAGCTTTCCGGCTCGAAGGACAGCGCGGCATCGTTCAGCTGGAGCTTTTCAAGTGCATCGCGCAGATCAGGATACTTGGAGCCGTCCTCAGTATAGATGCCGCAGAAAACCATGGGGCGCGCCGGACGGTAGCCGGGGAGCGCCTCAGGTGTGGGGCGGTCGGACTCGGTGACGGTATCGCCGACACGGGTGTCCGAGACCTTTTTGATGGAGGCAGTGAAGTAGCCGACCTCGCCCGCGCACAGCTCCTGCTGCGGAGACAGGCCGAACGGCAGCATATAGCCGCATTCGAGCACCTGAAACTCGGCGCCGGTCGCCATCATTTTGACCTTCATACCCGGGCGGATGGTACCGTCGAGCAGGCGCATATAAACGATAACGCCCTTGTAGGGGTCGTACTGGCTGTCGAAGATGAGCGCGCGGAGCGGCGCATCGGGGTCGCCGACAGGCGCCGGAACGTCGGAGACGATGCGCTCGAGGACCTCGTGGATGTTGATGTTCATTTTCGCGGAGATCTCGGGGGAGTCCTCGGCCGGGATGCCGATGATGTCCTCGATCTCCTTCTTGACGCGCGGCGCGTCGGCGGCCGGCAGGTCGATCTTGTTGATGACCGGCACGACTTCAAGTCCGGCGTCGATGGCGAGGTAGGTGTTGCCGAGGGTCTGTGCCTCGATGCCCTGCGCCGCATCGACGACGAGCAGCGCGCCCTCGCAGGCCGCGAGAGAGCGGGAGACCTCGTAGTTGAAGTCGACATGACCCGGGGTGTCGATGAGGTTCATCTCGTAGGTCCTGCCGTCGTCGGCCTGATATTCCATGCGGACGGCGCGCGCCTTGATGGTGATGCCGCGCTCGCGCTCGAGGTCCATGTTGTCGAGCAGCTGCTCCTCCATCTCGCGGACGGAGACCGCCTTGCACTGCTCGAGCAGACGGTCGGCAAGGGTGGATTTGCCGTGGTCAATATGTGCAATAATAGAGAAATTGCGAATTTGCTCACGATTTTTCACGTCGAAAGCTCCTTATCTGATTGAATATGCCATTATTATAACACGTTCGCGCGCTTCTCACAAGCGTTCATTTGCAATCCGTGCGCGGCGCGGGGCCGGGAGCGAGATTTTTGTATAGTTTTATAAAATCGTGTACGCGACAGTCGGAATTTAAGATATGTTGCCAACAAGCCCTCCCGAGGGCAGCGGCCCCTTAAACTCCCTCCCGGGAGCAGGGGGTAAATGGTTCCGCCGTTCCGGCGGCCTGCCGCCGCAGGCGAGAATGGCCCTCCCGGGCCGGGGGTATTCGCCATGACATGGCGTGCGAATTGCCGCCGCCCGGCGGCGGGGGCAAGAGGGGAAAGACAACCAAGGTTTTCTTTCCCCTCTTAACTCCCCAAACTTTCCTTAGGACGCGACTCCCTGCGGTCGCGCGTCTAAAAAGCGGGGGCCCACAGGGGCGTCTGCTGCTCCAAGAGAACGCTCTTGATGGAAGCGGAGTTTTTCGCAGCGCAAATCAAGCGCTCTGCACCGGATGGCCGCGCACTGTTATGCGCGGCAAATCACGCAAAGTAAATTCAGGGCCTTACAGCGTCCCAAAAGCTGCCCGACGCACGGAACCGAGCTATCGTCCCCCCGTTTAGACGCGAAGCTATGCTGAGCGTCCCGAGGGAAGATGTGGGGGAGCTAAGAGGGGGATAAGAAACCCGGAGGGTGTCTTGGCCCCCTCTTGCCCCTCCGCCGTGGGCACGGCGTCTCCCGGCCGCCGAAGGCGGCCATTGTGCACGCTCACTCCGAGCGTAAAGTCGCCTTCAGCGGCGCACCGCTGTATCGGCGGAAATATACCCTCTGCTGAGGGTAAAGAAAAAAGGCTCCGAACAGGAGTTCGAAGCCTTACTGTATTCAGTGCGTCTGCTGATTGATGACAAATACCGGAATGTACCAGATGAGCAGGTACAGCAGCAGATGCTGTACGGGCAGCGCGGCTGCCTGGTTCTGGAACACGAGATAGAACACGATCAGCATGCCGAACAGACCGGCGAACGTGCTGAGCGTCAGCGCAGAGCGTACCGCACCGGCGAGCTTGTCGGCGCAGCGAAGCACCTGCATGAACGGGCCTGCGCCCTCGCGGGTCAGGACAGCGGCCGGAGCGTCGCCCTTGGCGTAGCGCGGGTCGAGCAGGCGGGCAACGCCTGCCGGATCGGGCTGGTCGGCGAAGCCGCGGCGCAGATCGAATTCCTCCTCGACCATCGCCGGGGAAACGTTGAAATCGCGTGCGGCGATAACGGCGTTCATGTGCATGCGGCGCATCAGACGCATTGCCTTGTAGGTGTGCTTGGTGGGCAGGTAGCGCAGCGTGATCACACCGGCAAGCTGATTATCCGCGAGCAGATACATCGCGACCTGACTGTCGCGTTCAGCCGGGATGGTGACGCCCATGTTGACCATGAGCGCGCCCGTGCCGAGCACCATGTAGCTGCTGCCGACGTGGCCGGTCAGACCGCCGTCAACGACGCGGAGGTCGTGGGCGGTGAGGGGGAGCGCCGAATGCGCCCGGGCGGCTTCGCTCAGCGCGCGGCCAAGCTCAAGACCTGCCGCATCTGCGAGTGCCGCAGCGCAGGAGAGAATGCGCGTTTCGTCGAGCTGACCGACCGCCTTGATGCTCTCGAGCTCGATCGAGCCGGTCGGGAACAGGTCGTTCTCCGCGAGCACGACCTCCTCCGTGCCGCGCAGCAGATTTGCCTGACGCGCACCGGCGAGCGCAGCGCCGGAGGCCAGCAGGCGGCGCGCGATGTT
This sequence comes from Agathobaculum hominis, assembly GCF_014288055.1. NCBI lineage: Bacteria > Bacillati > Bacillota > Clostridia > Eubacteriales > Butyricicoccaceae > Agathobaculum > Agathobaculum hominis. The sequence goes on from NZ_JACOPK010000003.1 coordinate 298,833, forward strand.
CTTGTAGCCTGCGCCGAAAGCGCAGAGCAGACCGATCGGAGCGGCGACGATGGTGATGGACGAGAACGCCCAGAAGAAGCGGACCGGCTCACCTCTGCCGAGAGAGGAGACGAGCGCGAAAATGATGCTGAGCGCGAGCGCGAGGGGCGCGTAGATCATGGAAAAACGGTCTACGGTGTCCGGACGTTCCAGCTCGGTCAAAAAGTCGTTTTTGTTGAAAAGCGGGCCCTTTGCGGCGCGGCAGGCGTCGTCAACGTCATCGTAATGGCTGTAGACTGCAAGCAGCTGGTCGGCCTGCGCGACTGCCTTGTACGAGCGCGCACGGGCGGCGTAGCGGCCGCGGTCCTCGCGCATCATGGCGTAGAGCATGAGGATGGACGCGGCGATGTAGGGCGTGGTGACACCGTTCTGCTCGGGGAATACGAGCAGGGAAACGCTGTGCAGGATGGCCGCGACGATCGCGACCGAGACCAGCGTCTCGCGGCACGGACGGCCGTGGAACAGCTCGGAAAAGCCGAGGCTGAAAATGTCGACGCCGATAAGGATGGCGAGGATCTGCAGGACGAGCAGCGAGCCGATGCCGAGCGTCGGGTTTGCGACAATGTCGACGAGCGAGGGCAGGGGGAGCTGCGTGAAGCTCGGCGCGAGCGACAGGTAGGCGGCTGCTGCGGCGAGGATCAGCACAAGGATGGAGCGCGCGTTCAGACCGCGGCTGCGGCGGCGGAACACACGGAAGGACTGGTCAGGGTCGAGCACCTCGATGTCCTCGTTCTCCTCCTCCTGCTCGGCGGCGATGCGTGCGGCGCGAGCCTGCTTGCGCGAGACGCGCTCCGCCTTTTCCTTCTGGGGAGCGGCAGCGGCCTTTGCGGCCTTTTCTGCCTGCTTTTCTTCGCGTTCCGCGAGCTTTTCCTCGCGCTTAGCACGTTTTTCGGCTCGCTTTTCCGCAGCCTTCTGCTCGTGCTCTGCGGCTTTGGCCTCGCGCGCGGCAATGCGTGCGGCACGCGGGTTCTCAGGCTCTGCCTCGGGAGCGGCGGCAGGAGCGGCTGGCGCAGCCTTGCTCTTGGTTTTCGGCGCAGTCTTTACCGGCGGCTGCTCACGCGCCGGCTCTGCGGCGGCAGGGGCAGGCTCACTGTGTACCGGCTCGCTGTGCGCAGGCTCGACCTTGGTTTCGGCAGGGGCACGGCCCTCTACCTCGGCGATGATCGACTCAAGGTCGAAATCACCGGCATCCGGAACGTCGTTCAGCAGATCCTTGAACTCGTCCAGATTAAATTCATCTTTCTTATCCATGATGTGACCTCTTTTATCTGTTTAGTGTCCCAGACGGCGGCGGAGCGCTTCGAACAGCAGGACCGCTGCGGCATTGGAGGCGTTGAGTGAGTTGACGCGGCCGCGCATGGGGATGCTGACGATGTAGTCGCACTTGTCGCGCGTCAGGCGGCTGAGGCCCTGACCCTCCGAGCCGATGACGATCGCGGTCGCGCGGTCGAACGGCGCTTCGTACAGGTCTACCGTGCCGTCGGCCTCTGCGCCGAACAGCCAGACGCCGCGCTCTTTAAGCTCGTCGAGGGTGGAGGCGAGGTTGTTTGCCTTGTGCACGCCGACGTAGGCGAGCGCACCGGCTGCCGAGCGGGCGACTGACGCCGTCAGACCGACGGCGCGGCGCTTGGGGATGATGACGCCGTGCGCACCGGCGGTCTCCGCGGAACGGATGATCGCGCCGAGGTTGTGCGGGTCCTCAATGCCGTCGCAGACGACGATGAGCGGCGTTTCGCCGCGCTCCTCCGCGACGCGGAAAATGTCGTCGAGCGAGACATATTCCTGTGCGGCGGTCTGCGCGATGACGCCCTGATGCGTGCCGGTGACGCTCATGTGGTCGAGCTTGCGGCGGTCGCAGGTCACGGTCGGTACGCCGTGCTTTTTCGCCTCAGCGGCGACGTCTGCGAGATGCGCGCCCTCAGCGAGGAAGATCTTGTCCACTGCGCGTCCCGAGCGCAGGGTCTCGAGGACGGCGTTGCGGCCCTCGATCAGCGTGCCGTCATCCTCCTGCGGAGGGCGGCGGCGGTTCTTTTCATATGCCATATTTTCATACACTCCATGTTTGATGCAGATATTCTCAGATAGAGTAAGTATAGCACATAACCGATGCGCTTTTCAACGTCAAAACGACGGAAAATGCGGAACCGTAAAAGAAAATAACGGGAAAAGGGACCGGAGAGATTTTTGCTTGCGTTTGTACCGGGGAAAATAGTATACTATATAATAGACTGCCGGGGAACGGACGCTTTTCCGGCAGCCTGTGTTCTATATATAATAAGGAGAGACTGCTCTTATGAATATTACCAAGGGCGATGTGCAGGAGCTGCGCCGCCGGCTGAAAAAGAAAGAGTGCACGTTTGACCGCATGTGCGGCTGCTACGTCAACAGCGGCAAGCAGATCGTGCTCAAATTTACCGATATGTTCTCCGAGCTGGAGGAGGACGAGTATTTCAAGTACCTTGAAATTGCGAAAAAGACCATTTCCGGCACGCTCGGCAGTAATCTGCTTGAGCTGGAGTTCGACCGGAACGAGGCGTCCGACGAGCGCCGCACCTATCTGCTGACCCTGCGCGACAGCAGGCTCGCCAATGAGGAGCTGCTCGACCGCCTGTACGAAAAGGTCATCGAGGAGTACAGCTATCCCGGCAACTACCTCATTCTGGTCTACCACGACATCTATGATGTGCCGTCCAAGGCGACCTCGGGCGAGGAGCAGGAGGAGTCCGAGGAGATCTACGAGTACCTGCTGTGTGCGGTCTGCCCGGTCGATCTGGCCAAGCCTGCGCTCGGCTACAAGGAGGACGAAAACCGCATCGGCGCGCGCGACCGCGACTGGGTGGTCGGCCTGCCTGACCTCGGCTTTGTCTATCCGGCGTTCTCCGACCGCGGCAGCGATGTGAACGCGGTGATGTACTATGTGCGCACAGGCCGTCCGTCGCACGCGGAGTTCATCGAAAACGTGCTCGGCTGCATCTCGCAGCGCACCGCCGCCGAGGATAAGCTCGCGTTCAGAAATGTTGTGATTGACGCATTCGGAGAGGACGAGGAGCAGGCAGACGAGGCGTTCTTCAAGATGCAGCGCACCATCAGCGCGATGGTCGCGGAGCGTGAGGAGGACGAGAGCCTGCCGCCGGTCGAGCTGACGGCGGAGGCGGTCTCCGGCCTTGCCGCAGAGGCGGAAGTACCTGAAAAGGTGCGCGAGCAGATCGAAAAGTCCTACGCGCATACCTTCGGCGAGCAGCCTCCGGCGGCGCATAATGTGCTGGACAGCCGTCTGGTCGAGGAAGGGACTGTCCGCGCGCACACTGCTGCGCTCGAGCAGAAGGTTGCGGTGCTCCAGCAGGAGCTTGCGCAGCACGCCGCAAACGAAACCGACGAGGACGATGTGCCGTGGGTGACGGGCGGCAGCATCAACATCGAGCTTCATGTGCCGGAGGAGCGCGCGGCTTCTATCCGCACGGGCATCGTCGAGGGCAGAAAGTGCCTGCTCGTTCCGATCGAGGATGACGAGGAAGCCTGCGTCAACGGCAAAAATCTGCCGCTGTAAGGAGCGAGGGACATGGCGAAAACGGTAACGGCGGCAGAAATGAAGGAGCGCGAGCGGGCGGCGAATGAGGCCGGTCTGCTGTACATACAGATGATGGAAAATGCGGGCCGCGCGGCCTATGCCGAGCTCAAACGGCGTGTTCCGGCGCTCCGGCGTCTGCTGATCGTCGCAGGAAAGGGCAATAACGGCGGCGACGGCTTTGTGATGGCGCGCGTCGCGGCGAAAGAGGGCGTGCAGGTGCGCGTGCTGCTCGCGGAGGGAGAACCGAAAACGGCGGACGCGAAAACCAATCTCGCGCGGCTCGCAGAGACAGCGGCGGAGGTCGTGCGCGACACGGAACAGGCGGCGTTCGGCGCGGATGCGGTCGTTGACGCGCTGTACGGCACGGGGTTTCACGGAGAGCTGCGTCCGGGCGGCGCGGCGGCGTGTGCGCTGATGGGCAGAGAAAGGGAACGCGGCGCGTTTGTGCTCGCGCTCGACCTGCCGAGCGGCGTCAGCGCCGACAGCGGCGAGGTCGCGGAGGGCGCGGTGCAGGCTGACGCGACCGTGACGTTCGACTGCACCAAGCCGCTGCACTTCGCGAAAGCCTCGAAACCGTTCTGCGGCGCGCTCGTCTGCGCCGATATCGGCATCGGAAAGGCACTCGGAGAGCGCGAGACGTAACTTGCCTGTAATATAACCGCGAAAACTGTAACACAGAAGTAACTTTACAAACCTCCCGAAACGTGGTATCATAAACTGTACCACGGTAAGTCCAATGGTACGAAGTCAAGTAGATGATGCAAAAAAATTTGAAGAAAAACAGTGCAACTACACCGTACCGGCCGTAAAAAGGCAACACCTACCCAAGCCCTGCCTCTTCCAATTTTGAAACAGGGCCTGTTCATCAGAGCGGCAGGCGG